>CAYUEL010000033.1:0-18284 GCA_964443025.1 uncultured Gammaproteobacteria bacterium | reverse complement strand
TCGGTGTTTTTCAAACGGATTTATGGAAAGCCTTGATAAGACACAATCCAGATAAGTTTAAAGAAATTATTAAACGAGCAGATGAAGAAGATTCACATCAGGTCAAAAAACGGATGTTGTGGTTAATACAATTGGCTATAAAAGATCAATCGTTAAGTGAAGATGATACTAAAGATATTTGTGCACGAGTTTTTAGAATGTATTTGGTCGTTTCGGGAACGGCGATTCAATTTATGGATAAGGTTTCCCCCTCGGGAAATGAGCCTCCTCGATTAGCTGATTTTCCTGAGAAAGTTCATTCGATGATATTGCATGATGATAATCCTGTTCTGTATTTATCTAGTCAGTCTCAAGACGTACCTACTAAAGAAAAATTAAATTTCATTTTAAATATCGTAAAAAAATTAAATAAACTATTTTTAAATAAAGATCTTTTACTGAAGCGCGATAATCCTGATTGGCTTTCCTGGGCTTTCTTAACACACCGAGATACAATGGCAGAATTGCTTGATGAGGATATGGTCAATAACTTTGCCCAGGCGTTTAAAGCCGTTCCTCTGGATATAAGAACCAGTTTCTATAAAAAACTCTTAGAAGATTTAGCTTCAATCCCCGCTGTGTTAACAGATGATGAAGGCATCAAGGATAAAATTGCAAAACTTAGGTTGGCTAGAATATTGATAGGTTCGGGTGTTGAAGAACACGAAAATCATTCTAAACTTTTAAAAAGAATCATGCCACTGGCGTTGGCCGTGACATTAAAGAAAGAGAAATTTCCTACAGGCGTCATCTACAGCGAAATTAATTTGTGCACAAAAAATATATTGAGCGATGAAGCCCTTAAAGACATTCTTGAAACTAGCGTAAATATGGATGTCACATTTTTTAACCCAATGTACGAGTCTAATGAAGAATTGAAATCTCGTCTTAATGATTTAAAAGACGTTTATCAGCTAAAAACAAACATAACACGTCGGGGAGATGAAGAACCAAATTATAATGTTGCATACTTAGCGAGTAATCTGTTACATTCGCGAATCAACGATAATAAAAAATTTCCAGATTTAACCGATGCGAACAATGTTTGTTCACTTAAATCAAAAATGCCCATTATTATCGGATCTATTCGATACAGTTTATTAAATGCAAAATTTGATCAAAATCGTTATACCCATGAAGAATTTATTTCCCTGATATCAGATTTAGAAAAACTTAGTATAACGTACAAAAATGACAATGAAAATTATCAGGTAGCTTTAGGTGATAATGCTTTTAAAGTACTTGTTAGGTATTATCAACTTTCTTTTGACAAAAACAAAAGTATTAACGTTGAAATAAATTTATTAAGTGAAATTAGGGAATATGCTAATAGCGATGCCTATAAACCAGAAATTGAACGACTTAGTTATCTACAGAATATAAAGCAATCCATAGAGAACCTCAATAAAAATAAGGGAGCATTTTTCTATTTAGATGACAGAGACAGAACAAAACATTTTGAGAAACTTTATGAAAAATCAAATAACTGGTGTAATGCTAAATCATCATTTGAGCTTCAATTTGTAGATGCATTTATGGAGTTGGCTTTGTATATTGCTAATGCAGCTCTGTATTATGCTCATGTCGATATTGAGAAAGTAGTAAATGAATTTTTATATTCAGAAAGAACATGTGAGTTAATTAATGGATTAGATAGTAAATCAAAAGATACCATTTTTAAATGGACCTCTCTTATCGTAGCCGTGAAAATGGCGCAAAAATCAAAGAAAGAAATGGAATGTTTTAGCCAAACTCCTTTTTTTGCTAGTTTCAAAAGTCAATTTTTAGAAAAATATAAAAACCCCAATGAGATGGATGGTCTGAATTACATGTTATTCCATGGTGCAAAAAGTGGATTATATCATACAAGAATTTGGCATGGGATGCTGAGGTATGGATTAACCAAAAGAGTGACGCGATCGGATGATCGTAGCGATATGGATGAATTTTATAATTCTTCAATTTATTCAGAATTTTTAAACATAAGTAAAAGTTATCATGGTGAATGTGATGGAATTAGAACAACAAATGATCTGAGTAAATTTCTAATTAATGGCAATGAAGACCGGTTTTATCATATTAATGACATTCCTGAAGATCTTAGAGTTTTTTATCTTGATCCGCTTTATGATAATAATGAGAATAACCACTGGAAAAAAATTAGAATATGGACTAATTACATTAATAATAATACGTCTCTTGAATCAACACTGCTTTACTCGGTCATTCATCAGTTAGTAAAATTAAATTATCATTTGGATGTCAAATTTCGTTATGAAACTGAAACAAAAATCGTTGTAGATGAAAAAGGAAAAAATTGGCTTGAACATTTAATTGGGTCTTTAGTTCAATCAAGGGATAGTGACCAATTAATATTGGCGTGCAATAAACTTCCGGAAATTTTAAATGCCATACCCGAAGATAAGAAGCACATCATTAATTCAACATGTAATAACCAATCTCTTATACAACAATTATTAAATTCTGTTCTCATGGATAATTTTTACCAGCAAACGGAGAGACAGCGTTTAGTTAATATAAATTATCTTAAACTCGCTGCCGTTTTTATTAATAATAACCCTGATTCAAAAACACATTCTAAAGATAAAGCAAAAAATGGTTTAAGGTATGGCGATTTAGCATTGCTGTATTGGAAGTATGATAAGAGTTTAATACCGGATGATACGAAGATACCCGACAATTATTTGAAAAAGGCTATTGAGTCACCTTATTTATCATCCAAAGAAAAAGAGGATATATCTAACAATGTATTTAAAAAGGAGTACGAAAAAAGTGGCTTTAATCCGATTACAGAACCCCGTAACCGCGTTACGCAGGCAATGATCGAAGTCGGGAATAAATACAAAAGAGTTATTCAAACATCCGGAGCCATTTGCGCCAAATCCTTACGCGAAATTTCTTTTGACCCCAATGATACACGTGACGTCGATAGTGCCTATGTTAAAGCCAGCTGTTTAGCCATAGAATACATTTTTTCTGTATTTGAAGATGATAGCTACGACGATAAAAAATTTAAAAAGGAATATTTAGATAAGTTGTTTCTAGAAATAAATAATGACCCTGCATTAAATGAAAATTTGTCAAATGGATTGAGTGACGAACATAAAAATGCCATTGAAAATCAACTTAAGTATTCTATTGTAAAAACCTATTTAACCTTAAAAAATGGGAATCTGCTTAGTTCAGGCAAATATCAGAAAAGGCGTGTGTTTCATTTTTTCAAAGAGATTGTAGCGACACCGGCTCGCTTTGCTGTTTCATTACCAGATAGTAATCCAGGCTTTAAAGGGGTAATGACTGAGCTTTTCTCGATTTCAAAAGAATACGTCGATCTAGACTGGAGTGTTGAAAAAGATTTCTCTACAATGGTAACGAGCCCCCTTCTAAAGAGCTTTGTACCCGCGTCGTCTGAAGCACCTTCCTCAAACTCAAGCTCAAGTTCAAGCTCCGTCACTCTGGAGGCGAACTCTGACCTGGATTCTTCTGCCTATAACCTTAAGTAACCCCTCTTGCATTCAGGACTGATTTGGTACACAATAGCCCCATGCTAAGAATTACTCGCTTAACCGACTATGCCACGGTGATCCTGGGCCATATGGCTCGATCACCTAACACCTTGTTTAGTAGCAAGAAACTGGCTGCTGAATTAGGCTTGGCTTTGCCTACGGTCAGCAAGATTTTAAAGCACCTAGCCACCAATGGCCTCGTAAACTCCGTTAGAGGAGCTGAGGGTGGTTATAAGCTAGCTAAAGCTGCTGATGCCATTGCCATCACGGACATCATTGAAGCGCTTGAGGGGCCGTTGGCCATCACTACCTGCGCATTACATAATGATATCTGCGAACAGGCGAGCCATTGCCACCTGAGTACCAGCTGGCAAACGATCAGCCATGGAATTACCGATATTTTAAGGCAAATCACCCTGGCCGATATGTTGGCGCCTAAACCCACGAATGCCATCGTTGCGAGGATTACGCCTGCGCAATTATTAGCGACTATACCCCTGATGGTGAATAAACTATGAGCACAAATGCTGAAATTATTGAATTAACAGAACAAGGTTATCAACACGGTTTTGTGACGGATATTGAATCCGATTCATTTCCTCCTGGTTTGGATGAATCAGTTATTCGTGCGATATCTGCGAAAAAAAATGAACCTGAGTTTTTGTTAAATTGGCGTTTACAAGCATATCGGCATTGGCTAACAATGCAAGAACCTAAATGGTCAAATGTGCATTATGCGCCCATTGATTTTAATGCCATCAGTTATTATTCAGCACCCAAATCAAAAAAAGATGCGCCTAAAAGTTTGGATGAAGTAGATCCTGAATTACTTCGCACCTATGAAAAATTAGGTATTCCATTACGTGAACGTGAAATGTTAGCCGGTGTGGTTGCGGTGGATGCCGTATTTGATAGTGTTTCTGTTGCGACGACATTCAAAGAAAAATTAGCAGAAGCAGGTGTGATCTTTTGCTCTTTTTCTGAAGCAGTTAAAACGCATCCAGAATTAATTAAACGTTATTTAGGAACGGTCGTTCCTTACACAGATAATTTTTATGCATCATTAAATTCAGCTGTATTTACTGATGGATCTTTTGTATATATTCCAAAAGGTGTGCGTTGCCCCATGGAATTATCTACTTACTTTCGAATTAATGCGGCTAAAACAGGTCAATTTGAACGTACATTGATTGTGGCCGATGAAGGAAGCTACGTGAGTTATCTTGAAGGTTGTACCGCGCCCATGCGTGATGAAAATCAATTGCATGCGGCAGTAGTAGAATTAGTGGCACTCAAAGATGCTCAGATTAAATACTCAACGGTGCAAAATTGGTATCCGGGAGACAAAGAAGGGAAGGGCGGTATTTATAATTTTGTGACCAAGCGTGGTGATTGCCGTGGTGAACGTTCTAAAATATCTTGGACGCAAATCGAAACGGGATCAGCCATTACATGGAAATACCCGAGTTGTATATTGCGTGGTGATTATTCCGTAGGTGAGTTTTATTCCGTAGCATTAACAAATAATAAACAACAAGCCGACACGGGAACTAAGATGATTCATATGGGAAAACATACATCCAGTACCATTATTTCCAAAGGGATATCCGCCGGGTGTGGACAAAACAGTTACCGCGGATTAGTTCGCATTACACCTACTGCGGCTCATGCAAAAAACTTTACACAATGTGATTCGTTGCTGATTGGCGATCAATGTGGCGCGCATACATTTCCTCATATTGAAGTGCGCAACAAGACAGCGCAAGTGGGTCATGAGGCGGCGACCAGTAAAATTAGCGATGATCAATTATTTTATTGCATGCAACGTGGGTTGGATATGGAAAATGCAATATCCATGATTGTAAATGGATTTTGCAAACAGGTATTTAAGGAACTCCCCATGGAGTTTGCAGTGGAAGCACAGAAATTACTTGAAGTCAGTTTGGAGGGTTGCATTGGCTAATTCTATGTTAACAATACGAAACTTACATGCCTCAGTAGACGGCAAAGAAATTTTAAAAGGTATTTCGCTGGATATTAAAGAAGGCGAAGTTCACGCCATTATGGGGCCGAATGGTTCTGGTAAAAGTACATTAGGTAATGTCATTGCGGGGCGTGAAGGATATACCGTTACGCAAGGCGAAATTATGTTTTACGGCCAAAATTTATTGGATTTAGAAACGCATGAGCGTGCCTTATTAGGCATATTTCTAGCAATGCAATATCCCGTGGAAATACCCGGTGTTAATAACATGAGCTTTTTAAAAGCAGCCTTGAATGCAAAACGCAAGATTCAAGGTGTTCCTGAAGTTGATGCATTTGATTTCATTAATGAGGTTAAAGCCAAAATCAAGCAAGTCAACATGAAAGAAGAATTATTATACCGTGCCGTTAATGAAGGATTTTCAGGTGGCGAGAAAAAACGCAATGAAGTGCTTCAGATGTTGGTATTGGAACCCATGCTTTCAATATTAGATGAAACAGATTCCGGATTAGACATTGATGCATTACAAACCGTTGCGAAGGGCGTTAATTCTTTGCGAAGCCCAGAACGTGGATTCATTGTCATAACACATTATCAACGTCTATTGGATTATATTGTTCCTGATAAAGTGCATGTATTGGCTCATGGAAAAATTGTTAAATCAGGTGATAAATCATTAGCAAGTGAGCTGGAAAAAGAAGGTTACGCATGGATCGAATCATGAATCATGACATCGAAATAAATATTCCCGATAATACGGTTATTCCAGAACCTATTATTATGAATTGCATTTTCAATGATGATAATACTCAAGAAATGCAACCAAGAAAGCATAAGATCCGTATTGGAAAAAACAGTAAAGTTACTGTGGTATTTCATTACCAATCTGAAACACAAAAACAATATTCAGCCAATATTATTCAAGACATTATTTCTGATGAAAACAGTTATCTTGAGCATGTCATTATTCAGGATCATCACCTGGATGTTTCTCATGAAGAAGGTGTTCACATTCATCAGGCAAAATTTTCTACTGTAAAATCTTATGCATTATCGCGAGGTTCGAAATTAGCATCATTTAATATTAATACTTATTATGCTGCGCCAAATTCGACTTGTGAAATGGTAGGGCTATACCAAGTGGCCGATCGTCAGCATGTCAAGTTTAATTTAAATGCGGAGCATGAGAAGCCCCATTGCCGAACAAAACAGTTTTACCGTGGCATTATTGACGATAAAGCACGTGCGGTGTTTAATGGTCGCGTGGTGATTCATCCGCAAGCACATAAATCTGAATCTGAACAAACTAATAATAACCTATTACTTTCAAGTCTTGCTCAAATTAATAGCAAGCCCGAGTTGCAAGTATATCATGATGATGTTAAAGCAACCCATGGTGCTACCATAGGACAATTAGATCCGGATGCATTGTTCTATTTGCAAACACGAGGATTATCGAAAGATCAAGCTGAATTATTATTACGGCACGCGTTTTTGATGGCTGTGATTGATGAGATTGAAAACCCCCGCATTCAACAATATTTTCGTGATGCATTAAATATGCAGGAGAATGCCAATGGACATTAAGGCCATTCGCAATGAATTCCCCGCATTGCAACAACAAGTTTACAATAAGCCCTTGGTTTATTTTGATAACGGTGCCACAACACAAAAGCCTCAGTCAGTTATCGATGCGCTTCAATGTTTTTATTCGCTTAATAATGCCAATGTGCATCGCGGTGTTCATGCATTGAGTCAACGAGCCGATAAATTATACGAACAGGCCCGTGAAGATGTTAGAAAATTTATCAATGCCAAACATACTGAAGAAATTATTTTTACACATGGAACCACAGAAGCAATCAATTTAGTGGCTTATTCTTTTAGCCGAATGGGTTTAAACCCCGGTGATGAAATCATCATCACTGAAATGGAACATCATGCAAATATTGTTCCTTGGCAAGTGGCTTGCGAACAAATGGGTGCAACACTTAAAGTGGTTCCCATGCTTGATTCAGGTGATCTGGATATAAAAGCTTATCAGAATCTTTTAAGCGATAAAACACGTCTTGTGGCACTTGTACATGTGTCTAATACATTAGGAACCATTAATCCTATTGAAAAAATCATTGCATTAGCGCATCAAAAAAATATTCCTGTGTTAATCGATGCGGCACAATCTATTCATCATGTTCCTATCAATGTGCAAACATTGGATTGCGATTTTCTCGCTTTTTCTGGACATAAAATGTACGGCCCAACGGGAATTGGCGTATTATATGGAAAAAAACGTTGGCTAGATGCGATGCCACCTTATCAAACCGGTGGCGGCATGATTGATGAAGTCAGCTTTGCTAAGACAACCTATGCGTCATTACCCTATAAATTTGAAGCGGGAACGCCTAATATTGCTGGCGCAATCGGTTTAAGCGCTGCGATACAGTTTATTCATAATGTCGGGTTTGAGTTTATTAAAAAACATGAAGAACTACTAACGGAACATTTAATAGAATCATTAACAAAAATGGAAGATTTAACCTTATTGGGTTCGCCACAGAATCGTGTTGCGCTCGCATCATTTACGTTAAAAGACATTCATGCGCATGATGTTGCAACTATTTTAGATAGGGCAGGGGTTGCAGTTCGTGCGGGGCATCATTGTACAATGCCACTGATGCGACGATTTGGAATTCCGGCCAGTGTACGCGCTTCATTAGCCGTGTATAATACGCTCGATGAAATTGATGTATTGTGTAAAGCAATGGTAAATTTGAAACAGGTATTTACGGCATGAATGATTTACGTGATTTATATCAGGATGTGATTATCGAACATGGTCGTCGACCTCGTAATTTTGGGTTATTAGATCCCGCGGATGTCTATGCGCATGGTAAAAATCCGTTATGTGGCGATCGCATTACAGTTTATATGAACATTAATGATAATCATATCAGTGATGTTAAATTTGATGGCGAAGGATGTGCTATTTGTTTGGCATCGGCTTCTTTAATGAGCGAGCATTTAAAAAACCGCAGCATCCATGAAGCACAAACATTATTTGAAACATTTCATCAATTAGTTACTAACGATCAATTTTGTTTACAAGATGATAGTTTAGGAAAGCTGGTGATATTAGCGGGCGTGAAAGAATATCCCGCGCGAGTGAAATGCGCAACATTAGCGTGGCACACGTTATTGCACGCATTGCAACAAAAACAATCCATTGCAACCACGGAATAGTGATGAACGGAACCATTGTAACCATACAAAGAACTTGTGATGCCTTATTAATTCCTAATGGCATTCCGGTGAATCTTCGCAAAGGCGAAGAGGTAATGATTACGCAAGCAATCGGCGGAACATTTACACTGCAAGTACATGGTAATTTAGTGCGTTTAAATGGCAGCGATGCCGATGCACTAGGGATTGACCCTGAATTGCTTGAACAAAATTCATTTACGCTTCCGGGAACATTAGACGACGATGCCATTTGGGAAACCTTATCAACGATTTTCGACCCTGAAATTCCTGTCAATATTGTTGAATTAGGCCTTATTTACAATATGGAATTGAAACAAGAAGACAATGCCTTTGTCATTCGTATTGAAATGACACTTACCGCACCTGGTTGTGGCATGGGTCCTGTGTTGGTGGATGATGTTAAACAGCGGTTGGGTCAATTGCCCGGCGTTGTGCGCGTGGATGTGGATTTGACGTTTGAGCCACTTTGGAATCAAGCGTTGATGTCAGAAGCTGCAAAATTACAATTGGGTATGCTATGAAAGAACCCCTTAAATTTATCGGTGAATGTCTGATTCCTGTACGCTGGTGCGACTTAGATGCATACGGACATGTAAATAATGCTAAATATTTTGAGTATTTTTCAGAAGCACGTATTTTAG
This sequence comes from uncultured Gammaproteobacteria bacterium, assembly GCA_964443025.1. Classification (GTDB taxonomy): domain Bacteria; phylum Pseudomonadota; class Gammaproteobacteria; order JABCZS01; family JABCZS01; genus JAJFKJ01. The sequence goes on along the minus strand of CAYUEL010000033.1, from coordinate 8,832 downwards.
TGATTAAAAATGTGATGGCTGCAGAACATAATATTCATTACATGTTAGTAGATACATGCTGTAATTTTAAAGTCGAAATAAAGCATCCTGCAACATTGTTGTTTAAACATTACATTAAAGAAGTTGGTCGCACAAGCTTCACAGTATTAGTGGATGTATTTTCGGAAGATGAATCTGTTTACCATGCACAAGGCGAAGCTAAATTAGTTTGTTACGATCCCGTTCGACGCAAAGCCACTCGTGTTCCAGAGTTTTTGTTGAAACAGTTTGCGTGAAATGAAGCTTGCAACAATCCTATCCTATTTCACCTTCCGATATGCGGTTCACCGCGCTCTCTCGCCAACTCAATTTGTTTCGCACGTTCCATGGCACGTTCACGATTACGTTCAGTTTGGCCGTCGATACAATGCGGACATGAGATATTTTGCACAAAATGTTCCGATTGCATATCTTCCACACTCACCGGATGTCGGCATGCGTGACACAATTCATAAGTTCCTTTTTGAAGTTGATGATTCACCGTCACGCGGTTATCAAACACGAAGCATTCACCTTGCCATACACTTTCTTGTTCAGGTACTTCCTCAAGGTATTTTAAAATACCACCTTTGAGATGATAAACATTTTCAAATCCTTGTTGAAGCATATAACTTGATGCTTTCTCGCAACGAATTCCGCCCGTACAAAACATCGCCACTTTTTTATGTTTTTGAGGATCAAGACTAGCTTTCACGTAGTCGGGGAATTCACGAAAATGGTCGGTATTGGGATTAACCGCGCCCTTAAACGTACCCACGTCATATTCGTAGGTATTGCGTGTATCCACCAACACAACCTCGGGGTCTTGAAGGAGGGTGTTCCAGTCTTTGGGTTCTACATAGGTGCCTGAAATGGCCAAGGGGTCAACTTCTTGGCGACCAATGGTAACAATTTCTTTTTTAATTTTAATTTTCATGCGATAAAAGGGATGTTCCGTAAAGCCCGATTCTTTGTAGTTCATGCCTGCAAAATATGTGCTCTTATCAAAATACTCCCTCAAAGCGTCTATACCCGCTTTAGGGCCGGAAATTGTGCCATTAATTCCTTCGCCGCCGAGCAAGATGGTTCCTTTTATGTCGTTTAGCTTACATAATTTCAGCAAAGGAGCCTTTAATTTAGAAAATTTATGCAATGTAACAAATTTGTAAAAAGTTAGTATTATCATAAACACAATCTCAAAGGAAATATGTCATGATTATACCACGAGATAGAGTAGAGAAAGATGCCTAGTACTGACACAACACAAGTCAATATGCAGCAAGCTCCAAGTGCTTCTTCGGAAATTGATACCCAATTTCGAAGTGTGTCTCCTTCAGCACAGACTCCTCGCACAACTTCAGCTTCATCTTCATCAAGACCCTCCCCTCAGTATACTCCGCAGCAAAAAGATCTTACTGATGCTTCTACTCATGGTACTTATACCATTACCAGGCAAATGAGTACGGCTCTAAATCTTAACAAACACAAGGGAACGAAAGTTGTTATTCCTCCTGTTAAAGCAGCTGAAGAGTATGATGAATATTTAAAACAAGTTGTAAAAATAGAAGAAGATAAAGTACGAACAATATATGACAAAAAATTCAAAAAACCTTGGTATATCGATTGGTTAAGACATTTTGTTGCCTTGATTTCCGATAGAGCCATTAGTACTTGTATCTTTTTATATGGCGTAGTAAAAATTGCTGATGCTGATTTCCTTTCTGCATTCACGTCATGCTCAATACCATTGATTGTTTTATGCGCTGTTTTTGCAATTTTTGCAGCTTTGCAACAATGGTACACTTGGCAAAAACATAATGATATTAAAGATGATTATGTAAAAGTAAAACTTGATATTAAATTCAATGAAAATTATATAAATAAATTAAAAGCTGAGCTGGCAGAGCTAAAGATCTCATTACCCCCAGATACGCCGTCTATACCTAAGAAAACTAAAAGCGATCAATCACTTCCCATTTTTAGCTTAGAAAGGGTTCCTTGGTTTAAACGTACGTGGAGTGTTGTATTACGTTCGTTCATGCTCGTGATTCTTTTAAATGAGTTTGTACCTGGATTTGGTGTGGGCTTGTATGCTTTGTTTTCTCTAGCTCTTGTGATAGGTATGTTTGTTGCAACCAATATGCTCTTAAAAAATAAAAAGGATAAACGCGGTGGCATCGATGAGCTTAAAGAAGAACGCGCGAATACTGAAAGCGAAATGCAAAAGTTAGAATTATTAAAACTTAAACATATTTATAACAATCCAAATATGAATCCAAGCATAAGTGCCAAAAGCAAAGATGAAGCAGATCAACTTGATAAATATGAAAAACTCATTAATCAAGCAAAGGGCACAAATAAACCTTGGACAAATACGCACCGTATACTTTCTTTTTTAACCATTGTGTTAACGACGGGCATTGGTTCTGTTTTTATTAAAGCGCTCAGCGTTGGCATAACACCCTTTGATCTTGGTAACCAATCTCTTGCAATCGTTTTTTATGTTATGTGTGCTGTTTCATTGGTTATGGCTTTGCTTGAATTTGCTCGCTCCTTGCAAGATATCGATAAATTAGAAAAAAATTCTGAAAAGTTAAATCAAGATATAAAAGATAAAGCATATGATAAAGATACTAGTAAAAAATATGATTATGAAAATTTACTTGAAAATTCGATGGCGATGGTCATCCTCGCAAGAAATGATGCGGCATTTAATGAGGACCCACGTAATCATGTTGTTGGCTGGCAATTACTGAATAAGTATTTTAAAAAAGGTGTTTACAAATCCATTAAAACATTAACATTGGTAGTATTTGGTATGGCAATTGGGCTTATCCCTGAAGTAGGTGGAGCATTTTGGGTTCTACCAGCAGCCATTGGTATCTCTATGTTTTTAATATCATTGGCTGAATATGTGATTAAAACCTGGAATATTTACAAAGAAAAAACGATGGCACGTCATTTGAAGGTTAGAGAATTTGATCATGAACTGGTTGAAATTGTGTCGAAAGATAAAGTTCCAACGCTTACAGAAGAAAAAGTGTTTGAAAATACTTCCTATCAAACTCCAAAAAAAGATACGGATGATAATAATCAGGACGTTGCACTGACAAATTCTCAAGCTTCTAATCATTCTAATATTAATCAAGATAAAGATGTTAAAACAGGCGAAACAATTTCTAAAGATTCAACGTCTTTAGCTCCGGTGATAGTTCGTAAATCATGGGCAACCCTAAACAGTGAAACTGGCAATATCAGTCAATTATCTAGTCCAGATGGTAAATGCCTTCCTACTGGAGTAGGCTCAAAACCATTACCAGATGTGAATAATGCAGATAAAACTCCACGCCCAAGATCAAGCAGTTTTAGCAAAGTGATTATTCCAGAAAACCAAATAACAGATACGCGGCCAAGATCGAATAGCGTCGGTAGCAAAACTAACACTGATAGATTACTTATCCGTGCTTGTCAGCCTGTTGTTCAAAATCTTCAAACGTCTCAAAAACCACGTAACATTATAGGTGCTAAACAATGTTCGCACTCTGTTTCTATTGAAAATACAGATAAAAACTATGTTTACAGTATATCCCATTAACCCCTTACAACTCCCTCATTTTTCCCCTATAATCCCCCCATGTTCAAGCCACTTTCATTATTTATGGGTCTTCGGTATGTGCGCGCCAAGCGGCGTAATCACTTTATTTCGTTTATTTCTTTGATATCCATGTTGGGTATCGGGCTAGGTGTCGCTGTTTTGATTACGGTTATTTCGGTGATGAATGGGTTTGATAAAGAACTGAAAGGCCGTATTTTAGGGATGATGCCTCATGTGCTGGTCCTGGGCTTTGATGATGAAATGGAACATTGGGAATCGACACGCGAAGCCCTGATTGATCAGAAGGGGGTTGAGGAAGTAACGCCCTTTGTTGAAACCCAAGGCATGCTCAGTACGCCCGGTATGACGCGTTTTGTTTCGATCAGCGGTATTGACCCGATGCTTGAAAGTCCCACCTCATTTTTAGCGCGACATATCATTGTAGGGGATTTAGATACACTAGAACCCGACTCATTTAATATGGTATTAGGGGATCAGCTTGCAAATAGCTTAAATGTGACAGTAGGGGATAAAGTCACGCTCGTGGTGCCGGAAGCATCGCTGACGCCCGCAGGTTTAGTGCCACGTTTTAAACGTTTTACTGTCAGCGGTATTTTTAGCGTGGATTATGATTATGATGCTGCATTTGCCTATATTAATATTAAAGATGCGCAGAAAATCATGCGGTTTAATGAAGGTATTACAGGCTTGAATATTAAACTGGATGATTTTTATGATGCACCTCATTTGGCAAGTCAATTTTTTGATAGATTACAAGGGCAATACCGCGTTTATGATTGGACTTTCATGAATGGTACTTTTTTTGAAGCGGTTAAGCTTGAAAAAACCATGATGTTTATTATTTTAACGTTAATCATTGCTGTCGCTGCATTTAATATATTGTCCATGTTAGTGATGGTTGTGACCGACAAACAAGCTGATATTGCTATATTGCGCACAATGGGCGCCCAACCTAAAACAATTACGCGTATATTTATGGTTCAAGGCAGTGTGATTGGTATTGTTGGAACGATATTAGGTGTTGTGCTGGGTATTATATTAGCACTAAATGTCACGCAACTCGTGAATGTATTAGAGATAATATTAGGTACCGAATTATTATCGGCAGATGTGTATTACATTAGCTTTTTACCTGCGGAATTAAAATGGCAAGATATCGTTGTGATTGCGGGTATTTCATTGGGATTAAGCTTTTTGGCAACGCTGTATCCCGCTTGGCGCGCTGCAAAAACTCAACCAGCGGATGCATTACGTTATGAATAACATATTAACTGCAACGAATCTAACCAAATCGTATCATGATGGTAAACGTGAGTTAATTGTTTTAAATCGACTTAATTTCTCGATTAATCCTGGTGAAATGTTGGCGATCATGGGCGCGTCGGGTTCAGGTAAATCAACCTTGTTGCATTGTTTGGGTGGATTAGATACGTTTAATAGCGGTGAAGTGCATTGGGATGAACACAATATTCAGGCTTTAAGCGAAAATAAACGTGCCACGTTACGTAATCATCATTTAGGTTTTGTGTATCAATTTCATCATTTACTCAATGAATTTACCGCGTTGGAAAATGTTACGATTCCGTTATTGCTGCGCGAAACATCCGTGCATAAAAGCACTGAGAAAGCTAAGGCTTTGTTAGGTCGAGTAGGATTGGGTGATCGCTTGGATCATAAGCCAGGTGAATTATCGGGTGGTGAACGCCAGCGTGTGGCATTAGCCCGCGCGCTGGTAACTGATCCTAAATGCGTATTGGCCGATGAACCTACGGGTAATCTTGATCGCGAAACATCTCAACAGATGATTGATCTCATGCTTCAATTAAATCGTGAATTGAAAATTGCATTTGTGGTTGTAACGCATGATTCTCATGTGGCCAATGCAATGCAGAAGATATTGACATTGCAAGATGGAATGCTGGCTTAAAAGAAACAAACGAATCCAAATGTATGCAAATCTAATCCGCGGTTGGGTGGCCAAATGCCGGCGTTGGAATAATGATAATAGCGATAAATAAATTGAAACGGAATTTTTGTATCTTGGAAACTGAGACCCGCCCCGAACTTATCTTCAAATTGCCAATTACTGCCGAGTTCGGCATTACCCAAGCTGCTTTGCGTTAAATAGGCCGGACCTACGCCTAACTCAAGAAATACTCGCGTATAACGAGGAACATCTTTTCCTAACCAGATTTGCAACATCGGGCTTCCCGATATCGCATATAACGATGAATGTTGACCGGGCGCCGTTGTGTTATTGCGCCAATAACCCACACCGGCTTCCCAATAACCGGTGAGTTGAACCGGTTTATCCGACAACCATTCGACATCCCAATTCCAACGAGGTGCTACACGAAAACCGTGACGATCGGTTTCTTCCCCCCAATAACCAAAGTTGAACATCATACCATCCATATTCATAAAAGTGGCATGGGCGAGCTGGGTGGATAGGGAGAGTAGGAGTGTAATAAAGATTTTTGAAATTTTCATTGTGATGGGTTCCGCAGTTCTGATTGCAAATAATGCAATTTATGAGATAATACCACAAAAGAATAACAAGATAATAACACCATGAACTTCTTAGCAGGATTTTTTACAGCCGTTATCACAGGTTATTTCATACCCAGCATAAAAGGGCTAATATTGCTTTGTGCAATTGCATTCATTGCGCTGATACTGATTGTTAAAACAAAGCGTGGTCCATTATGGCGATTAACTATTCTAGGTATATTACTGGGTTTTTTGCATATCACGCAATTTGCAATGTCACATCAAGCCAAGAAGTTACCTGAATCGCAATGGCAACAACCGCTATCCGTTACATTCACCGTATTAGAAAAACCCAAGCTTGATGAACGAAGTCAGCGTTTCTTGGCGGAGATTCAACCGCTCAATATCAAAGCCAATTTAAGTTGGTATGATTTGGCAAAAAATATTCAACGTGGGCAAACATGGAATGCCACCGTGAAATTAAAACCCATCCGTGGTTATGCAAATCCTGGTGGTAGGGATTATGAACGGTATCACATGCAAGAGGGGGTTTATGCGCGTGGTTATGTTGTCGATAAACTACCCCATCAATTAATATCTACGCATAACACGCTACCCTTTTATGATCAACTCCGTGAAAAAATTAAAACATATTTATATAATGCAAATATTAATCCTAACATGCAGCCTTTATTATTAGCCCTTGCAACGGGTGAACGTGACGGCATGAACGATAACCATTGGGATGTGTTTAAAGTAACGGGGACAGCGCATCTTATGGCTATTTCAGGATTGCATGTGGGATTAGTATTAGGTGTTTTTTATTTTTTGATTTATCCCATTTCACGGTTTATCACCAGTGTTTATCAAGTCTGGCCCGCTAAATTTGTTGCGACAATTATTTCATCATTATTAGCAGGGTTCTATGTTTTATTATCCGGAATGGCGTTAAGCACCCTGCGGGCTTACGTGATGTTAGGTATTGTCTGCGTGTTTTTATGTGCTTATCGTCGAAATAATCTTGCTTTCAGTTTATTATTCACGGCTTGTTTCTTTTTATTGATTGATCCATTGGCTGCAATGCAACTGGGATTTATCTTATCCTTCGGAAGTGTTGCCTTGATCTTGTTATTGATGCAAGGCCAATTTGTGCATCAAAATAAATACGTAGCTGCATTATCATTGCAATGGCGATTATCCATCTTAATTGTTCCATTAACTTTAATGGCGCTGAATACATTTTCACTCACATCGCCTTTGGCCAATACATTGGCTATTCCGTGGGTGAGTTTTATTGTGGTTCCAGCGTTGCTATTTTATGACGTTGCTATTGTATTAAATCTACCTTTTGCAGATTATTTATTAATTTTATCTGCATGGAGTATGGAGCTATTATGGTGGTTTTTATCATGGTTAAGCGATTATAGTTGGAGCCCCATGATTGGCATTTCACAACCCTGGCAATGGATCGCGCTAACAGTTGCATTCATTGCGCCACGTGCTTATTTGCCCGTTTTTTTACTTGTTGTTTTTATGCCCTGGATGGAGAAGCCCAAAGAAGGCGAGCTTTGGTTAACCGTGCTAGATGTAGGGCAGGGATTGGCGAATGTAGTTCAAACAAAACACCATACCCTTATTTACGATACAGGATTTCCTCAGGGCGATACCGTGTTATTGCCTTTTTTAAATAGTCAACAGATCAAAAAAATCGATATGTTACTGATATCGCACAGCGATGCAGATCATCGAAATGGAACAGAACAATTGTTAAATAAGATGGTTGTCGATCAGATTTTAGTAGGCGAGGTGATTGATATTATTCCCGACCAACCGTTTTGCCAACGCGGGCAACGTTGGGAATGGGATGGCGTCATTTTTGAAGTTTTGCACCCCGAACATCATGAACATTGGGACCGCAATAATCGTTCTTGCGTCTTGCGGATTAAAGCAGGTGATAAACAGTTACTTTTAACCGGTGATATCAAAAAAGAAGTGGAAAGTCATTTGGTTACTGAATATTCTGAAAGTTTAAAATCAGATGTAGTTGTGGTGCCTCATCATGGGAGTAAGACATCGTCCACAAAAGCATTTGTTCAAGCTGTAGCACCGCGTTATGCGCTGATCTCGGCAGGTTTTTTAAGTCAATACGGTCATCCACACAAAAATGTAGTGGCTAACTATGATGAATTAGGTTCACAGCTTTACTATACTGCGCATCAGGGTGCGATACGTGTTAAAATGGGCATTCAAGGCGTGGAAGTTGATACGTACCGAGAGCAGTATAAACGTTGGTGGGACAAAACCTAAATTTGGGAGGAATAATGCTTTCACTGATTCAAGCCGGTGGTTTCTTGATGTGGCCCATCATTTTATGTTCCATTGCAGCGTTGGCTATTACCGTTGAACGTTATTGGACGCTACAATATAACCGCGTTCTTCCCGAAGGTTTGATCAATAAAGCGCTCACGCTACGTGCACCATTAGACAAGCAAAAACTCGATGCACTTCAAAAGCATTCGCCCTTGGGCAAGGTATTGGCCGCAGGGTTGCAACAAGCTCAATTCGATCCCAGCATGATGATTGCGCGCATGGAAGATGCGGGACGTCATGCGGTTCACGACATGGAAAAGTATTTATCTGCCTTAGGAACCATCGCAACCATCACACCCCTATTAGGTTTATTAGGCACCGTGGTTGGTATGATTGAT
>CAYUEL010000032.1:8862-18437 GCA_964443025.1 uncultured Gammaproteobacteria bacterium | reverse complement strand
CCCCATACAATGCCGCCTGTAACGCTAAAACCTGCAAATGTGATAAGCCATTTTTTATTGTATTTTTTATATTCTTTTTCTCTGTCTTCTTCATTCATCCTGAAAAACTGAACGATATCCTTTATAACGTGAACGACAGGTGTTGCGCCCAGCCACCAATTGGCTTTAGTAACGACCAACACCACGAGAGGTGAAAGAAATACACAGGTGGCAAAGAGCCAGGCGGGTGAAGATTTTGCAATCAACAATAGTATGGCGCCACCAATGGTGGTGCCGCAGCTTAAAGCAAACATCATTGCCTGATGCAACGCGCGGTCGATCCAGTTTTGATCGTCTTCAAGTCGTTGTTTTTCTAATTGGGCTTTTTTAATTGCTTCATTAATGTTTTCTGAATTTAATAAATGGGCTAATTCCTTAATGAGGTTATTTTTGTCATTTTCATTTTTAATCTCTTTTGTATGAATGCTATGAGCAATGATCAAATCATGCAATTCATTAAGGTAATCGTTTTCATGTTCTTGACGTATTTTTTCTGCGTTTATGCGAACATCTTCCGCAGATTGTGCATTTTCTATATTCGCTTCTAAAGCTTGTTTAAACACTGATTCATATTTTAGTTGTAATAATTGAGAAATAGTTTTGGGATTGTTTTCGTCGTAGCGTAAATTGATTAGCGCTTGTTTGGCTTCTTTTGAGTCACCGATTAATGTTTTATTAATTTTTTCTACGACGGCTTTATGTGCGTTTTTTTCTGCATCAGCTATTATGCTTGGCTCATCTGATCGCTCGTTAACACTCGCGCTCTGACTTTTGCTCAGCGTTTCTTTTTTATTGCTCAATGAATTTAATAGCTTAGTTTTTTCTGTTTCTATTATCTTTGCAATTTCACCCTCATCGCCTTCTAACCGCTTCTTGTTTTGTCGCAGGATTTCATCGGCAATGGCACGCTTCAGATGCAGAATTTCTGGATCATTAGGGTTTTGATTTGTCTGTCGGTCTGAATCTGGCATTTTCTCTTTCCATTATTCAAGCTATCTAAATAGCTTCTAAACTGTCCACTTGTTGTCTCACGGAGCTGGTGAGAAACGGGGTTAGTTATTGAAAGTAACTAAATCGGAAAGAGCTTTGATAATAACGATAGGAAACCACGGTGCCAGCAGAGGGCTTGGAGACACGGACTGTGTGTAAGTTCATGTTTTTCATGGTGGAGTTCCTAATAAATAACCTATTCTCTAAAGTTACCATACCTTTGGTGGTCGGTCAACTGGTAAGTGTAACAAATTGTAAAGCGTCATTCCCGCGTAGGCGGGAATCCAGGGAAAATTTGCAGCAGTTTACTGGATCCCCGCCTTCGCGGGGATGACAGACTACGCGGAAATGACGAGGTGTTGTTTTAAATTAACTTTACCGCTTACTAGTATATTTCCATGCTCATCTTTTTTGTCACCTACTAGGTCCCCCTTTTCGTCCACCCTGTCGCAATTATCCAAACCATACGCCAGCATTGCATCATAGCCGTATGTTAAACGCTTGGAGGGGGTAAACGTAAAGGGAGCGTCTTTTGCTTCTTTTAACTTTACTTCTGCCTGATACAAATCATCCTGCGCTGTGCCAAGTTTATCCGTTACACGATCGCGCTTCCCTTCAATGTCACTCATCACAAAAGAGGTAATCATTGCGAAAACAGTAATAAACACAATGGCCGTGATGCTATTGAAAACCAACATCGCACCCAAGGTGGCTTCTAGGCCATTCATCACTGTATTACCCGCACGTTTTAATTGAAAACGTACTTTAGCTTCGGGTGTCAATTCATCGTATCCACCCACCCTCGGTATCCCATAGGCCAATTTAATAACGGTGCCAATTGCCGCCGGTACAAACATAAATACATAGCTTAAACCCGCAACGATGCACAAAGCTTCCGCCAAGGATTGTACGTTGGACGACATTGCAAATGTTGATGAAAATAAACCTTCTCTTAAACTTTCCGCTAATAAATCGATAATAGCAAACTGCTGAAAGATTGCGCCAACAATAACAACAACCGGAAGCGCAAATACCCCAAATAATGCGGCGTAATTTCGAAAGGTTTTGTATTGAGAATTTTTATAGGCATCCTCACTTTTTGCTTGAATAATAGCCTTTTCAATACCGCTTTTTTTATCTATGTTCTCAGCATCTACCTTATCCGCTAATATTAAATCTTTTAAATGAATTAAATAGCTGAAATCAGAAGCCGATAATATTTGATTTTTTGCACAATGATAAAACACAATACCAATCGTAAAAAACGAACCAATGCCTAATATGGTTGAAAAACTTAACGCCGCGTCATACGCAAAGAAATTACTTAACGATGTTTCAGTCAATAATTCTAATACCATTCCATAAGCAAAGTAACCGCCCACCAATGAGGCAACAAACACCATACCGGCCGCAATAAGAAGGGCCAATTTTTGAGTGGGCGTGTAAGACACATCCGTTTTATGATTATGTTGATCTAAACGACTAATTAAAAATTTATGGTTATTATCCCGTGTAACATCAAAATTAGCCCATAAAGTGAAGAAAGCACCTAAGGCGAGGCTGCCTAATAACAATGTCAATCCATATTGAGGGAGGAATCCAAAAGATTCGGCAAAAAAGAATGAGGCTATTGCGATACAATCAAGTGCTATTAACGTAAACACGTGTTTTTTAATTTTTTCATCTTTATCTTTTTCGCTTTTAATCTTACTATTTCTTTCAGAAGCGAAATATAACAAAGCAACATTTAAACCAATTATTACAAAACTACCAATAACAAAACCAGCAATCATCAATGCGGTACTGCCTAATCCATTGGCAATCATATAACCAACCATGGCCAATCCTAAGCCATTTCCCACGGCAAACGCGATGGCACTGAACTTACCGAATCGACTGATTAAGAAATTGCGATGGGCTCTTTTTTCAGCGAGGAATTTGTCGAGATAGGTTTTTAAACGTGCATAAGCAATGGGGTTGTTGTTTGGTGTTTCTGAATCAGCGTCTATATCAATTTCAAATTCCGTCAAGAAGGCTTCTTTTATTGCATTTCTCTCGTCGATGGTTTGCTTTTTTTGCGCCTCAAATATATCTTGATCGCGCGAATCACTGGCAATACGTTTCAGTTTTTCGTTGATGATATAGAGAGTTAAGTAATATTTTTTAAAATTACCATATTTAGCGCTATCAGTAACAAGAGCAGGATTATGAATTGAAGAAGGTTGAAAATTATGAGGTGTATCTCTAACGTTGATCTGTTCGGCAACAGCAGTTGTAATCCCATCAAAAATACCTTCATAGACTTCGGCACGCGATTGGTATTTGGTAATTATCTGACTTAATTTACTCATTTTTCCACCCGAATTACTACTAGCTGTTTACTTGATAAAACTACAGATCAAAAAGCGAAGTTAGATTCGCCAGATAGAGGTGGTTTGCCATCGTTGGGGTAAAAGACCGGAAGCAGCAGCAAAGCTGGGTACAAGATTGATTGTAAGGCTGCTAGTCATAAGTTTCTTCCGTCCTACTTTTGACTTTACCAGGGAGGCGGTGGTATGTCAAGCCAAGGAACGTCATTGTGAGCTTCATCGAGGCGAAGCAATCCATCTCGAATGTATTGGATTGCTTCGTCACGCTTCGCGTTCCTCGCAATGACAACTAATAGTTATTCCTTCCGCCATTGCCAGTTTGAGATTGGGGCTGAGGTTGACCTTGGGACATACCCATACCATCCTTCTCACCTTTCATTTCTTTCATCTTAGCTTTCTTATCCGCTTTCATGGCTTCGAATTTAACCTTTTGTTCTTCGGTTAGGATCTTATCCATTTCAGCATGCATTTTTTCACGCAATGCTTCCATTTCTGTACGTAAGCGATCCATTTCAGCACGATTGGCATCAACAATAGCTTGCATCTTTACAGATTGTTCATCGCTAAGTTGAAGCTCTTGACGTAGATGATCAATCATTTTATCGGCCTTACTTTCCTTTGCAGTTGAATCTACCGCATCGGCACTATCTCCGACTTTCATCGGTGGTTCGGCGAAGGCAACATTTAAACTGAATACCATAAGCATTGATGCCATGGTTGCTCCCAGTAATGTTTTAGCTGTTTTGCTCATTTAGAACTCCTTTCGGTTTTGGGGTGGTCTTAAGCCTATAACTATAAAACAATCTTAGGCGGTAGGTACAACAAAAATGTAACAAAATGTAAATAACACTTCATGCTCGTATGATATACTAGTTGCGACGAAAGAGGAAATCAGAATGAGCGAAGCTCCTGCTAATATATTAATTGTCGACGATGACGATAGACTCCGAAGTTTGCTCGAACGCTACCTTAAAGAGCAAGGGTACAACGTATCCACAGCGCCCAATGCAGACACCATGGATCGACGCTTGCAACGTGAACATATTGATCTCATTATCCTTGATGTAATGATGCCTGGCGAAGATGGTTTAAGCATATGCCGTCGCCTTCGTACATTAAAAGAACCCCCACCTATCCTTATTTTAAGCGCCAAAGGTGATGAATTGGATCGTATCATTGGTTTGGAAATGGGCGCGGATGATTACCTCCCCAAGCCATTTAATACACGCGAATTATTAGCCCGCGTTAAAGCCATTTTACGTCGCACACCGCAAAATGTTCCCGGCGCACCCACCACGGAAGAAGAAGAAATTACCTTTGGTGATGTCGTTGTAAACTTAGCCACGCGAACCATGCAAAAAGCCGGCCATGATATCGAACTTTCAACAGGTGAATTTGCCGTGTTGAAAGCATTAGTCACTAACCCTCGAAGAACATTATCGCGCGAGCAATTGATGAGTTTGGCACGCGGTCGTGAATATACCGCGTATGATCGCACGATTGATACACAAATTTCACGTCTACGTAAAATCATCGAAAAAGATCCTGCACATCCACGTTATTTACAAACCGTTTGGGGTATCGGCTACGTATTTGTTCCTGATGGCGGAAAAGCATGATTAGGGTATTAATGCCCAATACCATCACGGGTCGAATTGCGATTCTCATTATTTTTATTTTTATTGCCAATGTTGCATTAACATGGGTTTTTTCGAGTTATTACACACGAAAAATACAAATGCGTCAGGCTATTCAAACCACTGAAACCATTATTAAGCACCTTGATACAAACGATTCACTCGAAGGCATTGTTGATTTGGTTGAAGACTATAATATGGTTCAGCAAAGCCAAGCCCCAGAAGAGCTTTATCCCGTACAATTCTCGCTTCTCAATGCATTAGCCGATCGTTTTAATGAACGGCATAATACGCGCATACAGTTTTTTAACAGTTTTGATGAGACCAGTTATATCTGGTTGTCATTTGAAGATACAACGGATCATTTTCATACCTGGGTAGGAATCCCGCGTGAAGTATTTGCGGAACCTAAAGCCTATCTTGCGTTTATTCAAGAATTCATTATTGTATTTTTGATTATCGTTGGTAGCGTTATTACAGCCAATAATATTCGTCAACCCATTAAAGATATTGTCGCGGCTACTAAGAAATTAGGCGCAGGACAAATTCCTCAAAAAGTAGAGGAAAAAGGTCCTGAAGAAGTGCGCCAGCTCTGTCAGGCGTTTAATGTGATGGTGGATGATTTCCGAATGCTCCAACGAGAACGAGAAATCATGTTAGCGGGTATATCGCACGATTTACGTACACCGTTAACACGCATTCAATTGGCCATCGATTTGATGTCCAATATTGATAAAAACCTTCGTGATGATATGCATTCTGATATTGAACAAATCACTAGCATGCAACAACAATTTATCGATTATATCTCAGCAGGAAGTAACGAGCCTTTTAATAAAATTAATATCGTTGAGTTGTTATCACATATTGTAAGGCGCTACAATCAAGATCAAAAACAAATCATCGGCCTTGAATACACACAAGATACTATATTGATTGAAGCTCAAGCCATTAGCATCAAGCGTGTATTTACAAACCTCATTAACAATGCAATGAAATATGGAAGAGAACCTATTACCTGTATCGTTAAATTAATAAACACTCATGTAGAAATTTCCGTATGTGATTCAGGCGAAGGTGTTGCCCCTTCCATGTTGGATGAAATATTTAAACCCTTGGTTCGAGGTGATCAAGCACGTCGCAATGCACAAGGCAGCGGCCTTGGGTTGGCTATTGTTAAAAGAATTATCTATAAACACCGCGGCACCATCATGGCGGAAAACATTCCGGGCCAGGGATTTAAAATTGTTGTGACATTGCCGTTAGAGAATGACCTCCACCCTTAATCAAGAGCCCCACAAGGAGATCCCCCTGTTCCCGGGTGTGGTTCGCCTTTTAGTTGCACCTTCTCAACATCTTCTATCTTTTTGCTTTTTGGTTCGCCTTTACCTGCAGGTGCATCATCACTTGCGGTTGCATCATCACTTGTGGCTGCATCATCACTTGCGGTTGCATCATCACTTGCGGTTGCATCATCACTTGCGGTTGCATCATCACTTGCGGCTGCATCATCACTTGCGGCTGCATCATCACTTGCGTCTGCATCATCACCTTGGTCTACTACAAGATCATCATTCCTGATTTCATCAATCTGATTACTATCATAGGGAACAAAGTTTGCAGTACCACCTAAAGCATTCTGAATCGTATCCTCTGGTATACCCCCATCGTAAACAATAATACTGTCTTGCGTAAAAATACCACCGGAAGTGTCATCTCCGATAATAATACCATTATCGATATCACCATAATAACCCGCTTCGGTAGCTTCACCTACATAAAAGTCGCCGTCAATCTGATTCACAAGGGTGGCACCATCATCTGGAGGATTCTGATTTCCCCCATCTACATCCACAGTCACACCACCTCCAGGAGCATCGCTGGTTTCCCATTCAGCCATGTAAACAATATCTCCTTCAGTTCCGCGGATCGTCAATGTTGTAGTCTTAGTATGAAATCGTACCTTATCGGGACTACGCTCACCTAATTTGCCTGATATGGTTCGAAAACCCCCTTTAACCAGCTCCGATGAAAAAGCATCATCATCAGGATTTTTAGGGTTATATTGATAATCATTGATTTTATATTCAGATGCACCCATCACCTGAATAATACTTCCATCTTTAAAACGCAAAGAAGCATTAGAGGCTGGATCCGTTGAAATAATGTCGTTAATATAAAATCCGTCCCCACGCGCTAAAGAACGAGCATTTTTATCATCTTTATTAGCCATTACTTTTCCTGTGACAGTGATAATAACGCCAATAGGATCTTCGTCTGCTAAAGCTTGCACACTAAAACATAATGCAAAAAATGTGATAATAATAACAAGGCTCTGCTTAAGAAAATTAACATTGATACTCATGCCATTAGCCCTCTAAATAACGTTGTTCAAAATCATTTACAGAAATAGGTTTGCTATAATAATAGCCCTGAGCTTCATCACATTCGACCATTTTTAAAAATTCCGCATGGACTTTTTCTTCCACACCCTCTGCTAAGGTTTGCATATTAAGGCTCTTTGCAAGGCTAATAATAGCACGAATAATATTTTTGCTATCATTCCCTTGATCAATGCCCTTAACAAAAGATTGATCAACTTTTAATTTATCAACGGGTAACCTCGTAAGATAGCTCAGCGACGAATAACCTGTACCAAAATCATCTAATGCCAGAATAATCCCCATATCACTGAGTTGTTTAATTTTTGCAACAGTTGCCTCAATATCATCCATCATCAGACTTTCAGTTATTTCAAGTTCAATATACTTCGGATTAACACCGGACGCATCAATGACTTGTTTAACATCTCGAATAAAATTCTTTTGCAAGAATTGCTTCGTTGATAAATTAACTGCAACTCGAATAGGATGGACCGGATTTGTCTCCCAAATTTTGGCTTGCGCGCAAGCTTCTTTTAAAATCCAATGACCCAATTTTAAAATAAAATCAGATTGTTCCGCAGCAGGTATAAACTCGCCAGGTGAGACCATACCACGAACAGGATGATTCCAACGAATTAAAGCTTCTGCTGCAATTACTTTATCATCGATCAATCGTGTTTGAGGTTGGTAATAAAGAATAAACTGTCCTTTCTCAAGTGCTTCATTCATCTCATTAAAAAGTTTTCGACGATTAGCGACACGTTCATTCATAGACTTGTCATAAATACAACAATTTGTTGTTTGATCTATTTTTGCCGAATCCAGTGCTAATTCCGCCAATTTAATCAGTTCATTAGGATCAGTGGCATCTTTTGGATAAGATGCAACCCCCATGTTAATTTGACTTGTAATAGCAGCATCATTAACAAAAAAAGGTTTTGAAAATAAACGAATACAACGAGTGGGAATCTTGTTAACCTCATCCGCAGTGTAAACAATACCAAATTGATCTTTTCCAATGCGCGCTATTATTTCCGCTCCAGGAATAGATTGTTGCAATTGATCTCCAATCAGGCACAAAAAATCATCAGCAACCTCATCGCCAAGTGAATTTTTGATGTCTTTAAGATCAGATATCTCAATAATTCCCAATGAAAAATGACTTGAATTTTTTTCTTTTATCTCATTCATTCGTTTGATTAGCAAGTTTTCATTTGGTAATCCAGTAATAACATCATAATATTTAACATGATTAAGCTCACTGCTGTGTTTTTTTCGTTCAGTGACTGTTTTGACATTTGTTGTTCTCAAGTATTGACTTAAACGTCTTGCCAAATTAAGTTTTATTTTCGTTGAAGTGTTAACGGCATCATCGGACAATTTATCAAGTTCGCTCGAATAAAATACCAATACTTCTACTGCTTCACACGCTTTTACTGAAGCTGATCTCGGTTGCTTATCAAGTAATGCAACCTCACCAATGGTGTCACCCATTCCCAGGGTTGCAATAATTTGTTCGTCTTCACTTTTGCTTCCCTTTAATTGCTTAATAACCTTTACGGTTCCCTTCTGAATAATATAAATCTTATCGCTTTTATCACCCTCAGAAATAATATACTCATCTACTTTGAAGGATTCTCGAGTCAATATATTAAAAAATTCTTCTTGCTGTTTTTGTGTTAAGCCAATAAATAGGTCATTTTTTATTAAAATCTTTTTTTCTTCATTCGTAAGAATCATTAATACCCACCACTTCTTGCATCTAAATTTAATTTAAAGTTTTTAACTCGATGAACTTCTGTTTTAAATGATCCATCATGAAAAATTTCTATGCTTCGATACCCTGGCATAGCTTTTTCGACTGCAAAAGGATCACTATTAGGCTTAAATTGAAAACAAGTTGATGGTGTGCTGTAAAATAAAATATCGCCTCGCTTCTTCTGGCATTCTTGATGGACATGTCCACATATAACAGCACAAACATTATGATAAGGTGATATTGCATTCCAAAATTCATCTGCATTCGTAAGCATTAAATGATCAAGCCATCGGCTGCCAACAGGAATAGGCTGATGATGCATAAAAATTAATGCATGATGTTCTGGATAAGAACCTAATGAATCTTCTAAAAGCATAAATTGATCATTTGACAAATG
>CAYUEL010000032.1:0-8852 GCA_964443025.1 uncultured Gammaproteobacteria bacterium | reverse complement strand
TATTTTTTTTGTATCTAATAATATCAGTTGCCAATTATCGATAATGTCATGCTTTTGCGATTGAATAGTATGGCTAGAAAAAACTTGATTAATGTAATCCGTATCATCATGATTACCTGGAATCCAATACTTGGGACAAGAAAAAACATTCAAACGTTCTACAATTCTCTCATAAGCAGCAATAGTTTCGTCTTGCGATAAATCACCTGTCAAAAGAATGACGTCTGGATTAGGGTATTGCGCTAATGCTTGATTAACAACAGCGCTAAAACTTGCATCTGTATTAACCCCAAGCAAAGTCTGCTCTGGATTCGAAAACAGATGAAGATCAGTGATTTGGAGCAATAAGTAACTGTTTTTGCTCACAATTCTCTCCCGCGCGTTTTTAAGTAAGAGCAAACCCAAGTATAGAACATGCTTGGCGGTTTACAATCGTCTAGAATTAATTCAAATGCTAAAAAAATTAAGACAGAAATTCATTCCTATCCTACTCGGTCTTTTCGTGGTAGCTCTCGCTTATTGGTTCGAAACAACGCCCAACTACACGATTGATCTCATTAACGATCGCTTAAATAGCATTGTTTATGATACGCGCATGAGAATTGATATTGCGCAACACAAACCAGATCAAACTAGCCCTGTTGTACTCATTGATATTGATGAAAAAAGTTTAAAAAAAGAAGGTCGTTGGCCATGGTCTCGGGATAAAATGGCTAGCCTACTTAGTATCTTACGTGAAAAAGGCGTTATTATCATTGCCATTGACGTTATTTTTTCCGAACCTGAACGTAATATTGCTGATGTTATTTTTGAAAAAGATAAAAGTAAAATTGATGACGCAACCAAACAAAGTCTTATGAAAATTTATCCTGACTTTGATAATGATCAAAAATTTGCTAATGCAATATCCAATGATGATGTTGTATTAGGTTATGTTCTAACCACCAATCCAGAAGATGCAGTAGGGCTATTACCTGAGCCTGTTTATACATTGTCGGGAATGGAAAACAATCATGCATTAATCACTGAAATGTCAGGCTACATTGCAGGTATTGAAAAAATTGAAAGTAGAACGAATGCTGGTGGCTTTGTTACCACATTAACCGATGATGATGGAGTTATCCGACACTACCCTATCGTTCTTCGTTACAAAGACGGAATTTATCCATCGTTAGGGTTGGCCACTATCATGCAATATTTATTGCTGGATAAACCTCAGCTTGACTTTGCACAACTACCCGATGGTTCGCTAGTTCTTGAAAATATTGTTTTAGGTAATATTGTCATTCCAACGGATGAAAAAGGTGATGTTCTTATTCCCTATCAAGGTTATTCACGATCCTATCCCTATTATTCCGCAACAGATGTGTTGAACAGAATTATTCCCGCAGAAGCTTTACGAAATAAAATTGCTTTCATTGGAACATCCGCCATAGGATTAGGTGATCTGCATGTTTCACCTTTTGAATCAACATTTCCAGGAGTTGAAATTCACGCAACAGTAGCAGATATTATCTTATCAAAGACATTTCCTGTTGAACCCGACTGGGATATGGGCGCATTAATTTTTATGATTATATTTTTTGGTGTGACGTTTTCTATTATTGCTCCATTTTTGTCAGTAATATGGGCACTGATTACTCCTTTGGTTATCATTGGTCTATTAGCATATTTTAACGTATGGCTTTGGGAATATGAAAATATCTACATATCCAGCGTTATTGTTTATTTTATGATGTTTCTAATTTCATTGGTTAATATTGGCTATGGGTTTTTATTTGAAGCGCGTAAACGTACGCAAATGAAAGAAATGTTTGGTCAATATGTTCCTCCAGCACATGTGGATCAAATGATTGAATCCAATGTGGCTTACACGTTTGAAGGGGAATCTCGCACCATGTCGGTCTTATTTGCTGACATTCGTAATTTTACGTCCTTCTCCGAGAAGCTTTCCCCTACTGATTTGAAAAAACTTTTAAACGAATACTTTACACCAATGACACAATTGATCTTCGACAATAATGGAACGATTGATAAATACGTGGGCGATATGATCATGGCCTTCTGGGGCGCACCATTGGACAATCCCAATCATGCGCTTGATGCAGTAAAATCTGGTTTTGCTATGTTAAAAATGGCTGACTCAATGGGTGAACAATTTAAACATCTAGGAATTGATTCAATTAAAATTGGAATTGGTGTTAATACAGGCCCCATGAACGTGGGAGACATGGGATCAAAATACCGGCGATCTTACACCGTCATCGGGGATTCCGTAAACTTGGGATCACGTCTAGAAGCATCCACTAAATTTTATCATGTTAATTTTATTATCAGCGAATACACGCTTGCGCACTTACATAACCAAGTATTTGTTCGCCATTTAGACAGAGTTAAAGTTAAAGGCAAGGATGATGCTGTGAATATTTTCCAACCCATATGCATGCGCAATGAAGCAAGCGAAGCATTACTTGAGGAAAGCCATTTACATGCCGCCGCGTTGAAATACTATTATGATGCCGACTGGAATAAAGCAATGGAAGCGTTTAAAAATCTGCATGAGCGTTATCCCGATGTTTACATCTATGAGATGTTTTTAAAGCGCATTCCAAAATTGATCGCCGATTGTGTCGAAACTGGCTGGGACGGGTGCTTTGTTCGGGGTGAAAAATAATATATAATCTGCGGCATGACTCTGACCCAATCCAACTCACATATTATCCTACCCGCCGGTAGCGGGCTGAGTCTTGCCTTAAGTAAGGTTATTTCTGCTCATAATGGCCCTACCCTTATCGTATGTGAAAACAATCATCAGGCCAATCAGCTTAATTTTGAAACAGGTTATTTTTCAGATCATTCTTACTCGAATTGGGTTTTTCCCGATTGGGAAACTTTACCCTACGATTTCTTTTCACCTCATGAAGACATTATCTCTGAACGTTTGATGGTGCTTTCGCAATTACCACAAATGCAAAAAGGTGTTGTTTTTATTGCAGCAAATACGCTGGCACAAAAGATGTGCCCGAAAAGCTATATTCAAGCAAATGTATTAACATTACAAAAAAAACAATCGTTTAATATCGATAATTTTAGAACCAGCTTGCAATCCAGCGGTTATCGATGCGTTAATCAGGTGGTGGCGCACGGTGAATATTCCGTTCGAGGCAGCATCATAGATATCTTCCCCATGGGAAGTGATCAACCGTATCGTATCGACCTATTTGATAATGAAATTGATTCCATTCGACCCTTTAATCCAGAAACACAACGAAGCCTTGTCCCTGTGGATCATATCTCTTTATTACCGGCACATGAATTTCCGCTTAATCACGACGGTATTACACGTTTTCGTAATCAATGGCGCGATCGGTTTTCAGGCGATCCCATGCAATGCCCTATTTATGAAGCCGTTTCACGTGAACAGGCCAGTCCAGGATTAGAATATTATTTACCCTTATTTTTTGATCATACGTCTTCCTTATTGGATTATTTACCTCCAAACACACTTATTATTCGCATTGGAGATATTCAAGATAAATTGCATGTATATCAAGATGAATGCCATAAACGTTATGATCAATATGCACATGATATTTACCGACCTTTACTAAAACCTAATGAGGTATTTTTTACCAGTGATGAGTTATTTTCTCAAGCCAAGGCATTTACACAATTAAAGATTAAGCTAAATCATCCTGTTGGTGAATATGATTCCATTCCAGATATTCAAATAGACCCTAAGCAGAAACACCCTATTGATAAATTAAAACAATTCATAACAACGTATTCGCAATATAAAATACTATTTTGTTGCGAATCCAAGGGTCGTCGTGAATCATTGCTTGAATTACTTCGCCCTGAAGGCATGCATTTAATGCCGGTAGAACAATGGCAAGAAGCATTACAATCCAATGAAAAGTGTCTGATTACAGTTGCTCCTTTGCAAAATGGATTTATCTTTAATGAATCTCATATCATTCTTATTAGCGAAAATGACATCTTTGGCACACAAGTTTCCCAATACCGTCATAGAAAAACCAAAGGAACATCTCCTGAAGCTTTTATACGCAACCTGGTCGAACTAAAAATTAATGATGCTGTTGTCCATGAAAAGCATGGCGTTGGACGTTACAAGGGTTTAAGCAACATTACTGTGGACGGCATTGAATCTGAATACCTTGTTTTGGAATATGCGAATAACGACAAAATATATGTTCCGGTGGGGTCGCTTCATTTAATTAGTCGTTATGCGGGCATGAATAGCGAACACGCGCCCCTCAATAAATTAGGATCATCCCAATGGTCAACAGCTAAGAAAAAAGCACTGGAACAAATACGTGATACGGCTGCAGAATTATTGAACGTATATGCGCGCCGCGAAGCAAAACCAGGCTTTATTTATGAAAAACCTGATAGCCATTACATTGCATTTGAAAAATCATTTCCATTTGAAGAAACACCCGATCAACATCAAGCCATTCAAGATGTCATTAACGACATGACATCTCCTCGTCCGATGGATCGTTTGATATGCGGCGACGTGGGTTTTGGTAAAACAGAAGTTGCGATGCGCGCGGCATTCATTGCCACCATGAATCATAAGCAAGTGGCAATATTAGTTCCAACGACATTATTAGCCCGTCAACATTATGAAACCTTTAAAGATCGCTTCGCGGATTACCCTATTGAAATCCGTCAACTATCACGGATGCGTTCTGACCAACAAAATAAAGAAACATTAAACCAATTAAGCGAAGGAAAAGTCGATATCGTCATTGGGACACATGCTTTATTGTCCAAGCTGATTAAATTTAAAGATCTCGGTTTATTAATTATTGATGAAGAGCATCGGTTTGGCGTTGCGCAAAAAGAAAAGTTAAAGTCGCTTCGCACAGAAGTGGATATTTTAACATTGACTGCAACACCAATTCCACGCACATTAAACATGGCAATGAATCATGTTCGTGATTTATCTATCATTGCAACGCCACCTAAACGTCGTTTATCCATTAAAACTTTTGTACACGAAAACAATAATGCTCTCATTCGCGAAGCTATTTTGCGTGAAGTATTACGTGGCGGTCAGGTATATTACCTTCATAATGACATTGCAAGCATTCAACATACCGCCCATGCAATTCAAAATTTGGTTCCCGAAGCACGTGTGGAAGTGGCACATGGGCAAATGCGTGAACGTGAATTGGAACGCATCATGTCAGATTTTTATCACCAACGATTTAATGTGTTGGTTTGCACAACCATCATTGAAACGGGCATTGACATTCCAACGGCAAATACAATTATTATGGATCGCGCTGATAAATTAGGTATGGCACAATTGCATCAATTACGCGGTCGTGTTGGACGTTCGCATCACCAAGCTTATGCCTATTTATTAATTCCCAATAAAGAGTTAATCACACAAGACGCTGTTAAACGTCTTGATGCCATCAGCACATTAGAGGATTTAGGCGCAGGATTTATGTTAGCCACGCATGATCTCGAAATTCGCGGCGCGGGTGAAATTTTAGGTCACGAACAAAGCGGTCATATTCAATCGATTGGTTACAGTTTATATGCGGATTTATTAGAACGCGCGGTGGATGCGTTACGTGCCGGACGCGAACCTGACATTGATTCCCCTGTTCATCAAGATGCAGAAATTGATCTTAAAATGCCTGCACTTATTCCCAGCACTTACCTTGACGATGTTCACATGCGCCTTACTTTTTACAAGCGCATTGCCAGTTGCAAAAATCATACCGAATTGGATGAACTTCAAGTGGAAATGATTGATCGCTTTGGCCTATTGCCGCAACCCCTTAAATTACTGTTTAAATGCACGCAATTGCGTCTACTTGCCAAGACTCTGGGTGTGAAGAAAATCGATGCCAGCGCTCAAGGTGGGCTAATGGAATTTAATGAAAACGCCCCGATTAATGCCAAAGTAGTGATTGATTTGATCCAAAATAAGCCTACAATATACAAGTTAACGGGGCAAACAAAACTCACCTTTCAGGCTGATTTGCTCGATTACACAAAACGGACCGACTTCGTTCAAGGTTTACTTGAACAACTGAGGCTATGATGATGAATCGCACATTAAAGCTAATCCTTTGCAAGTTGTTGCTTTTGCCCTTATTGGCTGTTGCCGCCGAAGATTGGTATCAAATTGAGTTGATTGCCTTTCAATATGTCAATCCTGAAGGCGATCCCGAGCTTTGGGCCTCTCACCCAGGCGAACCCAATTGGTCCTCTGGCATGAACCTTTACGCAAGCCAAGACGCAGCACGTGCAGCCCGAGGAGTGGTCGACACTCTACCTGCCACCGCTAACGTAACTCCTAATGATGAGGGCGATGAACATGGCTTTGTGACGGTGGGTCAATTGGTAGGTGCCGAAACACAAACCACTCAAGTACCTATCAAAAAAATACGTGAGATGCCTTTTGTATCACTAAGCCAATCTCAGAATACCCTTCAAGGGGTTGAAAAAATTATGACTGAAAACCCTAACTATAAAATCTTAGCACGAGCCGCATGGAGACAACCTGCGCTCAGCGGACGTGAAGTAGAAACCGTTCATGTCTATGGCGGAAAATCCGCTAATGCTTGGGACATTGAGGGGTTGGTGACGTTTAAGAAATCACGTTACTTACATTTAGATGCAGATTTTTTATTACGTGAAGGTGATACCACTTACCGCATGAGCCAATCGCAACGTGTCCGCAGCGGCAAACTTTATTATTACGATCACCCGTTAATGGGGTTGATTGTGAAGATAACGCCGTACGAACCAAATTAAATTAACGGCTTTTCGCCAAATGTATTCCAAAGGCCCTTGTTTAAAATATTTCAACCAATAATAACTCCATAGACATTCCAGCAATATCACGCAACCAGCCAAGATCATATTATCGAGAAACGAAAGTTTACCCGCCATTCCCAATCCGTACCACATAATTACAAAACAAACCAATACCGTTTGTCCCACATAGTTCGTCAACGACATCCGCCCCATATTTTCAAGTGATTGAATGATTTTACTTTGAGGAACCCGTTGAGATATATAAACAATAGAAAGAACATAAGTAAGCGCCAATGGATAAATAGAAAATAAATAACCGACTTGTTCAACAAATGCATTGTAATAACGAGTTTCCATAAAAATAAAACTTGCTATTAACGAATATCCCCATATCCACAAAATATATTTCCTAATAAAAGGCAGATACTCTTTTACATGATGAAACCATTGTTTTCGTCCTACATAAAATCCCAACAAGAATATACCCAATATTTTAAAAAACCGACCATACAAAAGATTATCCGCTAAAAAATAGTAGGTTTGTCCGATATTAGATATCACAAACTCACGCATCCCCCCATGTTGCATAATGGTTAATGCTTCCGCCGGTGAATAATAAATAAAATCATTGATATTCAAATGGAAAGAATAATAAGAAATGGCCGAGCCCATTAAAACGGGAAGACATAAAAAAATTATAGCTGAAATAAATAGATTTCTATCCGATAATCTTTTAAAGAATAATAGAAATAAAGCCATGACCGCATATATACGAAGTATCTCGCCAAACCAAAAGAAAATCGCATGAATCCAACCGATAATAAATAAAACAGTAATGCGAGAGACATAGGTATAAGCAAATTGATGACGATTTGTATCTTCCGAACGCGCTAAGATAATAGAAAAACCCAATCCAAATAAAAATGAAAAAATGACGTAGAACTTGTGAACGACAAACATTTCAAGAAGATAATAAAGATAACCATTCCAGGTTGTTTGTATTTCCTGCGCATACACATCCGGTCGCGCCCAACCTAAATCGGTGATCCAAACAATATTAGAAAATAAGATTCCAACGAGAGAAAAACCACGCAATATATCAAGTGTTGCAATTCGGTTGATAGTGTGTGACATCCTCTAGCTCCGCGTCGATGAAACCTTTTTTGCGCAGATAGCAACTGTCACAACGTCCACAAGCTTCACCCTGATCATTGGCCTGATAACACGAAACCGTGAGGGAATAATCCACACCCAATTCCATTCCTTGTCGTAAGGTTTCTGCCTTACTTAAATAAATAAGCGGCGTGTGAATTTTAGCACAAGTAGCTAAATTAGCCATCTGATTAAACGCCTCAAAATAATCCGGTCGACAATCCGGGTAACCGGAATAATCGAGCGAACTGGCTCCTATGAAGATATCCTGCGCGTTATTCACTTCCGCGTAGGCCATGGCAAGGCTTAAAAATATCGTATTCCGCGCGGGAACATAAGTAATGGGTATTTGCGTTGAGGATTGGTAATCCGGCACGGGAATAGAGGCGTCTGTGAGAGCGCTGCCACCAAATTGGGTTAAATCCACGGATATTGTTTTATGTTCGGTAACGCCTAAATGCTTTGCCACCCTTTTCGCCGCTTCCAGTTCCGCGCGATGCCGTTGCCCATAATTGATGGTTAAGGCGTAAATATTATACCCTTCATTTTTTGCCATGGCGCATGAAGTGGCGGAATCCAAACCACCCGAAAGCAAAACCACCGCATTTTTACCTGAGTTTTTCATGGGCGGATTCTATCATAAAAGTGTATCAAAATATATATTAATATATAAATCAACGGGTTATCTTTACAATTTAAGTTAATTAACTATGGAAATGGGTCAAAGAATAATATACAATAGCTAAGTTAATATTAAATTTAACGAGGTGGATGATGGCCAAGCTAGGTTTCTTTGAAAGAGTGTTAATCTACACTCGAAACGAATTAGGACTCTTTTCTTTAAAAAAAAGCCAAGGCTACAAATCTGTCCTTACTGTTATTAAGGAACTCCG
>CAYUEL010000031.1:0-18557 GCA_964443025.1 uncultured Gammaproteobacteria bacterium | reverse complement strand
CTAACCGGCTGAGCTACGTAGCCTAAGGGCTTGCCCAAAATGTGCCTCGTTGCGTTTTGGGTAAGCCATGGATTGTCGCGTTTTAAGATGGTTTTGTCAACCGCCTAAAAAAACAATAAGATTCAGCCAGTTAGGTGTTGGTCTTTCAGCTTAATAATATGGTATACTGAAAATACAGTCGTAAAAAGTAGGAGGCGCAATGCCAGACCCAGTCGAAAATCCCCCTTTACCTGAGGGGTTCAATAATCTCTCAGAATCTCAGCGAGATGAATTAAGAAGGTATCTGTTTGAGCAAGGTTTGTCTGATATCCCTCGAACCATGCCCATGAGTGATATGGATTTTTATCAACAATTGCATAATCCCAATTCCCTTTTATATAAAGTGTATTGGGGAAGTTTTAAGCTTCATTTTTTTCTGGAAATATTAGAAGAATATCAGGTTTGTCAGCAACAAAATGTTGAACAAACGCAAGAACGTAATTGGCTTGATTATTTGGAATTGTTAGACGAAAAAAAACCTCTGACTAGTCCAGTCAATGTAGGCGAAGAATCAACAGAAGATGGCGATCTTTTTGATGACGTTGATGATAATGCAGTTGTTAAAGTTTTTGATAGCGATTCTGCGCAAGACATTTATAAATTACAACAAAGATTAGGAAATCAATACAGAGAAAGTTGTGAAGAATTAGAAACGTTGCAACATGAATTACGTAAAGATGGTGTGCAAGGTTTGGGTCTTCATGGATATGAAGATGATGAAACAATTCGCCGATTATTAGCCTATCAAATAAACCCAGAGGTTGTGTTTGAAAATAATCAACAAGCATTAGAACAAATAAGAGGGGTGGTTGTTGAATTCACAAGTACCTTGCATGAAACACTGAAGGCAGTAGACCTGCATTACGCAGCAGCAGATTTTGTATTCAGTTATATTAGGGATTATGCAGCACCTGCAGCTGTTGCTGCATTGCAATATGCGGGAGATAGTTTGGAAAACGCATCAGAAAAACTAGGAAACATGGTGCCCACATGGATAAAGCAAGCAGAAAATATGGAAAAAAATAAACAACGTCAAGAGAAATCCCTTGAAAAAGCGGAAAATAGTATAAAGACATTGATTAGGGAGTCAAAAGAATCATCAGCACCACGAATAGATAGATAGGATACAGATTATGACAATGCCAATGATAGCGCTAACTGGGCAAGCCCTGGAGCAAGTCAAAACATTTGCCAATGCGCTTGATTTTAAGAACCCCAACAACCCATCGAATGACGCGTATATGTTGGCCATGCGTGCTATTTATGTAAGAGAAGCGCTGGCACCTGAAATGCAAGCGCAACAAGCCGCCAATGCGTCCCCAGACGAATTACAACGTCTAAACTTAACTGCACAATTTAATAAGCAAATGAAAGGTCATAGCGTTTTTCGTAAGGGATTTGCTGCGGAAGAGCAAGAATCGCTTGCACAAGTGGAAGGTTATAGCGACAGTTTTTCAAAATACATTGATGATATGTGCCAAACCCAAGGTATTTCATTTACAGAAGCGCGTGAACAGGTAGATGCGCAGATTGCCCAAGGACTGTCATCAGCAAGCATGCCTGGGACTGCCATAGAAAATTTGAAGAGATTGTTTGCATCACCCTCTCAGCAAGAAAAGCAAAAAGAAGGAGAGGAGGTATTCAAAGGAAAAGGGCCGGGAGGTGCCGCACATGCGCCCAGGCCCGGCCCGAGCAGAATGCCTGGTGGCGGCTAACTTTTTACGTCGTGCAATACCCCTATCTGGTGCTATAGTTAGGATGCTGTGAGACGGTGCGGTATTCTAAGTTTGGTAAATTGATAGCTAGGGAGCTTATATAATGGATAAAGCATTGATAGACAAAATTGTCTTAATTATTGTGATCATCGGTGGCATAAACTGGGGTTTGGTGGGTCTTCTCAACCTGAATCTTGTTGGGGCGATCTTCGCTTTTGCGCCTATACTTGCCAAAATTATTTATATTGTTGTGGGCTTATGCTCGTTGTACGCAATCAAATTACTTTTCATGAAAAAGTAAGCTTTAAATAAAAGATTCTGTGATGTAAGAGCGATCAGGTGGATTCTGGTTCAGTTGATCGCTCACCTCGTTTTAAACATTAAATCGGAAATGCATGATGTCGCCATCTTGCATGATGTATTCTTTTCCTTCGAGGCGCCAACGTCCAGCATCTTTGGCACCGTTTTCACCGTTGTATTTAACGAAATCATCATATGCAATCACTTCTGCACGAATAAAACCCTTTTCAAAATCTGTATGAATCTCGCCTGCAGCTTGAGGCGCAGTAGCGCCGACATGGACGGTCCAAGCACGTACTTCTTTTTCACCCACGGTGAAAAACGTTTGCAAATGTAAGAGGCGATATCCCGCATGAATCACGCGATCAAGACCCGGCTCATCCAATCCTAACTCATCTAAGAAAGGTTGTTTATCTTCATCGGGTAATTCGGCAATTTCACTTTCAATTGCAGCGCAAATAGCAACCACTTCAGCGCCTTCCGTTTTAGCAATGGTTTTAACTGTATCAAGATAAGGATTATTATTGAAACCATCTTCCGCAACGTTAGCAATGTATAAAATAGGTTTTGCTGTGATTAAATTCATTTGTTGTAAAAAAGGTTTTTCATCTTCTTTTACAGCAAATGTACGCGCAGGTTTTTGAGCATCAAAGTGTTTTTGTAGACGTTCAAGCATCGCGAATTCAATAACACCTGCTTTATCGCCACTTTTCGCTGTTTTTTGTACACGTTGAATGCGTTTATCTACGGAATCCATATCCGCTAATAATAATTCAAGATTAATAATTTCAATGTCATCTGCAGGATTAATACGGCCTACTACATGCGTGATATCATCATTATCAAAACAACGAACCACTTGCGCAATGGCATCGGTTTCGCGGATGTGTGATAAAAATTTATTACCCAAACCTTCGCCTTCAGATGCACCCTTCACTAATCCTGCAATGTCAACAAATTGAATGGTGGTTGGAATTACTTTTTGTGGATTAGCAATACTGGCAAGAGCTTTAAGACGCTTATCCGGTACGGGAACAACACCGGTATTGGGCTCAATCGTGCAAAACGGATAATTAGCCGCTTCAATACCTGCTTGTGTTAATGCATTAAATAAAGTGGATGTTCCAACATTGGGTAAACCTACAATCCCACACTTAAATCCCATCATTCACTCCTGTATGTAATGTCTTCATAGCGGCTTGCATGTCATCAGACATAACTGTTGGCATCACTTGTAACGCGCTAATGATTGCATCGTCAATTAAACGTTTCTCATCGGATTTTGGTTTTTTGAGCACATAATCAACCACATCATCTTTATTTCCTGGATGTCCAACGCCAATACGTAAACGATGGAAATGCGGCGTGCCCAACGCTTGAATAATATGACGTAAACCATTATGACCTCCATGGCCACCGCCCAATTTAAGCTTTACCGTACCCGGAGGTAAATCAATTTCATCATGCACAATTAAAATATCTTCGGGAGAAATTTTATAAAAACTTGCTGCCGCAGCAACGGCTTTACCCGAATCATTCATGTAAGTCGTTGGAATCATGATGCGAACAGGTTTGTTATACAACAAGGTTTGTGTGATACGCGCAAAAAACTTGCTTTCAAGTGCAAGATTATCAGGTGTATCACGCAACAACTGTTCCACAAACCATTCGCCGGCATTGTGTCTCGTGGGGTAATAATTATCCCCAGGATTCGCAAGGCCGACGATCAGTTGAATAGGCATGTTATTTCCCGTAGACTCGTCATTGCGAGGCCGAGAGGCCGAAGCAATCTCATTCCCTTATCATTGGATTGCTTCGCCTCTGCGAGGCTCGCAATGACAACAATTATTCTGATTTTTCCTCACCTTCAGCAGGTTTCGCTTCACCTGCATCTGCAGATGCTTCAGGAGTTGTAGATGCGGCTGCTTGCGCTTCTGCTAGATCCGCTTCAAGATCTTCTTTACTTTCTTTAAGCTCATATACAGCAACAACAGCGGTATCGTGATCACCTTCTTGTTCAAGGGCTACGATTTTAACACCTTGAGGTAATTTAATTTCAGATAAATGAATGGATTCATCTAAATTAAGTGCAGAAACATCAATTTCGATGTATTCAGGAAGATCTTTTGGTAAGCAAGAAATCTCAATGCTGGACATGACATGTGATACTTTACCACCTGCTTTAACACCAGGACATTCTTCTTCGCCCAAGAAATGCAATGGCACTTTCATGACAAGTTCTTCATTCGCTTTTACACGCAAGAAGTCTGCATGAATAAGACGAGGTTTAAATGGATGACGGTGTAAATCTTTCAACACGACATCTTGTTTTTTACCATCAACTTTCAGTGACAGGATATGGGAATAAAACGCTTCATGTTTCAGATGCGTCATCATTTCATTGTGGTTTAGGGTTAAAGATTGTGCGTCTTCACCTGCACCGTAAACAATAGCGGGTACAAGACCTGCGCGACGTAGGCGGCGGCTCGCTCCTTTCCCTACATCAGCGCGCGCTTGCGCCTGAATTTCAAATGCTTTTTTCATGTTCATTTCCTCGGTTGTACATTAACACTTAAGAAAATCTCCGCGACCAGAGATCTTCTATTTATTCCGGGAAGAGACTACTTAAAGACTCTGCCCCGTAAATTCGGCGGATACATTCTGATAACAACGCTGCTAGGCTGATTTGACGAATCTTACTGCATTGTTTTGCAGCATCGCTGAGCATGATAGTATCTGTTACAACAAGCTCATCCAGCACTGACCGTGAAAGGTTATCAATAGCCGGGCCTGATAACACAGCGTGGGTGCAATAAGCTACCACTTTCTTGGCGCCATTTCCTTTAAGCGCTCTGGCGGCATTGCACAGGGTTCCGGCAGTATCAACAATATCGTCGACTATTATACAGGATTTTCCGCTGACGTCACCAATGATGTTCATCACCTGACTCTCGTTAACCTTTTGGCGGCGTTTGTCGATGATGGCAAGGTCCGCATCATTCAGCTGTTTCGCAATGGCTCGAGCTCGAACAACCCCCCCAACATCGGGGGAAACAACGATGATATTGTCTTTCCCATTCGCCTCAAGGTCCGCCAGCAGGACGGGGGAAGCGTAGACGTTATCCACGGGCATATAAAAGAAGCCTTGAATCTGGTCGGCATGAAGGTCGACGGTGACCATGCGGGAAATGCCTACGGCTGCGAGCATATCCGCCACGACCTTAGCCGTGATGGGGACTCGAGCGGAGCGTACACGTCGATCTTGTCGAGCATAGCCAAAATAGGGAACCACTGCGGAGATGCTTTTTGCTGAGGCCCGACGCAGCGCATCAGCCATGATCACCAGCTCCATCAGGTTTTCGTTGGTAGGGGAGCAGGTGGGTTGGACGATGTAAACATGTTGGCCACGGACGTTTTCTTGAATCTCGACTCGTGTTTCGCCATCACTGAAACGGCTGACCAAGGCTTTCCCAACGGGAACGTTAAGGTGGCTGGCAATGGCTTTAGCCAAAGGTGGATTGGCGTTGCCCGTAAAAATTACCATTTGTTCGTTATGAGACACGTTTATACCTTAATGATGTTGCCCTAACAAATTGGTTGGGGCGCCAGGATTCGAACCTGGGAATGCTGGGATCAAAACCCAGTGCCTTACCGCTTGGCGACGCCCCAATGATACGTTGTCTATTCCGTTATTGTGGAGACAAACCCTAATCCGCGTGCGACAAATGCTACCAAACGTGGCGTTATTTGTCCAATCAAATCTTGGGCTTGTTTCTTGGTCGCGCAGGTGATAAACATGCATGCGCCTGAGCCTGAAAGTTTAACATCGCCTAATGAGCGCAACCATGCAAATGTTTCTGCGAGGGCGGGATGTTGTAATAACAACACAGGTAGGAAATCATTGTGTGTGGGTGTTCCTTCAAGATAAGCTTGCATGGAAATGCGTGGTGTATTGCGTGGTAAATCGGGATGTGCATACATTTTAGGGGTGCTGGCATGTACTTCAGGTGCGATCACAACGTACCAACGATCGGGCAAATTAATCGGCGTAAAATCTTGGCCGATGCCTTCAGCCCAAACACTTTGACCATTGATGAATACAGGTACATCAGCGCCTAATGGTTTGCCGATTTCAAGTAACTTTTCTTTATTGAGATTTAGTTCCCACAACTCATTCATGGCTAATAGTGTTGTTGCAGCATTGGAACTACCGCCGCCTAAACCACCACCCATGGGGATATTTTTTTGTAGATGAATATCAACACCTGGTTTACCTTTTGTATAAGGCTTTAATGCATGAATAGCTTTATAAACCAAGTTATTTTGATCTGCAAAATTAATAGGTGCTGTTGTGAGGATTACTTTGTCATCATTACGCAAGGTAAATTTCATTTCATCGCATAGATCAATCAGCTGAAACACCGTTTGCACATCATGATAACCATCACTGCGTTTACCGTTGATATGCAAAAATAGATTAAGCTTTGCGGGGCTTTTTAATTTCAATGTTTTTTTCATGCTCGAATATGTCCTTGTCCTTCAATAATCCACTTGTAACTTGTTAATTCTTCCAAACCCATGGGTCCGCGCGCATGTAGTTTTTGTGTACTGATTCCAATTTCTGCGCCTAATCCAAATTCACCACCGTCTGTAAATGCAGTTGAAGCATTGACGTAAACAGCAGCAGCATCGACATTGTTAATAAATTTATCAATGGCATGGCGATCCTCCGCAATAATGGCTTCGCTGTGCGCGGAAGAATAGTGCGTGATGTGGCGAATAGCTTCATCAATTGAATCAACCGTTTTAATTGCCATTTTATACGCCAAAAACTCCTTTCCAAAATCTTCTTGAGATGCAGGTTGTAATAAATCATCAGGATAATGACCTTGCAATGATTCATAACTTTGTGTGTCTGCATAAATAATCACTTGCTTTTCAGCCAGGTTTTTTACAAGTTGCGGTAAATCTTTTAAGCGGCTGGCATGAATGATTAATGTATCAAGCGCATTACACACACTAACACGTCGAGTTTTAGCATTCAATACAATCTTTTCACCTTGATTTAAATCGCCGCTCACATCAAAGTAAGTATGTACAATACCTGCACCCGTTTCGATCACAGGTATTTTAGCATGACTTCTCACAAAGTTGATAAGCGCCTCGCCGCCACGCGGAATACAAATATCTATCAAACCCACTGCATTAAGCAATTCACCTACCGCTTCACGATTGGCTGGCATTAAGTATACGGCATCTTCGGGTAAATGAGTGGCGTTAAGCGCCTGCTTAATAAGTTTATATAATATTTGATTGCTGTTCAGCGCTTCTTTTCCGCCCTTTAATACGCACGCATTACCAGACTTGAAACATAAGCTAAAAACGTCGATCGTTACATTCGGCCGTGATTCATAAATGACGCCAATAACACCCAGAGGAACGGTCACTTTTTTTAATGACAAACCGTTAGGTAAAGTTTTTTGCAATAATATGCGCCCTAAAGGTTGTGGTAACTGTGCGATATGTTTGAGATCAGAGGCAATAGTAGATATTCGTTCAGCGGTTAATTTTAAACGATCGTATTGGGGATTATCTTCAGACATATTCGCCAGATCAAGCGCATTGGCTTTTAAAATAGTATCAGTCTCAGCAAGAAGTGTATCGGATAAAGCCAATAATAGCTGATCACGTTTTATATTAGGAATCGTTGCCAATGCATGACTGGCTTGTTTGACGCGTTGCAATTGTTCGTTAAGATGAGTTGTCACTTATTGTTGCTCAATAGGTAAATGATCTTGAACCTCTTGAAGATTCAATACAGGCAAATGTTTTTTACTTGATTCTTTGGAATGAGGTAAAATCGTTGTTCCAGCATGTTTCCCTTCCATGATATCGAGAACAATGTTAGGTGTCATCGCGCGTGCAATATGTGTTACGACGCCCATCATCGATGCATTGCGTGCGGTATTTAATTTACTTGTCATGCCACCGCTACCGTGATCCGATTTCTTATCGGATATCACAGGTAAATCATCATCTAAATAAATCGTATCGATTAATTCAGCATCAGGATCATGAGGATCTTTATCAAAAACGCCTGGTACGTTGGTTAATAATATGAGTTTATCTGCGTTAATTTGCATGGCAAGAATACCAGCCAATTCATCATTATCTGTAAATGAATGAATCAAACCTTCCGTCATCACGCTATCGTTTCCATTGACAATAGGGATAATATTTTTTTGCATTAAAGTTCGGTCCAGCATTTGTTGTATATTTAAATGATGTTCGCGTGTTTTAAAATCATTATGTGATAATAATAATTGTGCGGTTAACAAGTTGTATTGTTCGAAAGCCTTTGCATAAATACGCATGAGTGCAGGTTGGCCTAATGTGGCTAATACTTGTTTATCAGCAACGGTACTTCCAAATTCACAGCCTAAACTTTCTCTTGCTCGGATTCTACCGCAAGCCACTGCGCCTGAAGTGACTAGTATCACTGAATGGTTTTGTTGATTGAGCGTTGCAATTTGATAAACAAGGTTGTTAATAACATCTTGGTTAAGATATCCAGTTTCAGTCAATAACGCATGTGTGCCAATTTTGATAACTATTTTCATAGCGCTAATTCCTCTTGGCGATTCAACGCATTTCCAATGGCTTCATGAATAAGGTTGGGTAATACTGGTTCTAATACTTTCAAAGCTGCTTCAGTGACACCACCTTTACTGGTGACGGATTTTTTCAACGCTAATAAGTCAGCATTTTTTTGTGCTAATAATGCGCTCCCTAATAAGGTTTGACGAACAGATTCTGATGCTGTGTGTTCATCGATGCCTCGAGCAACAGCATCATTGATTAATAATTGTGCGAGCAAAAAGAAATAAGCGGGACCTGACCCAGTAATGGGTGTTAACGTTTCCAGCCACGATTCTTCTTCAAGCCAAAAGACACGACCTGTGGGAGAAAATATTTTTTCAGTCATCTGTTTATCGGCTTCTTTACTTTGCGTTGATGCAAATGCTAAGTTTGTACTGGCGCCTACTTGCAATGCAACATTTGGCATGATGCGGATGCAAGTGGCTTGATTGCCTAATCCTTGTTTTAAACGCTCAACAGTTGCTGCGGTCACAACGGAAATGAACAATGAATGTGCCACAAAGCGTTGATAGTGGGTTAATACGGAACCTAGTTGTTGCGGCTTTACGGCAATAACGATAGCGTCAGGTACAAAAGTATCGGGGATTTGCTGAGGATCGGGAACGAACGTGATGTTGGCTTGTGTTTGAAATTCTGCTTGTGCATTAAGGCTGGGCTCTACCACCACTACGTGCTGATACCGCAGTGATGCCACCCATGAGCTCAAAAGGGCCTTACCTAGGTTGCCACAACCTATTAATAGTAAGTTCATGATTTTCCTCATCTACAAACACCCATGATAACAGAAGTAAGAAAGCTAGTCTACTGATTATCTTAAAAATCTGGCTGTTTAACCATCCAGCGGTCAACAATGAGGGTCAGTTTCAGATCAGGGTGGGTAATAATGAGTTTTGTGGGAAGGGTATAAGCCCCATAAGGTTCATAGTATTGGTAGGTAATGTGCCATATATCCTGCTTCATTTCGATAGGGTACCCTTGAGGGTTCAGGGTCAGATCTTTGGTCAGACCTGGCACGGGGCGCCCAAGGACCCAATATTGGAGATAGGAAACCGGTAGAACATATCCTGTGTGGCTTTGTAGCAGCGATTCGGGGGTGGGGGCGCTATCAACACGACCCTGAC
Organism: uncultured Gammaproteobacteria bacterium; assembly: GCA_964443025.1. GTDB lineage: Bacteria > Pseudomonadota > Gammaproteobacteria > JABCZS01 > JABCZS01 > JAJFKJ01. The sequence goes on along the minus strand of CAYUEL010000031.1, from coordinate 8,722 downwards.
TGTCTTTGTAGGTTACGCCATTCTTATCGCCCAGAAGATAAACGGCTCCATTCCCTAAAGGACCGGTCAACTTGATGCCGTACCCTGTACGTTTTTGCACCCATGCAATGTTGGCTGTGTTGGACTGGCCTTGATAGCGGATATTCACGCGGCCATGAAGCTCCCATGTATTGAGAAACTGCAGTTGGCTTTGGGTTTCATTATAAAATCGCTGTTTTTCGTAAGAGGTAAGTTTAACAGGCGGCGAAGTACAAGCGGCAATCATAATGAGAATAGCAATCGAGAATGCTTTGTATAAATGTCGCATGTTTTTAAGCCCTGGTTACTTATCATATCGTCATTGCGAGGAACCGCAGGTGACGAAGCAATCTATTGTGGATTGCTTCGGTCCGCCACGCGCTTCGCGCTCGCGGCTCCTCGCAAAGACCACAGAGTAAATAATATTGACAGTGTAGTGAAGTACCGTAGACTTGTCTATGGATTCTGGCTGAATGCTTGAATGATTTGAATAAGCTCTTCGTTATTGGGATATTTTTTCAATGCTGTTTGCCAAAGATCACGTGCATTATTTTGTTGACCCAGAGACCACATGACTTCACCTAGATGAGCGGCGGTTTGGGGTTGCGGATCAAGTTGATAAGATTTTTGCAAGTTTTCTAAAGCTTTTTCATGTTGGCCAAGTTTATATTGCAACCAACCCATATTCGCTAATGTTTCAGGATTGGCAGGGGCAAGAGTCATGGCTTGTTCAGCATATTGCATTGCATCTTGATATTCTTCAGAAGTAATCAACAAACGTGTTAAGTCATTAATGGCTTCAATATGTGTGGGTTGTTGTGAAATGACATAACGAAAATCACTTTCAGCTTGTTCTGTTTTTTTCAGTTCAGTCGCAATTAAACCTCGTATGTAGCGTAGTTCCGTATCTTCACTTCTGTTGCTGATAACACGATTAAGTTCATCGTAGGCTTCTTCAATTCGATAAGCATCTAATAGAATTTGTGTTCTAACCAATTCAATACGTGAACGCTCATTAGGATATTGTTCTAATAACGGATTAAGTGTTTCTAACGCCGTATCCGTATAACCGTTTTTTGCATAAATAAGGGAAATTTGAATATTGGAATTTACAAAATAAGGGCCTTGTTGTACTTTACGGTATTGCGATAAAGCTAAATCCAAGTTACCCAATTGTTGTTCTGTGAATGCAGATAAGTAATACGCCGAGTCAGCCATGGTAATATTAGGTTGGCTTAAATAGTGATTAAGTAAAGTTTCTGCATCTTTATATTTTTGCTGTTGAATAAAAACACGTGCGAGTTCGATATAGGCGTCATTACTATAAATCGGATCGTTTTGTAATGTTTTTAATATTTTTTCACCTTCAAGCAACATACCTCTGTCTAATAACATTTGTGCCTTTAACCATTTCAATGAACCATTGTCAGGAAATAAAGGAATAGTTTCTTCTAAATAAGCAGCAGCTTCTTCTTTTTTACCTGTTTCATAGAGAATTTGAATTTTTAATGCAACAGGTCGAATCCATTGTTTATTCATCGCAAGCACTTGATCAATATTTGCAAGTGCCATATCCAATTCACCTGTTTCAAGTGCGCCTTGAGCAGCCATAAATGTAGTACGAAAATCTTGTTGTTCTTGGCCATGCTTTTGCATTAATTTTATGAATTCTTGGTAATCTTCGAGATTTTCTAAAGTAGATTGTATAAATACAAGATTTCTAAATGTTTCTTCATCATTGGTGGTGATCACGCGTTCAAGGTAAGGCATCGCACCATTAATATCTTTATTTTTAAGCAAAATACTGATGACAATCGCTTGCGTTTGGGGATCGTCGAGCGTATTGTCAGCCCATATTTTAGCTGTGACTGCAGCGGATTCATAAAGTTCTTGTTCAATAGCAATGCTAGTTGCGCGGGCAGCTAGAATAGGATCTTGCGTGTCTTTGACCAATTGAATGTATTCTTCTAATGCAGCGGTATAATCACCCCGATCAAGGGCAATTTCAGCTATTAAGAAACGGTAAGTTGCTTGTTGATGTGGGTCAAAGGATGATAACTCAGATTCATCAGCGACTGGCCATTCAGAAACATCATCGGGCTTGTTGTCACAGGACGGTAACACCAAACTCAAACACAACGTACATAAAGCAATTTTGAGCTTACTTATCATTATAATAACCACCTCTGTCTTATATATCTGCTGTCTGCGCTTAATCTTTAGCTCGAATAATGCTAAAATTAGCGGGCGGACAAAGGCGTCTTTTTTGCTAACTTACTGTAAACATTAGTTTTTATGCCATTATTTATACTTGGGACTCACTACCACAATGCTCCTATCGCTATTCGCGAGAGGGTGGCTATTGCAGGGGAAAGCCTGACTCAGGCACTTCATAGTCTTCATGGGCAACCTGGTATTCATGAGGCGGTCATTATATCGACCTGTAATCGTACAGAAATCTATTCTTTAGCCGATAATGCTGAAAATTTAAAACATTGGTTTGCAGCTTATTTTGGTGTGACATTAGAAGCATGGTCAATGTATCTGAGTGAATACCACGATGAAGTTGCAGTTAAACACATGATGCATGTTGCAAGCGGTTTAGATTCGATGGTGTTAGGTGAAACACAGGTATTGGGTCAAGTGAAACAAGCTTATGCGGCGGCACTTCAAGCAGGAACTGTTGGAAAACATTTATCACGCTTATTTCAAATGGCATTTAAAACAGCTAAATCGGTGCGTTCACAAACGGTGATTGGAGAACAACCAATATCTCTCCCTTCTGCAGCCATTAAATTATCACAGCATATATTTCAAGATATTAAGCAGAAAAGAGTGTTACTAATAGGTGCGGGTGAAATGATTGAACTTTCCGCAAAATACTTGAAAACCTTGCAAGTAGCGCAGATGTTTTTTTCAAATCGCACCGGAGATAAAGCAACTCAATTGGCAATGGAATATAAAGGTTCGGTCATTCATTTATCAGACGTGCCCCATTCTTTGCATGAAATGGATATGGTGATTACAGCGACAGCCAGTGAATTACCCTTGATTGGAAAAGGCAGCGTGGAGCGTGCGATGCGTGCGCGGAAGCAAAAAGCGCTCGTATTGATTGATCTTTCTGTTCCTAGAGATATCGAACCAGAAATCAAATCGCTTGATAATGTTTATTTATATGACATCGACAGTTTAGAAACAGTGGTATCTGCCAATAAAGAAGCGCGGGCTAATGCGGCGAATCAGGCAAAATTATTAATTGAGAAGCAAGTTAATGATTATTTGAAATGGCAGCAAGAACTTGAAAATATTTATGCAGTGAAAGAATACAGAGAACATCATGAACAATTACGTGATCAAGCGCTTGATAAAGCGAAGAAATCTATTAATGCCGGAAAACCTGCGGGTGATGTTTTAACAGAACTAGCACATACGTTAACGAACAAATTATTACACGCACCTACGATAAGTTTAAAGCAGGTGGTAAAGAGAGATGTTATTGAATCATGAAATTATCAATCGCCCAAAAATTAGATCGTGTCCAAGCTCGGTTTGAAGAACTTGAAGTGCTTTTAAGTGAGCCTGATGTTATAGGAAATCAAGATAAGTTTCGTTCTTATTCCAAAGAATATTCGCAACTTGAACCGATCGTTCAAACTTACCGACTCTATCAAGTGGCGCAGAAAAATTTAAATACCGCGAAAGCCATGTTGGAAGATAATGATGCAGACATGAAAGCATTAGCACAAGAAGAAATTCAACAAGCACAAGCTGAACTAGAAGACACTACAAAAAAACTACAAGTATTAATGTTACCCAAAGACCCTGATGATGATCATAATATCTTTTTAGAAATTCGAGCAGGAACGGGTGGTGATGAAGCTGCAATATTTTCAGGGGACTTGTTTCGTATGTACAGTCGTTATGCAGAAAGGCAAGGCTGGAAAGTAGAATTAATCTCTGAAAGCTTTGGCGAGAAAGGGGGTTATAAAGAAATCATTGCAAAGATCGAAGGCGAGGGTGTTTATGCCAAAATGAAATTTGAATCAGGCGCACACCGTGTTCAACGTGTTCCTGAAACAGAATCACAAGGACGGGTTCATACATCTGCTTGTACGGTTGCAATCATGCCTGAGGTTGAAGAAATCAATGCGATTGAAATTAATCCTAATGATTTAAAAATTGACACATACCGTGCATCAGGCGCAGGCGGGCAACATGTTAATAAAACGGATTCCGCTATTCGTATTACGCATATACCAACGGGAACAGTGGTGGAATGTCAAGAAGAGCGTTCGCAACATAAAAATCGTTCAAAAGCGATGAGTTTGTTACAATCAAGAATATTACAAGCCGAGAAAGAAAAGCAACGCACCGAGCAAGCAACAACACGGCGCAACTTGGTGGGAAGCGGCGATCGTTCTGAACGTATTCGCACTTATAATTTTCCACAAAGCCGAATCACCGATCATCGCATTAATTTAACATTGTATAAACTCGATGAAATTATGGATGGCAATTTATCACCCATTATTGATGCATTGGTTCAAGAACACCAAGCTGATCAATTAGCAGCGTTGCAAGATGAGTAATCATTACTCTATTAAAACTGCGCTACTGGATGCAAAACAAAAGCATATTGATCCGCTCGATGCACATGTTATTTTAACTTTCGTATTGAATGAATCACGCACTAATATCATTGCATATCCTGAAAAGGTGTTGGATGAGAACCAGATAATTCAATACAAAAATTTACTAGAACATCGATCACGTCATGAACCTTTAGCGTATTTAACAGGCAGAAAAGAATTTTGGTCATTATCTTTGAACGTAAGCAAAGATGTATTGGTTCCTCGTCCTGAAACCGAATGTTTGGTGGAATTGGCGTTAACCCATATTCCTCAGCAAACATCGTTTGATATATTGGAAATGGCAACAGGATCAGGTGCTATTGCTTGTGCGCTAGCCAATGAGCGATCAAATATTACTATTCTTGCCACGGATTATTGCGAAGAAGCATTAAATATAGCTGAAAAAAATCGTGCGATGTTATCGCTCAATAATATCACGTTATTGCAAAGCGATTGGTATTCGGCGCTTCAAAATAAACATTTTGATATGATTATTGCCAATCCCCCTTATTTATCGGAGGATGACCCGCATTTACAAAAAGAACTTTTATTTGAACCCAGAGGCGCATTGGTATCAGGAGAAACAGGGTTCGAAGCATTTGAAGCCATTATCCGTGATGCATCCGCACATTTAAAACCGGGTGGTCTATTATTATTAGAACATGGCTATAATCAGTCAGAGAAACTGCAACATATGCTTACGCAACATAACTTTACCAGCATTGAAACAACGCTGGATTATGCAGGGATTCCAAGAGTCACATCAGCAAGGATGAATCAGAATGACATTAGGATTATTTGACGTTACCGTATTAACATTAGCCATGGCCGTTGGTATATTGATTGTCATGCAGCGCATTAATATGCCAGCCATCATTGGTTATTTAATTTTAGGCATTATTGTGGGCCCGATGGGGTTGGATTGGATTGGTCAAAATGGTGCCATTGAGTTGATGGCAGAATTTGGTATTGTCTTTTTGCTATTTGCAATTGGTCTTGAAGTTTCCCTGAAAAAAATAATTAGCATGCGTCGATCGGTTCTTTGGGTGGGTGGTATACAAGTATTAGTATGCGTATTAATACCCGGGGTTACTGCTTATTTGCTGGGAATGTCTTGGCATACGGCATTTGTTGCATCTGCAGCATTAGCGCTTTCATCAACAGCTATTGTGGTTAAACAGCTTGCTGAACAAAAAGAGTTGATGACACGTCATGGGGAATTATCATTGGCCATTTTATTATTTCAAGATTTAGCCGCCATTCCATTTTTGATCATCATTCCTGTGTTGGCTTCAAGTGGTGCAAATCATTTAGGATTGGATTTAGGTTGGGCTTTTATCAAGGGCATATTAGCGATTGTTATATTATTGTTTGCAGGACGATGGGTTTTAAGACCCTTGTTTGATGAAGTAGCTAAATCAGGTTCGCAGGAACTATTTACATTAACCACATTATTAACAGCATTAGCCACCGCATGGGTAACACATGCATTCGGATTATCCATGATTTTGGGTGCTTTTTTAGCAGGATTAGTTTTGGCTGAGACACATCATCGTCATCAAATTGAAAAAGATATTCGACCCTTTCGCGATATTTTCTTAGGATTGTTTTTCGTTACGGTGGGGATGTTGTTAAATTTCGATATCATTCTGCAATATTGGTATTGGGTGGTTTTCCTTGTGATTGCCATTATTGTGTTTAAATTTATTTTAATCAGTTTTGTTGCCTATAAAGTAGGGCATTTAACCTTGCCTGAATCCATGAAAACAGGTTTATTTTTAGCGCATGGCGGAGAGTTTGGTTTTATCCTTCTGACACTGGCAATCACCTTGGGTGTGATGGAAGAAGATTATGGCCAAGTGGTATTAGCCGGTGTTTTAATCACGATGTTCTTATGCCCATTGTTTGTTCGGTATAATAAATTGATCATTAATCGATTGATCCCGAATTCGGCTTTGCGCTAATAAATATTTAACGCAAAGGTCCTTCTTGTAACATCTTTTCCAAGCTCATCATTTCACGCCTAGAGCTAATATTGAATTTTCGTTTAATTTTCTTTAAGTACCAAGCAACGGTATTTTCTGTCACCCCCAACGCTTGAGCAGAAGCTTTTCGATTGTAACCTTTGTTGTATAACGATAAGACTTGTAATTGTTTCTCGGGCAATTTCGATTTTAAAATAAGTAACCCGATTTCTGCGAAATCGATATCGGTTAATGGCTTGTTAAAGGCTTTCTGAGCACCTGCCGTTAAACATTTCTCATGCAACGCGTTATCCATCAGGGAAGATAAAGCCACTATAGCTGCTCTAGATTCTTGTCGAATCTTCTTAATCAATTCAATACCATTTATGTCGGGTAACCCAATATCAGTAATGATCAAGTTATATCGATTGGGAGAGGAAAGTAATTTTTCAAGACCTTTCCCCCCTGTTCCCGCCGCCTCAACACAAACACCTTTGGACTCCAGAAAATATTTAACAAAGTAACAGCTTGTTAAATCATCTTCAATTAAAAGCACTTTCGATTGATGTAATTTCATAAAACACTCCATGTTTATTTATTGCGGCAAATCTTAATAATCCTGTCTATCAAATCCTGGGTAATAGGTTTGTGGAAAGCAGCTTGCATTCCGACATCTAAACAATCCGACCATATTTCAGGGTTCATGTAGGTTGATAAGGCAACAATCGTAACGGCATCTTCTTTTGAAATGCCGCGGGTTTGTTCCCATTGTCTAATTTGTTTTGCGATCTCAATGCCGTTTGAATCGGGCAGACTGATGTCTAACAAAATTAAATGATACTTACCCGGATTAGATTTAAATTTAATAAGACCGGCGTAACCTGTTTGAACTTCATCTGCAACATGTCCACGTGTTTGTAAAAACTTACGTGTGACAAAGCTATTAATAGGTTGATCTTCGATGACTAAGACTTTTATTTTTGGTGTTAACCACCTTTTAAAAAATGACCACCACTCGCTGCTCAGAAAGCTTCCCCGCCCTGCCCAATGATCAAGCCACACTGAATCGCAATGAGCGACTAGGGTGTGCAGCCTATAAGAGTGAGAAAAATTACCCGCTAAGTAGCGAGTGTGACAAAGATATTTTAAAATATACTCAGTCATAGCAGTAGTCCTCATACTGTTAGTGATCAGTGACACTGGGTGTTAGCGCACCGGGTGTCACGCCTCTAGTTCACACCGTTATGCATTACCGCATCAGCATGCCTTGGAAAAGGACGATGCGTGAGATGTGCACGAACGTTGTGAATGAGCCCTTCAACATATTCAATTTCCGCTTCTGTGGGTAGGGTGTTACCTAATGCCTCTAAAAGATCGATCGCCAATATGTTTAACTTTTGTGCTTGTGATAGTTTCATCTCCATACTCCTCATTGTTCATCTGCTGCAGGAAGCTTGAAAGTTCCTGTCTAATAATTTAAGCTTATGGTAAGGGAAGTCGGTAGGAGTAAATTACCAGGCAAAAGAACAATAGGTAAATTACATAAAGAGGATACATGGAAACTCAGATGCAAGAGACGACCTGGCAACATGTCAGGAGTACTGTTAAAACGGTTTCGCCGGAACTGTTTGATATTATTGAGAAATTAGACCCTACTCATGAACATACTCTTTTCCAAGCGCGGTATGAATTTGGCGATTATATTACCCGCCAGGGGGTAGTAAATATTCCTTTGTCAAATGGTCAGCTAGTTCCTGTGACAAGTCCCCAGGTAAGCAACCATATCCGGAAGAAATTAACCTACAGCTCTATCCCCTTATTTTTAGTAACCCACAATGCTTGTGATATTTTTGTAACCACAGGGTCGCGCATTGTGCCACTCGCGATGGCTAATGCAGGCAGCCCCCTAGGTGTTTTCGAAGTGGTTGATTCACTAATGAAGGTGAATATAACGCCACTCTGGGATATTACAGCGGGCGCTCGCTCGATTTTTATGTTACCCCATATTGCCGAAGCAAGAGGAATTAAACGATTAGCCAAAGCCTATAAATTATCTCCTAATTTAGAAATCGATCAACTTACGGATCATTGGCCTTTGTTTAAACACAT
>CAYUEL010000030.1:0-19126 GCA_964443025.1 uncultured Gammaproteobacteria bacterium | reverse complement strand
TGTTGTTATTGGAACTGCTATTTGAACTGTTGTTTGTATTTTGATTTGTATTATTATTGTTGTTATTCGTAGAGGTCGTCGTTTGGGTAGACGATTTAAAGGGCCTATAAGGTTGCGGCGGTAATGCAGCATTTACCTGTGGTGATGCGGGAGCAACAACATTGGATTGCGCCGCAGGCTGTGCAGACGCTGTAGTTTGCGGTCGTGGTTGAGTATTGTTGTTATTAAAGTAGTGGTTTGAATTGTAGGATGTATTGTTGTTATTGTTATTGTTATTGTTATTGTTCGAATTGTAATACGAGTGATAACTTGCCCCGTAATTTGAGTTATTATTCGATACATTTGATGGTGGTTTTTGAAGCTGTGTCGCCGATGCGTAAGAATTAGTTTGTGGAGTGGTAGGTTGCGAAGGCATCGTAACATTGGGTCGCACGTTATTGTTGTTATTACTGGTTAGATTCTTACGCTCTTCAGCTAGTTTTTTATTTCGTGCCAAATATGTTTCGATTTGCTTTTCGCATTGCTTGCCGGCAGCATCAAACGCATTACAAAAAACAGATAGGTATTGAAGGGTAGTGTTTTTCTCTAATGAATCAGCGAGATATCTCAATCCTTTAGAACTGATTTCATTAGATGAAACAGTGAGTGATTTAAGGGTTGTGTTTTTCTCTAACGCGTTTGCTAAATATTTCGCACCTTCATCACCCACCAAATTCTGAAAAAGAGAAAGATCTTGAAGAGTTTTGTTTTTCTCCAGCATTCCTGCTAAATACTTTGCACCTTCATCACCACACCCAGTAGAGTCAAGGCAAAGCTCACGAAGTGTGTTATTTTTTTCAAGATTTTGTGCAAGATATTTTATCCCTGTATCATCTATTTTTCTATTATATTTAAAATTAAGCTTCCGAAGTGCTCTATTTTCTCCCAATGCCTCTGCTAAATATTTTGCGCTCTCCGTATTCAGATCACTAAACCCAAGATGAAGCGTTTCAAGTGCGCTATTTTCCTTCAATGCCCCTGCTAAATATTTTGCTTTCTCAACATCTAGACTACTAGCTCCAAGATTAAGCTCCTGAAGTACTCTATTTTTCTTTAACGCTTGTGCAAAACGTTTCATACCCGCAGCACCTGGCTTGTTGGTATCAAGGCTAAGTACTCGAAGCGTGTTATTTTCTTCAAGCATGCTTGCAAGATACCCCATCCCCTCATCATCTAGATTATTTTTATCAAGGGTCAATTGTTGGAGAGCTGTATTTTTTACCACCGCGTCTGTAAGATGTCTGATACCATTAGCGCTCAATTTATTTTCACAAAAATCAAGCCTACGAAGAGTGCTATTTTTTTTGAGGCCATGCACAAGATATCCCATACCCTCATCATCTAGATTATTTTTATCTAGGATAAGTATTTCAAGGGTGCTATTTTCCTCAAGCATGCTTGCAAGGTACTTTCCTTTCTCAGGACCCGCATCATTTTTATAGAGTGTAAATTTTTGAACAACTTTGTTGTTTGAAAGTACCTGGCAAAGCAGCAGAATATCGTTACTGGTTAAGTTAACACTCTTTTCAGACATCCAGTCATAATTATCTCTACCTAAAGTCACCTCTTTTAAAGATGCGTCATCACAACGTAATTTCTCCAATTGTTCTGTATCATATTTATCAAAGGGCATCTCTTATTTCCTTTATTCTGTGAAAATAAAACTAGCAGTTGTTAGCATACTGCTAGTCCCAGCTTAAATGCAAGGTCTACAATTATTTTATGGCTCAAAATAAATTTGATGCACTAATAGATCGAAACATAACCTTACAAACAACCTGCTTATCTCGCGGTGTTAATTTCGCATGCTGCGTATATTCCAACATGAAACGCAAACAATCCGTACGGCTGAACAAACCCTTGGCTTCTTTATGCAAACAAGCGAGGTCTTTTAATTTCCAGTGGCGCAATATCGGTTGAATGCGCTTCTTACCTTGCGGACAATCAATAAAATAAATCTGACCTTGACGATTCACCAAGATATTACGCAAAAACAAATCGCCGTGCGTAAATCTATCTTGATGCAATAATCGAACGTAACGCGCTAATTGACGAATCAAATGGCAGCGCCAATGAAAATCATTAAATTCAGAAAATTGAGCGACGGTATTTAAGGGAATAACATCCGGAATTTCGCGCAATACCATCGCGCCACGCACATAGGCCAATCCCTTTCGTTGTTCGCCAAAGGCAACGCAATCGGGAACGGGAATCCCTAAGGATGCGAAATAATGGAGATTTTCCCATTCAGCTAATAAACGCGAACGTCCAAAGTATTTACGTAAACCTTTTCCTGAATGCGTATAACGTTTAATGTAATAAACATCGTTGTCGATCACAACTTTAATCACATCACGCGTTTTTGCATGAGTGATGCGTTCACCCTTTAATGCAAAAATAGAATCAAGATCAGGGAATGCTGGAGTAAACTTATTGCTCAATAGTAATGGACTCAATGATTACATCTTCCACAGGAACATCTTGATGTCCTTGATAGTTCCCTGTTTTAACTTGTGCAATTTTATCAACTACATCCATACCTTCGGTGACTTCACCAAATACAGCATAACCATAACCACCGGGTGTTGCACTACTGTAATTAAGGAAATCATTGTCTTTCAAGTTAATAAACCATTGGGCGCTCGCAGAGTGCGGATCACTTGTGCGTGCCATGGCGATCGTGCCGCGATTATTTTGTAAACCATTATCAGCTTCATTTTTAATTGTTTCACCCGTTGGTTTTTGATTAAAGTCCGCATCAAAGCCACCGCCTTGAATCATAAAACCTCGAATAACGCGATGAAAAATCGTGCCATTGTATTGTCCCGCTTTGACATACTCGATAAAATTTTCGGTAGTAATAGGTGCATTTTCCCTATCAAGCTTAATGACGATATCACCTTGATTCGTTTTAATACGTACAATACTCACTTTGGATACCCCCTCTTGATCTTGCGCCCATGCACTGGTTCCCATCACGGAAAAGAGTGCGATAAAAATGGCTTGTAGTGTAACATATTTGAAGTATTTCAACATGGTTCCCCCGAATCACAAATAATAAGATAACGCATAAACGACGCCATAGCCCGCGAACATCAACCATAAGAGTAGTACAAATCCTAAATAAAAAGGCGCACCACCCATTTCTCTCAATTTCTTAATTGAAACTTCCATCCCCAAAGCGGTCATCGCCATGGTTAATAAGGCAATATCCAGCTGATTAATCAATAATACCCAATCTTCAGGAATAATATGCAACGAATTAATTGCCACACAGGCTATAAAACCTAATGCAAACCAAGGAACAGGAATTTCATAATGATCGCGGCCAATCATCGCATGCGCACGTTTAGCCATAAATACGCCAATCATAAGCAAGAGGGGCGCAAGCATTAACACCCGTGTCATTTTCACGACAACGGCAGTCGCGCCTGCTTCAACACCCACGGCATTCCCTGCAGCAACAGCATGTGCGACTTCATGAATCGTGCCGCCCGTATAAATACCGTATTCGATGGGCGTGAATGGCAACCATCCAGCAGCATATAAAGCGGGATACATAAACATAGCAACCGTACCAAATAAAATAACAGTTAATAATGCTGCAGCCGCTTGATGAGGTTTTGCTTTAATAACAGATTCAGCCGCTAATACTGCAGCAGCGCCACATACGGCCGCACCAATGGCTGTTAAAAATGCAGTGGCTTTTTCAAGCTTGAAGAAAGTAGAACCCACCCACATACCAATCAACAACGTGCTGGTCAACATGATTACACTCGTTAAAAATCCAACAAGACCCACTGCATACACTTCTTGAAATGTTAATTGAAACCCATAAAATGCCACAGCAAAACGTAAGATTCGCTTTGAACAAAAATTAACACCTGCCGCCCATTCGGAAGGCATGTGTGTGCGTAACGTATTACCGTATACCATTCCCAATATAACGCCAATCATCAGCGGGCTTAAATTAAATTGACGAATGAAATAAATATTTGCAATATACAATGCTGCGAGTGCCATCATGGCAACAAAGAAAATGCCATTCAGTGTAAATATGCGATTTTGCCGAGAAAATGGCATGAATAATCCTTAAGCCTTAATCTGTAATCATCAATCGTTTGGCAACTTCTTGATAACCTTGCATGACATCACCTAGGTCTTTACGGAAACGATCTTTATCATAGACTTCTTTACTTTTGATATCCCAAACACGGCAACCATCGGGAGAAAGCTCATCGGCCAATACGAAAGTATCGCCTTCTCGGCCAAATTCAAGTTTGAAGTCGACTAATAATAAACCTACTTGATAAAACTTTTCATACAACAATGCATTAATACGCAACGTCAATGCTTTTAACCGTGCGATATCTTCAAGCGTGGCCCATTCGAAATAAACAGCATGTTCATCGCGAATCATGGGATCGCCTAACGCATCATCTTTCAAAAATAATTCAAATAAAGGGTATTTTAGTTTCGCGCCGTCTTTAAGACCAAATCGTTTTGCAAAACTGCCCGCTGCAACATTGCGTGCGATACATTCCAGCGGAATCATCTTAAGCTTTTTTACCGCACAATGATTATCATCTATTTTTTCTAGATAACATGTTTTGATATCATTGCTTTCCAAGAACCTCATTAAATATTCATTAATACGATGGTTCAACGCCCCTTTGCCTTTAATGGTTTCTTTTTTTACTGCATTAAATGCGGTGATATCATCACGAAATTCCATGACAAGTATATTATCCTCATTCGTTGCATACATGCTTTTAGCTTTGCCTTTGCTTATGAGCGCGCGTTTCTCAACCATTGTCTTTTGTTTCCTCTTCGTATTTCACCACGGGCGGTGGAACGATATCCACAGGTTCAGCGTCCGGTGGTGGTAATGGACCTTCGGGTAACGGGTAATAATTTTGCATGTTTTCAGGGTCAACATTTAAATTTGCCGGAACTACCATTGGGGCCGATGTTTCGTGTTCTAAATAAGCCGTATTACGATCCGGTGTATAAGCCCGGTATTGTTTTTCGATTTTACCGCATGAGCTTAGTATCATCGTGCACAAGAGCAAGATTACCCATTGTTTACGCATGACCCAATTCCCCCACCTGTTCTAACGCTGCACGCACTTGTGCGTGATAACGTTTTGATAAGCACAATAATGGCAAACGTATGCCTTGTTCAATTCGCCCCATTTCTGCCAAGGCCCACTTAACAGGAATAGGGTTAGACTCCACGAACATGGCATCATAAAGAGGTTGTAAGCGCTTATCAAGGTCTAAATCTGGATTACCTTTTAATGCAGAATCCATCAGCTGCTTCATGAGGTTCGGCACCACATTGGCCACCACCGAAATCACCCCCACAGCACCCGCTTGAACGCTGGCAACGGCATCGGCATCATCACCGGCTATCACCTGAAAGCTTTTAGGTAATTGTTGCAAAAGCGTATGAATACGTTCTAAATTGCTGGATTCTTTAATGCCGATAATATTTTTATCTTCCGCCAAGGCAAGCACGGTTTCAGGCCGAATATCACACGCGGTACGACCCGGAACGTTATAGAGGATGATGGGTAAACCCATGTTAGATACAGCACGGTAATGCGCAATTAAACCTTCTTGTGTAGGCTTGTTGTAATAGGGGGCAACGACCAATGCTGCGTCAGCGCCTGCGGATTTAGCTTCTGCAGTTAGTTCGCAGGTTAATGCTGTGTTGTTTGTTCCTGTGCCAGCAATCACCGGGATTCTTTGTTGGACCTGGTCCGACACACGGCTAATCAATTCCGCACGTTCCATTTCAGTCAACGTGGCTGCTTCACCCGTTGAACCTGCCACGATAATACCATCGGTTCCCTGTTCAAGATGCCAGTCAACTAGATTCTCTAATACTGACCAATCCAATTCCCCTGAAGGCTTCATGGGGGTAACCAACGCCACAATGCTTCCACGTAACATAATGATTCCCAAATTCACATTAAGAAAGGGAATTCTATCATAACTGTAGGGGCCACACCATGTGCGGCCCCTACCGTTTGCGTTTTGATTTTATTTAGTGCAAGTTTTGAGTATTGTAGTAATTTTGGAAGCGTTCAGCTGCTCGAATAAAATTATCAAAACATGTCAACACATCTTTATTTTGTTCACGGTAAGCAGATTCTAATTTCTTACAAGCCACCTGCAATTCGGGCGCACCAATATGCAAAACGCCTCCATAAACCCGATGAAGCAAGAAATAGAATCGTTGACCATCGTTATTTTTAAATGCTTTTTTGATTTCAGGAACATCCGTTTGTAATGTCAAGTACAACAACTCCAACATATCTTTTGCCAATTCATCATTGTTGTTGGCCAATTGACGCGTCGCATTCATATCAATGCTGGTTAATGGAATTCCTAAATACCGTTCACAAATCAACGTGTGAACATCTTTCGTCAAAGGTTTGTGAAACACAGCTTCCATCCCTGCTTCCAAACAAGTATCAATGATTTTGTCGCTTGCTGTAGCTGTAATGCCAATGATGGGTGTATAGCGGTTAAGGTTTTCTGGATTTTCACGAATAGCCCGAGCCAATTTCATACCACTGGTATCGGGAAGATGAATGTCCAAATAGATCAAATCGTAAAAAGTGCTACCTGTCTTTTCCAAGGCTTCTTGACCTGTAGTCGCAGTGGCAACCGTACAACCCCAACTTTCCAAGGTACTTGTAATACCTAACTGGGTGATTTTCAAGTCTTCTACCAACAAGATATGCGGGCTTTCAATCAGGGGGGTATGGCTCTGCTCTGTCGTTACTGCGTACTTCATGATTTACCTCACAACTACTAACTACTATTATGTAGATTTATTATAATCCTATTAACTAGCTTATTCTATTGGGAAAAGGCTGATTCTCGTGTGCGAAATGGCTTACACTAGACTTCTTTCGAAACTCTAACTGTGGCAACAAACACCTGCTAAACTAAGAAATATTGGGCAACTCATTTTAAGGATCATTCATGAACATTGCGGCTTCACCTGCCAAGCGTTTATTTGTTTTAGATACCAATGTGCTTATGCACGACCCTAGCTGTTTGTATCGCTTCAAAGAACATGACATTTATCTTCCGATGATCGTGATCGAAGAACTGGATAAAGCTAAAACAGGTTTGTCCGAGGTAGCGCGCAACGTACGGCAAGTCAGTCGTACTTTAGGCAAAATGGTGGCTGATCTTTCACAACAAGATATTGCCGGTGGTTTAAAACTCCCTGGGTTTAAATCGGATAAAACAGATATTACCCCTGAAGGAAAGTTATTTTTACAAACTGATCCACTGCCTGTGAAAGCAAATCCATTACTTCCAGGTAATACCCCAGACAATGGAATTTTAGCAATCACACAACAGTTACAACAAGCACATCCTGAAAAAACGATTGTCCTTGTTTCAAAAGATATTAACCTGCGCATTAAAGCTGCAATGATTGGCATACGTGCAGAAGATTATTCCAATGATCAAGTGATTGATGATGCCGCTCTGTTATACAGCGGACAATTTCGTTTACCCGAAAATTTTTGGGAAGAACACAGTAAGGATTTGGAATCATGGAAAGAAGGCGGGCATACGTTTTACCGTATTAAAGGACCCATCATTAAGAACTGGAAATCCAATATGTGCATTTACAGTGAAGCATCGGAACCTTTCGAAGCCATCGTGCGCAAGATGGAAGGTGACTCTGCTTTAATCGAAATTGCCAGTGATTACCGTTCCATTCATCACAAAGTTTGGGGTATTAATGCACGTAATCGTGAACAAAATTTTGCACTTAATTTTTTATTGAATCGTAACATTGATATGGTTTCATTACTGGGTGTTGCAGGAACAGGTAAAACATTGCTTGCGCTGGCAGCCGGATTGGTACAAACTCTCGAACAAAATCTCTACCGTGAAATTATCATGACACGTGCCACTATTCCCGTAGGTGAAGATATTGGTTTTTTACCCGGTTCTGAAGAAGAAAAGATGACACCTTGGATGGGTGCGCTCATGGATAACCTTGTAGTACTCACCAGCAGCGAATTCGGCGGTGAATGGGGGCAGAATGCAACGCAAGATCTTCTTCGCGCCCGTATTAAAATCCGTTCAATGAACTTCATGCGAGGTCGCACGTTTCTCAATAAATTTATCATTATTGATGAAGCACAAAACTTGACCGCAAAACAAATGAAAACATTACTGACACGTGCAGGTCCAGGAACCAAGGTCATTTGCCTAGGAAATCTAGCACAAATTGATACACCTTATTTGACCGAAACAACATCTGGATTAGCAAACGTGGTCGATACATTTCAAGGTTGGCCCTATAGCGCTCACATCACATTGATGCGTGGCGAACGTTCTAGATTAGCTGATTTTGCGTCAGAAAATATGTGATTAGAGTTGGGGTACAGGAGTTGGTTTAGGCCAACAATTTAAAACTGCCTTAACTAATATGGCCAATGGGATTGAAAAGAAAACACCCCAAAAGCCCCATATTCCCCCGAAGAAAACGACCGCAATAATGATTGCAACGGGGTGAATACTCACAGCTTCTGAAAAAAGCAGTGGCGCTAAAATATTACCATCGATGGCTTGAATAACACCGTACGCAATACAAATATACCAAAATTGCGCGGTTAATCCCCATTGAAATAATCCCATTACAATCACAGGTATCGCAATGACGGTTGCGCCTACATAAGGAACTAGCACAGAAAGCCCTGTTAAAGCACCTAACAGAATGGCATATTTCAGATCCAAAAGAACATACGTAATACAAGAAACCACACCGACAATCACAATCTCACCCACTTTACCGATGATGTAATTACCCAATTGTTCGTGCACTTCTTCCCATACACGCACTGTTAAACCCCGCTCATTCGGCATTAAATCAGAAAACCACGTAATCATGTCTTCCCGATCTTTCATGAAAAAGAAAACCATCAATGGAACGATGATCACATAAACAACAAAAGTAAGAATAGCGGGAATAGAGGACAATGAAACAGAAAGTAATGTTTGTCCGAACCGAGCGGTTTGACCCCTCATGTTTCTAATCATGTCGTCAATTTGTTCTTGTGCAAAAATCTCGGGATAATACACGGGTAATAATGCCAATTGATCTTGCCACACGGAAAGCATTCTGGGTGCATCTTCAATCAACAGATGAGTTTGCCGCCACAACAATGGAACCAAAGCAAAAATAGTTATCAAGAACAAACTGATGAATACGCAATAAACGAAATAAAATGCTGGTTTTCTTGGGATCTTAAAACGCTGCACTAACGTAACGTGCCACTCCAACACGAAAGCCATCACCACCGCTGCTATGACGGGTGCGAGGATCTCACCCATCGTAACAATGACAACTACACCCAATAGCAATAACAACAGCAGAATCACTGCTTGGGGATCAGTAAAGTGGCGATGATACCATTGCTGCAATATGTCTAGCATGGAAGCCTTTTAAGTGTTGCCGCTTAGAATGGTATTATCCTAGCATCAACTTATTCAGTTGTCGAATTCTTCAAATTAACAACTTTGGTACTTGGGCTGCCACCTATTCGTTCAGTTTTTGCTAAAGCCAATAACTTTTCAACTACTACCAAAGGATATTTTTGCTCTTTGTATAAGAAGTTAACATCTTTACTTAAGCTTTCAACTCCTTTCAAAGCAACGAGATCACCCAATCGTAGTTCTTTTTCAATCGCTGTTGTTGGCAATATAGCAATACCTTGACTACCTTCGACAGCACGCTTAATGGATTCCAAACTACTAATTTCCATCGTGGCGTTCAATGTCTGAATATCCAGACCTAATTTTTTCAGATACAGTGCAACCAGTTCGCGGTTTGATGCACCCTCTTCTAACATGATCCAAGATTGTTTACGCAATGTTTCCGGCGTCACACTTTTCTCTTTCGCTAAGGGATGTGAAGGCGCTGCCACCAATTGCCACGTTTCTTTGCAATAAGGTAAAACTTTCAAATGTTTGCTCGCCACAACATCTTCAATAATACCAATATCCACATCGCTGTTTTCAACCATTTGCACAATACGCGATGCCGCACGCACACTCAGTTGAATATGAACGGATGGAAAGCGTTTCTGAAACTCCATAATTAAAGGTGTTGCAATGTATTGCGCTGCTGCAGCACCTGCACCAATACGCAATGTACCAATGACTTTACCTGTTACATCACGTACTGAATTTTCCATTTCATCATAAAGTTCAAATATACGGTTGGCGTATTGAAATGCACGTTTTCCTGCGTCAGTCAGATCAATACGATTGTGCGATCGATCAAATAAACGTGCTTTAAATTGTTCTTCGAGTTGCCGTATTTGAAATGTTACGGCAGGTTGCGTCATTTGTAGTACTTCCGCGGCTTTCGTAAAACTAAGTAAACGTGCGACGGTGTAAAATACTTGTAATCTCCTATCTGACATAATGTACCTCATTGTTTGTATAAATGTAATGTAACTTACAACTAGCTTAGTCCTTAAGCATACCCAAAGGTTTAGCACAAGATGCAGACATATGCCATAGCAATATGAATGTTTTCTTAACCCCCTTTGAGATTTCTTTCCAGCCCTCGCACAATGTGCTTAAATATGTAGATGAAAAAACAAATGTTGAAATTATTGTTAGTTGCCGCCTTAGGTTTTTCCCTTAACCTAACTGCTGCACAAGATCTTCCTGATATGGGCAGCTCTGCTTCGCGTACCCTTAATAAAGCTGAAGAACGCGAACTAGGCGAGACCATCATGCAGGATATTTACAGAAGCATGCCTGTCGTTGATGACCCTTATATACAATACTATATACAACAACTTGGCAATTGGCTAGTGAGTTTTAGCCCGGATAAGGGTGAGAAATACACCTTTTTTCTTGTAAGCGATCCTACCATCAATGCGTTTGCACTCCCTGGTGGCTATATTGGTATTAACAGCGGGTTATTCCTTCAAACCCAATCGGAATCAGAGCTTGCTGCGGTACTAGCACATGAGATTGCGCATGTGAGCCAACGCCACATTGCGCGCATGTTTGAAAAAGCCGAACAAATGTCGCTTCCAACACTGGCCGCCATCGTGGGTTCCATCGCCGTTGCCGCTGCAGCGGATCCACAATTAGGTAGCGGTTTATTAGCCGGAACTTTGGCGGGTTCACAACAAATGTACATTGACATGACACGCCATAATGAAGAAGAAGCCGATCGCGTAGGGATTGATATCCTGGCCCAAGCTGAATTTAACCCTCAAGGGATGCCTGATTTCTTTGGTCGCATGGGACAAGCCAATCGTTTTAACGATGACCCCAGCGCCGTTCCTGAATTTCTGCGCACCCACCCTGTTACGAGCAATCGTATGGCCGATGCGCAAAACCGTGTAGCTAAATACCCCGCACCTCATCTGCGTGAAGACTTAGCCTATCGCTTAATCAAAGAACGTATACGCGTGCAAACACATGCCCCTTCCCAATTAATACCTACTTACAAAGCTAATCTTGGGGGTCATCCTGCGGTCCGTTACGGTTATGCGTTGGCATTAGCACAAGAACGCGATACGGCTGATGCCATTCGTGAATTAGATGTTTTACTCGCAAAAAATCCAGACAATGTGTTATACCGCATGGCTAAAGCCGATATACTCATGCAACGCAAAGAATACCCAGAAGCATTACCCATTGCTTATGAAACCTGGCGCATTTACCCCAACAACGAAGCGATTTTATACGATTTAGCCAATATGTACCTCATTGCGGGTCAACCCTTACAAGCCAAAGAGGTATTAACCGACTATCTGAAGAAAAAACGTGCAAGCAATTTGCAGCTTTATCAACTTTTGGCTCGTACTTACCGTGAATTGAATCAACAAAAACCGGCTTTATTGGCACAAGCAGACTATTACACTGAAATAGGTAATTACCGTGGCGCCATTCAACAACTTCGAAAAGCATTGACCACAGAACCTATTAATGAATACGAAGATGCAATGATTAAAGCGAAAATCGAAGCATTAGAATATGAATTGGAACAACAAGAAAAGATGGAAGGCTTCTTAGGTGGATAACCCAAGCTTAAAGCTTCCAATCAATGGAGGGTTGTCCACTGTTTTGTAAGATTTCATTGATCTTTGAAAAATGTTTGCAACCAAAAAATCCTCGATAAGCTGATAACGGCGATGGATGTGCGGCCGTTAACACATGATGACGACGCAAATCAATCAAGTTCATTTTTTTCCTAGCAGGCGAACCCCATAACACAAAGATAATAGGATGTTTAGATTGATCACTTAACAAACGTATGGCTTTATCGGTAAATACTTCCCATCCTTTATTAGCGTGCGAATGTGCATCTCCCGCACGCACGGTTAATACAGCATTGAGCATCAGAACCCCCTGTTTTGCCCATGCCGTTAAATTCCCGCTGTTTGACATCTTAATACCCAGATCCGCTTCGATTTCTTTATAAATGTTTTGCAATGATGGCGGCAAACTAACTCCCTCTTGCACTGAAAAAGCTAGTCCATGCGCTTGACCCGCACCATGATAAGGATCTTGTCCTAAAATAACCACTTTAGTTTCATCAAAAGGTGTTAAACGAAATGCATTTAATATATTTTCTTTTGCGGGGTAAATGACATAGTTATGTTTCGCTTCTTCTTGCAAGAAGCTTTTCAGTTGTTGAAAATACGGCTGCGCGTATTCTGGTTTTAATAGGTCTTCCCAATTCATTGGTTGCATTGCTCAATGGATGTGTATAACATACCGGTTTCGATAAAATTTTACAAGGTGTATTATGCAACGGATTGCGTGCAGCATTTTCCTATGTTCCCTTCCGGTTCTCGCAATGGCTTCGGGTCTTCGCGTACCCATTGACAACGGATTAGGAACTCCCGGTAACGCAGGCGGCGCCGCACTGGCAGAAGATGCATCAACGGGTGTCACCAACCCAGCGGGTCTTGTACGTATTGATCATCCTGAATTGGTAGTGGGTGTCAGCCCTGTTTTTTCAAATGTTCAATTTGATGGGGTTGTAACGATCGATAACCGAGCAAACCTTCCTGTCCCCACACCCAATCCTGATCCCGTTGTTTATACCGGTGATACGACCACCAATATCGTTGCACCTTTATTAGCAATTCATTATTCACAACCGTTAACAGACCGTGTTTATTATGCGTTTGGTTTAACCAATCCATTCGGTCAAGGCGTGGAATTTGAGGATAATTCGATCGTCAATAGTACCGTAACACAAGCAACATTAATCACTTGGAATATTTCAAACTCACTTGGAATTAAAATTACAGAAGAATGGTCGATTGGCGCAGGATTTGACTCGCAATATTTAAATTATGAAAATAACAACATATACCCTTCGTTTCGTGACAGCGCACCCGACATCTACACACGTAATACAGCGACAGGATGGGCATTTGGTTACCATGCTGGTATTTTATGGCAAACTAATAATGAAATGACACGCATTGGATTTAATTACCGTTCGCAAGTAGATCACAAAGGCGAAGGTCGTAGCTATTCCACACAAGACTTTTCAACGATCGACGATCCCAATCGTCCTAACAGCAGCGTTGAAAACGATGATTTTACCATTGAATTTTCATTACCCCCTATTTTCACATTAAGTGGTTATCATCATATTACCGAGAGAATCGCATTGATGGGAACAGCAGAATATTTAATGTGGAGCGTGTTTGACGATATCGTATTTGAAAACATGGTTAACCAAGGTCTGGATGGCGGCGATGGAACACTCGTAATTCCACAATCGTACAATAACAGCTGGGTATTTAATGTCGGCAGCTATTACCATATGACAGAAGCGTTACGTTTAGGTATCGGCGTTCGTATTGATAATACACCCCTCAATGAAAAATACCGTAACGTTGAATTTCCGGAATCCGATTTCTGGGCATTGGGCGTGAGCGCAGGTTATCGGTTCAATAAAGTCGCACGCATTGAAATTGGTTATACACATTCATTCTACGATTGGGTGGATATCGACACCACACAAGAAGCTTCTGAAGTCACCAATACCGGTAAAGGTAAATTGTCTGCTGATTTAATCAACACGCAATTGACGATTAACTTAGCACCGATGTTTGGGAAACCCACTGCTTTAGAAGATAAAGAAGAATTCATGTCCGACGGAACCTAGAAACTAAACAAAGCACGATCCAACAAATGCGACGGCGATGTATTTTGCAATGCATTGAAAATGGTTTCGACGCGCCCGGGATGTTGTTTATCCCACTCATGAAGCATCTTTTTAATTTGCGCACGTTGCAAGTTTTCTTGTGATCCACATAAATCACAGGGAATAATGGGAAATTGTTTGTGTTCCGCGTATTGAATAATATCTTTTTCTTTGCAATAAGCCAACGGACGAATCACGGTATGTTTGTTATCATCGCTTATCAATTTAGGCGGCATCGCTTTTAATTTTCCGCCAAAAAATAAGTTTAAAAAAAATGTTTCAATAATGTCATCGCGATGATGACCCAATGCTATTTTAGTTGCACCGATCTTTTCTGCAAAACTATATAAATTACCTCGACGTAAACGTGAACATAAACTGCACATGGTTTTTCCTTCGGGTATCAATTCTTTTACAATGCTGTATGTGTCTTTTTCGACGATCGTATAGGGGATATTCAAGATACGTAAATAATTGGGCAACACATCCGCGGGATAACCTGGATGTTTTTGATCCAAATTAACCGCATGAATCTCAAATGATATAGGCGCACTTTTTTGCAACGCTAATAAGATATCCAGCAACGTATATGAATCTTTGCCCCCTGAAAGACAAACCATTACTTTGTCGCCGGCTTCGATCATCGAAAAGTCGTCAATGGCTTGGCCCGTAAGACGCCTTAAGCGCTTATTCAGCTTATCTGTCTCATATTTAGCCTTGCCATGAATTTTCATCAGGCTATGATACTGTAGCACCTACTGAAATGACAATACTTTGTCTATACTGGTGTGATGAAAATTGAAAAAAACACCTCAATATTAAAGCAACTGGGCATTGATACCCATAAAGAAGCCGTGGTTTTCATGCGGAAAGATTGCCATGTCTGCCGCTCAGAAGGGTTTGAAGTACATGCGCGTGTGAAGGTCACCCTCGGGAAACGTCATATTCTAGCAACTTTGAACATGATTGACGGCGATCTGCTGGATTCCGGTGAAGCCTCATTATCCCGTTATGCATGGGATTTACTGAATGCCCAGGAAGGTGATGAAGTCACATTCTCACACCCTGAACCACTTCAATCACTTAGCTTCGTGCGTGCCAAAGTGTATGGTCACACACTGAAAGCCAATGAAATTCAACACATCATCGATGACGTTGTAAAAGGTTATTACTCTGATATTCACATTGCAACTTTTTTAACTGCTTGCGCGGGGCAACGTCTTAATCAAACTGAAATTACCGATTTAACACGTGCGATGGTCACGGCAGGTGAAACACTGAGCTGGCAAAAAGAGATTGTAGTGGATAAACATTGCGTGGGTGGTTTGCCGGGCAATCGAACGACTTTGATTGTCGTACCGATTGTAACTGCATTTGGATTAACCATGCCAAAAACATCATCCCGAGCCATTACATCACCTGCAGGAACGGCTGATACCATGGAAACTCTCGCTCCGGTTGAATTATCATTAGAAACCCTGCGTAAAGTTGTAAAACGCGAAGGCGGTTGCATTGCCTGGGGTGGCGCTGTTGATTTAAGTCCAGCAGACGATATTCTCATTCGCGTTGAACGTTCCATGGATTTAGACAGTGAAGGTCAGTTGATTGCTTCTTTACTTTCTAAAAAAATTGCAGCAGGTTCAAATCATATTTTACTGGATGTACCTATTGGTACAACAGCCAAAGTACGTTCCCTGGAGGCAGCACAACTTTTAAAAACATTATTTATTGCTGTTGCCAATACGTTAGGTATTCATTTAGATATTGTTACCACTGATGGAAATCAACCTGTGGGTCGCGGCATAGGTCCTGCATTGGAAGCGCATGATGTACTTGCCGTGTTGCAAAATCATGATGATGCGCCACAAGATCTGCGTAATCGTGCTTTACTATTAGCCGGTAAAATTCTTGAGTTTTCACCTCAAGTGAAACCAGGTCATGGTAAACGCATTGCCACTGAATTACTTTATACGGGTAAAGCATGGGAAAAGTTTCAAGCCATATGTAATGCGCAAGGTGGTTTGCGAGAACCGGGTGTTGCTCCTTATGTACACACTATCGCAGCAAAACATCCCGGACGTGTTACTAATATCAATAACCGCTTAATTTCCAGGCTCGCAAAATTAGCAGGCGCTCCACATGCCAAAACAGCCGGTGTGAAATTATACACACCTCTTGAAACACCCATTGAAAAAGGAACTCCGTTGTTTACAATTTATGCGGAATCCAAAGGCGAATTGTCATATGCACGCTCATTGCTTAAACAAATACCTGAAATTATTCAAATCGAACCGAATGAGTAAACCTGAGAAACATACTTAAATGCGTCGACGCTTACGATCATGTTGTCTAGCTTACATTGAGTTAGCCAGGTTGGTTAGATCATACGGCGCCCGTGGATTGGGGCTGGAGTTGTTGGAATTTGAACTAGAGCTTGCGGCCGAATAACCCCTCGTAACACGCGCCCCATTTGTTACCGAGGCATTTGCTTGTATATTACTAATACCATTTTTGTTATTCTCTAATTTCGTGTTAATACGATCCAAATATTTATTGGTGTAATTATTTAATTCATTTAAAATTAATATTTCTAATGTGTTATTGCCTTTCAATAGCTCTCGAATGTGTTTTACAGCAGGCGTTGAAATAGCATTGTTACTTAAATCAAGTGAGCGCACATGATCGCATTTTTTTAATTCTTCACATAATATTTTTATGCTTTCATCACTGAGGGAGGCGTTAGTAAAGTCAACTTCTTTAATATTGCGATGGGTGCTAATTATTTGGCATACATAACTAATCATTTCTGTAGTTAGTTCAATATCTGTCAAGATCATCTGGGAAAGATCTGGATTATCCTCTAGGGTGGCTTTGCATTGAGCAATAAAATCATTTAGGGTCATTTGTTTCCTCTACTACAACTTATATGGGAAAGTTATTGGATAAACAAATTTTATAGAGTTGACTATTTTTAGTCAAGACAAATGGTTTCACCCTTCCGTTAATACTATAGAGACTTGTTCAGAAAATAATCCTTCGGGTATCGCACTCATAAAGCCGGCCTGAACAGCCTTATCAAATAATTCAAATTTATTTGAAGCATCAAACTTACTCTTCAAGTGCTCAATGTAAGTTTCTACTGTTCGCTGAGAAATATTAAGGTAATTGGCAATTAATTTAGCCGACTTTCCTCGCAAAAAGAAAAATAAACATTGCGACTCTCGATTGGACAACTCAACAGAACAAAGCTTTCGTTTAAGTAAGATGCTGGTTTGAAGCTCTTGCAATGAGTTCGGCATGCCCGTCATTAATGAAACATCTCGAAGCGCAACAATATCTGAGTCCGTTAAGCTTTGGCCATAAAGGATTGTTCCCATCACTTCTTTTTTGCGGTTGTATATGGGGGTTTTGGTGAATATATAAGCTTTCCATTCCCCATCCGCAAAAGGGTGGATATCCAGTATCTGTAGCTTAATACCACGTTCCATCACGACTTTATCTTGGAGCCTGAAAGAATCAGCACAATTGACTGTCCTGCAAGGCATATCAAAATCAGTACGACCCACAACATCAAGATAACGGTCAGATGAAAAACCAAGAATACGTGCCAGCTCTTTGTTGGCATACATAAAAACTGAATCTTTGTCCTTACAACCCCAACACCCAGGCATTTGATCAAAAATAGCCTTTGTCCTCGGGTCGAGGACGCCCTCATCCTCTTCTGCAATCATCCTTGCCTCACGTGTCGCTTACGTTAATATGTACAATAACAGGTGTTTTGAAGGGGTGTCAAATGACATCTTTACGACTCAATCAAGGAGGAAACTGCGTATCTACTAATTTTCTTAAATGCGTGCTAAAGCAAAAAAACTCCAGATCATAGATTGGGAGTAACGTTATCGTTTGCGTCTTCTATCCACAATCGCTAACGCAATACCAACAACAATCGAAAGCCCACCCAAAATTGGAGGAAAATGAATCGTTTTTTCAGTATCGTTCATCACTGTCAAATCCCCTATTTCAGCTACCTTTTCTTTTTCCGTATAAGTAAACCTATCGTAAGAAAGTGTAATAATCCCCAGTACGATTAGTATAATACCTACCATTGTGAGTGATTTCATGACTATTCCCCATTCAAAATGAATTATCGCAATACATGCATCAACAACGACACAACAAATAATACTAAAAAAATAGCAAATAAAATTTTGGCAATACCCGCTGCTTGTACCGCAACGCCTGTGAACCCAAAAATACCCGCAATGATAGAAACAACAAGAAAAATCAAGACCCAATGTAACATGATCATTTCCTTATGTGCGTGAACGGGATAACGCCTTCATTAAGGCTAGCTAGGTATTAACCACTTGTCCAATCGATATACGCATAAAATTGGCGTACATAAAAACTGAATCTTTGTCCTTACAACCCCAACACCCAGGCATTTGATCAAAAATAGCCTTTGTCCTCGGGTCGAGGACGCCCTCATCCTCTTCTGCAATCATCCTTGCCTCACGTTTCTATCTTTGTATATCTATAAAGTAACAGGTCTGTTAAGAGGGTGTCAATCCTAACAGTAAATTTGATCACGATACGACTTAATAAGCGCTTGTTTTTCAATATGACGATCTTTGATTAATCTACGAATGGGTTGCGTGATAAAAGCTGTGACTCTACATTTGGAAATCAGGTGATAAACTGGTGGGACGTGTTGGGTTCAATGCATCGCATTGAACGGGCGTGCAGGGACGCACGCCCAGGAAAGGCCAGCAGGGATGCTTACTTGTCGCTAATGGAAATCAGGTGATAAACTGGTGGGACGTGTTGGGTTCAATGCATCGCATTGAA
>CAYUEL010000029.1:5319-19144 GCA_964443025.1 uncultured Gammaproteobacteria bacterium | reverse complement strand
TTCTCTAGCTTTGCTCGCGCTAAGATCCAAAGTTTTGAACCATCTTTAAGTGCGAATTGCATTTCCATTTCAAAATCTGTCTCATTTTTAATCGCTTTACCCCATCCTTCAAGAACACGTTCTTTATATTCGTCATCAATAAAAACTACCCAGGAATCTCCCAACACTTCCTCCGCGGAACAGCGCATCATATTGAGTACGGAATCATCTATATAAATGCATTTACCCCTTTCATCCATTTTATAGAACCCTACGGGTGAATTTTTTGAAAATTTTTGATACGATGATTCTAATTCTAATTTTTTTTGCTTAACCTGTGCTTCTTTTATCGCGCGTTCAATAACAAGAGGAAGTCTACTCAGATTATCTTTCAAAGCATAGTCTGTGGCACCGAGACGTAATGCTTCTACAGCTTTTTCATCTCCTAAAGCGCCAGATACAATGATGATGGGTAAATGTTCATAAAATTTTCGAACCATTTTAATCGCATCGGAAATATTTTCATGCACAACTGAATAATCGACCAAAACAATATCAAATTGATTTTCTCTGAGTTCTTTGGAGCATGCGTCTTTTGTCAAAACATGGATAATATCTACATCCCAAGGCTGCCCAACTAATGACTCAGCCACAAGCTCAGCATCTCTGGGATCATCCTCTAAATGCAGTATTTTATAACGTAAACGATTCACATTAATTAACCTATGTTACTGGCCACCATTTGGCTGCTCATTAAATAATGCCCAAAATGCACCAATTTCTTTAACGGCGGCAACAAATTGCTGAATATCTAACGGCTTGACCACATAAGCATTCACATGCAGTCGATAACTGTTTACTAAATCCTGCTCTTCTTTAGACGAAGTTAAAATCACCACGGGTAAAAAGTGCAGATGCTCTGATTCACGAATATGCTTTAACACTTCTAAACCACTTACTTTTGGCATTTTTAAATCGAGCAATATCACTGCGGGCAAGTTTTTTCCGTTATTGGATAATTTTGCCTTATCTTCTAAATATTTAATGGCTTCTGCTCCGTCTTTTGATCGATCAATTTTATTCATCAGTTTAATTTCTTGTAAAGCGGAAAGTATTAATTCAGCGTCCTTATTATCGTCTTCCACTAAAAGAATTTGCCTAATTGTATTTGTTTGTATCACTTTTCTGTCTCCCCTCGTTTAGGTAATGAAAAATACACGCTTGCCCCTTTATCTACTTCTCCCTCAGCCCATGTTTGACCACCATGCCGGTGTATGATTCTTTGTACATTCGCCAAACCAATGCCCGTACCGGGGAATTCATCAACCGTATGAAGTCGTTGAAATACGCAGAAAAGCTTTTTCGTGTATTGTTTGTCGAATCCCGCCCCATTATCCTGAACAGAAATAATATATTTATCCTCTTCTTCACTAACAAGAATTTTTATTTCTGCTATTTCTTTGTTTTTTGTAAACTTTATGGCATTTCCCAATAAATTATCAAATACGGTCCCCATTAAAACGGGATCGACACTAACGGTTGGCAAATTCGCAGTATCCCATTTTATATTCCTCCCTTCCATCTCGCTGTTTAAATGTTCCAATGATTTCTGAACTATTTCATTTAAATCTATTTTCTCTTTTCTCATCTCAACACGACCCGCCCGAGAAAATTCCAATAAATCATCAATAAGTTCGCCCATTTTATCTGCGGCTTCTTTTACATATTGAAAATGCTTTCTTCCTGTTTCATCTACATCAAAACTGCTATTTTTTTCTAACAAACCAATAAACCCTTTGATATGCCTCAATGGCGCACGCAAATCATGCGATACCGAATAGCTAAATGCTTCTAGTTCTTTGTTAATAACCTGTAATTCACTCAGAATAGCTTTATTTTTATCATTCAATTCTTTTATAGATTGCAAAAACCAGTATCCTAAAGCCAAACTTGCGGCCACAAATAATCCAAAAATCAGAACGAATCCTGTTGTCCACGATTGATAAAAAGCGACTGTACTTTGAGTTGGCCATATACTCATATCCCATACCATGTTTCCCAATTGAAGCTTTTGGCTTCTTTCGTAAGGTTTCAGGGCTGACGATATCGGATCACCATCCTGATAAATAGCATTATCTTGATATTTTATCTGGATATCATAACGTGCTTGTTGATTTGAAATAATGGGCGTAACGAATTTATTAACATCAAAATTTGCTATTAAAGCCCCAAGAGAATGACCGTTAGAATTCATGGGAAAAATGATTTCAAACTTATAATTTCCATCCGACGTTTTTTGGGGTGGCATTATCATAAATTCATTGTAATGCTGATCTGTCCAAACAATACTCTCCAGTGCAGGAAAGTCTCTTATATAGGCATTTGTATCGTCCTTCCATTGAGATTCAGTTAAACCACCGGAGACTTCCCATCGACGCGCCTTTCGTTTCATTGCATTCACTTGCATGTTTAACGATTCATTAAACTGCCGAACTACTTGATTTTCAGTCATCGTAAGAATCATCTCAATATCACGTATTTCTTTCTTCACCAATGCGTGCCATATAAAGATAAAAATAGCTGTACTCGTAATAAATATCACTATCGGAATATAAGCTGACTTTTTATTAAATGCTAAATCAGGTTCTTGTAAAACTACCATATTCCCCGCAATGGACCATAAGATAAACCCAACCGATGTGTGAAATGCCATCCGAATAATGCCATCCCATGTATAAGCATAGGTGGTACCTAGGCTATAACCGACAATTGAAATGGAGCTAATAATAAGAACAATTAGGGATAAATAACCCGCAATAATTTTTTTGTGTTTACCTTCTCTTGTTAAATTTAAAGCGAATAAATATAATCCTATTAATAAGAAACAAAAAGCGGTGTTGGGTGCCATTCGGCCAGGATATAAAACGTCCCCTTGTAAGGCGTGGGAAATGAATAGTTCATCGATGCCTAAATTCACTTGAAAAATATATTCCCCAAGCGTGAGTAGCGCAAGCATCGCCACAACCCCGCCTGATATTAGACTCAGCTTCCGATACTTTAAAATAGTCAACGCCAATCCCAAGCCTACCAATAAAAAACCCAGCGCTGTATTAAATTGCATTGGGGCGAATTGTGTGCTGATTTGAATTAGAAGAGTATTCGACGTTAGCCAGCCAATGATAACCACTAATCCCAGTAGCGCAACCAAGCAGGATAGCGCCAAGGTAATTGGCCTATTGATTTTATTGTTATTTAGTGTGTTTAACATGTAATAGCACCCTCATCTTAAGGGTAGTTAATAGGTCTTTTGATATCCATGCCTGACCTTAAAATATATAAATAAACTAATGGCAACAATTATAAATTCTTATCGTTTTATATGGCATTAATATGATAAAATTCAACACATGCACGCATTATCCATTGAAAACCTTCATAAAGTCTATCCTCGACAAGTTCAGGCGCTTAAAGGCATTTCCTTAACGATTGAGGAAGGGGATTTTTTTGCGCTACTGGGTCCCAATGGCGCGGGCAAATCCACAACCATTGGCATTATCTGTTCGCTTGTGAATAAAACCAGTGGTACGGTCAAAATTTTTGATAAAGACATTGATCAAGATTGGGCTGAGGCAAAATCTTATATTGGCGTGGTTCCTCAAGAAATGAATTTCAATATCTTTGAAAAGGTTCGGCATATTATTCAAAATCAAGCAGGTTTTTACGGTATGCCAAGGCGTGAAGCAATCAAGGCGACTGAACATGCATTAAAACAAGTTGACCTCTGGGATAAGCGCGACGCTCGTGCGCGCACGCTTTCAGGTGGTATGAAACGTCGCTTGATGATCGCACGCGCTATTGTGCATAAACCCAGGTTATTGATTCTGGATGAACCTACCGCTGGTGTCGATATTGAAATACGTCGGAGCATGTGGAAGTTTCTGCGCAATATTAACGAACAAGGTACCACCATTATTTTAACAACACATTATTTGGAAGAAGCCGAATCGTTGTGCCGCAACATTGCGATTATCAACCGTGGCGAAATCATTGAAAACACCAGTACACGAAAATTATTAGCGCAATTGCCATTACAAGGTTTTATATTAGAATTGGGGCAACGTATTGATGAAGCTCCTACATTACCTGGATTTAGCGTTCGCCTAGTAGATCCAGAAACATTGGAAGTGGATGTACCTGAGGGAAAAACATTGAATGAAATGTTTACAGCAATTACACAAGCAAAAATTAATGTTGCAGGTTTACGCAATAAAAGCAATCGATTGGAAGCATTGTTTTTAAACGCCATTAATGAACCTAAAGGTGGTTCAAATGTATAAATACAGGGATTGGGTTTCATTCACAACTATTATTCGAAAAGAATCGCATCGCTTTTTCCGCTTATGGATTCAAACCATGCTTCCTTCGGCGGTTACAGCGCTATTGTATTTTGTGATATTTGGAAATCTAATAGGCCAGCACATTGGACCCATGAACGGTTTCAGTTATATGGAATATATTATTCCAGGTCTTATCATGATGTCTGTGATCTTAAATGCGTATAATAATGTAGTTTCTTCTTTTTATGGTGCAAAGTTTCAACGCAGCATTGAAGAAATTTTAGTTTCACCCACTCCCAATAGTATTATTTTGATGGGTTATATGTTTGGCGGCATATTGCGCGGATTGATCGTTGGATTAGTTGTGATATTAGTTGCAATGTTTTTTGCACCTGTTCATATTGAACATCCAATATTGATGCTTGGGGTGGGGTTTTTAACAGCTTCGCTTTTTTCGCTGGCTGGATTTATTAACTCCATGTTCGCAAGAAGTTTTGACGATATCGCAATTGTGCCAACTTTCGTACTTACACCACTTATTTATTTAGGCGGTGTATTTTACTCGGTTGATCTTCTACCTCCATTCTGGGAAAAAATTTCATTAGTGAACCCCATTTTATACATGATCGATGCATTTCGTTATAGCATGTTAGGCGTTTCGGATATACCCATTGGATTAACTATCTCCATTATATTTGGAGTTACAGTCTTATTTTACATAATAGCTTTTGTATTACTTACAAGAGGCGTTGGATTACGGAGTTAATCTTGATGATACGTACTATCATTTTTATTGTTCTATTAAGTTTATTATCAGCCTGTGGCCAAAAGGGTCCACTCTATTTGCCTGAAAAAGAAGAGACACATCCTCATGATCAATCCGAGTGAATTACAACGCATTGCTGAAACATATGGAACGCCGACCTATGTTTATGATGCTGATACCATCAAGCAACAATTTTTTAATTTTCAACAACACTTATCTATTCCGCATTTAATTTGTTATGCCGTTAAAGCCAATGGTAATATTGCCATTTTGCAATTACTGGCCAATTTAGGCAGTGGTTTTGATATCGTTTCAAAAGGCGAACTCATACGTTGCTTGCGCGCGGGTGGTAATGCAAAAAAAATTGTTTATTCCGGTGTTGCCAAAACACATGATGAAATTCAATATGCCTTACAAACGGGAATCAAATGCTTTAATGTAGAATCATTACCTGAACTCGAACGTATTCAGCACGTTGCAAAATCCCTTGATGTAATAGCACCCATAGCACTACGTATCAATCCTGATATTAACGTTAAAACACATCCCTATATTGCTACCGGTTTAAAAGAGCATAAATTTGGTATTGCTTTGGAGCATGCAGATGCAATCATTAAACGTGTTCCAGCTTATCCAAATATTCAATTAAAAGGGTTGGCTTGCCATATGGGTTCTCAGTTCAATGAAACAGCCCCTTACCAATTTGCGCTCCAACGCTTGCTTGATCTTACAAAAAATATCACTATTGAATTCATTAATTTAGGCGGCGGCATGGGCATTCATTATAAAGATGAACTTGCCATGGATATTCAACAACTTTGCCAGCTATTTAACGAGACTTTAAAAAATAAAAACATTACATTAATTTTAGAACCGGGTCGTTGCATCGTTGGAGCTGCTGGAGTTTTATTAACTAAAGTTGAATACATTAAGGAACAAAACGGTAAACGTTTTGCCATTGTCGATGCAGGCATGAATGATTTTTTGCGTCCCGCTCTTTACGAAGCGTGGCATGATATTCAACCGATTCAACCTCGTGATATACCGCATCAAGTATATGATGTAGTGGGTCCCGTTTGTGAATCATCTGATTTTCTTGGTAAACAACGTAAATTAGCTATTCAATCGGGCGATATCTTAATGGTGAAAGATGCCGGTGCTTATGGACAAAGCATGAGCTCAAATTATAACTCACGCCCTAAATGTTGCGAAATTTTATGGCTTGATGGAAAAGCTCATGAAATCACACGTCGCGAGAATATTAATGATTTATTTTCGCATGAACAATTATTGCATTCAAAACAACCCATTCGATTCTGTAAAATGCACGGTCTTAGCAATGATTTTGTTGTGATTGATAATGTCACTCAATCCATTAATCTCAATAAAGACATTATAAAATCAATGGCAGACAGGCGGACCGGTATTGGTTGTGATCAAGTTTTGGTTATCGGCAATAGCAACAACGCTGATTTTTCTTACACGATATACAATGCTGATGGAAGCGAAGCGTTTCATTGTGGTAATGGCGCACGTTGTGTTGCTCGTTTTATTCATGAGCAAGGTTTATCGAACAAAAAAACATTATCCCTTTCATTGAAGCATCAAACAATTTCAGTTGAAGTGAAAGATGATGAACATATTACCGTTGCAATGGGAAAACCTGTTTTTCTACCGGATTTTCAAGTAAAGATAGATTCACACTCTATGACTATTCATTCTGTTACATTAGGCAATCCACATGCTATTCTTATTGAAGAGCCAAAACAAACACTTGATCTGTTGGTTCTCGGAAAAACACTGAATGAACATAAGCAATTTCCTGAAGGTGTGAACGTGAGTATCATTCAAAAAATTGATCAACACCGTATTCAATTAGTCGTTTACGAGCGTGGCGTTGGAGTTACGCAAGCTTGTGGTTCCGCCGCAAGTGCTGCTGCTGCATTCGTTATGCATGAAAAATTAGCGCAATCACCTATTATTGTTTCGATGCCCGGTGGTCAATGTGAAGTCACTTGGCCTGATGTTAATCAATCTATTTATTTGACAGGATCTGCAACCACCGTTTATTCAGGAATATGGTATGGCTGAGTTGCAACAAGCCATTCAATCCTTTATTGATCATTGTCAATTTGAACGTTGTTTTTCAAAACATACTTGCGAAAATTATCAACGTGATTTGCAACAATGGTATGTTTATATTCAAGAAAAATCATTAAAACATATTGCCAACTTTGATATTCAACAATGGATCATGCACGCCCATAAACAAGGGAAATCACCTCGATCATTGGCGCGTATGCTTGCAAGTTTACGCAGTTTTTTTAAGTATTGTTGTAGTCAAAAATGGTGCGAGAATAATCCTGCCATTGGTATCAAAACACCTAAGGCAGATAAACCCTTACCCAAAACGTTGGATGTCGATCAGGTTGCCGTATTACTTATGCAAACGGATGCTTCTCCAATTTTAATTCGTGATTTGGCTATCATGGAATTATTTTATTCTTCTGGATTACGTTTAAGTGAATTGGTGAATGTTTGTTTACCTGATTTGGATTTGCATGAAGGTTTAATTCGCGTCACAGGCAAAGGCAATAAGACACGCATCGTTCCTGTGGGGAAGCAAGCGCAACAACAAATTAAAGCCTGGTTGAATGTTCGTTCAACATGGGCCAATGAAAACGAACCAGCGTTGTTTATTGGTCAACAAGGTCGTAAACTGGGTGGGCGCGCCATTCAAAAACGTTTGAGTGACTGGGGAAAGCGCTTGGGTTTAAATTCAAGCCTTCATCCGCATAAATTTCGCCATTCTGTCGCGAGTCATTTATTAGAATCCAGTGGTGATTTACGTGCCATACAAGAGTTTTTGGGTCATGCGAATCTGAGCACCACTCAAATTTATACTCAATTAGACTTCCAACATTTAGCATCGGTTTATGATCAAGCACATCCTCGAGCACGTAAAAACAAACCCGATACCGAATAAACGCGAATCGGGGGTTTTTGAAAAAATATCCTATACTTTATCCTAGGAGGCCTGAAATGGATGATAACCTTTTGATTAAAGTAGCCGCTGTGTTTGTGGTTCTTGTACTTATAGGCATTGCTCTCACGGTTTATGAATTTCGTGAACATATTATGGAACAGCATCGTAAGCGGAAACAACAGAAAAAGAAAAATAACAACCCTACTTAATAAGTTTGTTCAACAGCGGTCTTCTTTGCGAAACGAACCTGAACTGCGTTATAAATTTTGTTAAAGAGAATGGAAAATCCGCCATTGCAAGTAACGTTGGTTGCAGTTCCAAAAGGATCAAAAATCATATAGATCGCTGTAATCAACCCAATCATTTCTCCGCTAAATCCTAAATACGTTTGCATGAGTGGTGCGATAACGATCAACGCGCCACCAGGGACACCTGCCACGGCAAATTTACTGAGTGCTTGAAAGAAAGCGAAAACAATAAATGTCTCGATAGGAGGAATGGGCATATTAAATGTAACCAATGTGGCAAGAATGAGTAACGTTAATCCTAATGCGCTGCCTAACGTGTGGATATTGATCACGGCTGGCACAATAGTTTGTGCCATTTTTTTATCCCCGATGTTCTTTTCCGTTGATAAAATAAGGATTGGCATAGCGACAGCACTAGAGATGCTGCTAAAGCCTGTTAATGTGGCAGGAATAACATTCTTGATGTAGAAAAAGAACTTCTTGATCGAGAAATCTGCAGCGATTAAATAAAGTGTACTAGTATAAATAAGCTGCGTACCCACGACTAGAAATAATATGGGCCCATAAACTAAAAATGCTGTTCCCAAAACATCATCTTGTTCTAATTTAAAAACAAACCCTAAAATAAACAAGGGTAGGCAAGGAATAAATATTTTTCGTAAGAATATCTGTGCGTACTTATTCAATCGTTGTGCGATTGTTAAAGCAAGCTTATTGGGACGCATCGCAAAAAACATTCCCACAATAAAACCGAAAATAAGTACTTGCTGATTCGTTAGAATTTTAGAAATTGTAAAATCCCACGCAGGTTGCAAGGCTAAATGCTCGGGAGCGGTGGCAGATAAATCACCCACTAATGAATCAATCACATTCACGCCAATGCCGTATGCTGTCATGATTGCTGTGAAATTTGAGATAAATACCATGCATACTAAAAGCAAAATGAAACTGATCACACCACTCCCTAATGAGATCAGGGATAAAAATAGAAAGCTAAAGATAATGAACGGTAGAATAAATTCGAGGATAGATTTCATGCTCAAACTGAGCGCATAAAAACCTGACTTTATTTCGATAGGAACATAGCTACCAAAAAAATAAGGTAGCAGTAATATCGACAACAAAATGATGACTAATTTAAATTTTTGAATCGTCTTCCAAATCATTAAAATTCAACCAGTTAGATATAGTTTTTTCAAGATTCTCATTAGGTAAGAATGATAATTCATAATAGTGCAGTTTGCAAGATACTATGTTAACTGACTTTACTATGGAAGTCAACCTTCATTTTACCCCTAAACCTGCATCAAGACAAGATTCAGTATTATACTGATAACCATCCTATCTCAATATCCAGGTGAATAATGTTACTGAACTACGTAAGCCGTGAAGAAGTACAAAAAAACATTGAGCAATTGGAGCAAGCGCTCTTTAACCATCAGCAATGGTATAACGCCTTAACGCGTACCCTGATTTGCAGATTACCAGGTGATGAGCACGATCTAAGCCCGATGGCACATAAGGCTTGTCGATTTGGGCAATGGTATTACGGTGGCAAGATCGCTGAAAAATTACGGGAACATCCTGGGTTCATTGCAATTGGTGAAGAGCATCAGCGCATGCATCAGCTTTGTACTCAATTGTTATGCGAGAATGCAAATAATTCTATTCGAACCATTGATTATGACAAATTTGCAAATGCGCTTGAACGAATGCGCCTTGAAATATACGCATTAAAACGCGAACTTGATGATACATTGTACAATCACGACCCGCTTACAGGCGCAATAACACGGGTAAGTATGTTGCCCATACTTCGCGAACACCAAGAGTTAATCAAGCGCGAGAAACAAGACTGTGTTATCGCTATGATGGATATCGATTTTTTTAAGAAGATTAATGACACTTATGGGCATACTACGGGCGACCACGTCTTGATTGCTTTGATTGAGTATTCTGTTAAGCACATTCGCCCCTATGACAAGATATTTCGTTATGGTGGTGAAGAGTTTTTGTTTTTCATGCAAAACACGGACTTAACTGTCGGGTTGGAGATGATCTCACGATTGAGGGAAGGCATTGCAGCCTTGCTTATCGATATTGGGACTCAACAATCCATCCATTTATCCGTCTCATTTGGGTTGACCTTGCTTGATCCTAATGTTCCTGTAGAAGAATCCATTGATCGCGCAGATAAGGCATTGTATATGGCTAAAACTGGCGGTCGAAATTGTGTGAAAGTATGGGCACCCTAGTACGAATTACGGTAGAATACCTAAGTTCGCGGGCCCATAGCTCAGTTGGTTAGAGCAGAGGGTTTGAGCGCCAGGAAAATGCGTTAGCATTTTCAGCGAAAACGGGTGGCCATGGATGGCCACCCAGGTACAGACTACAGGGATGTTTACATCCACAATTTCGGGCCCATAGCTCAGTTGGTTAGAGCAGAGGACTCATAATCCTTTGGTCCTAGGTTCAAGTCCTAGTGGGCCCACCAAATCTAATCCCAAAACTCACAGCGAACCATCCCTGGTGCACTGTTCAGCCCGACATCCCTGTCGGGCGTTCGCTGCGGTGCAGCTCACCCTAGTGGGCCCACCGCCAACCTCTTGCAATAAAAATGCCTTCCCTGTATGATTAATTATCAAACTAACAGTGGGGACTATTTTATGAAAAAAGCACTTATTAATCAAATCATTAAAGCGATTGCAGAGAGTAAAAACCAATCAAACTTTGCATGTCGCTGCAGCTGGCCATGCTTGGCTGCTAATCGCGCCAGTAAAATTAGTAAATAAATTACCGTCTCAATAAACTGGGTGAGTGTTTAGCATTCACCCATGATTTTGAGAGGTGCATAATGAAATTACCTGCACTCGAAATTTTACTAAAATACAAGCATTCGCATGTACTAAAAGCATATGCAAAGCGTTACCCTAATCACGCCTTACCCGCTGAACAAGCTTTTCAAGAAGTATTAAAATATTTATGGGTAACAGTAAAGCTCGCGCAAGATCAGCAGGAAAACCCTTCTAACATACAATTACCACGCGAAATTGGCATCATGAAATCCATGATTGAAATTGATGACATGTGGCATGAGTTTATTCTTTTCACTGAAGATTACACAAATTTTTGTGATGAATATTTCGGAGGCTACATGCACCACCTTCCCAGTGTTGAAGAAAATGGTGTTGAACCAGAGCCACCTACATTTGAAGAGCTTGAAAAAATCATCGGTTATATCTACGACAATTTAGGTGAAGATACTGTAAGAGTATGGTTCAGTCACTATCTGGCTCATGCTTAATTCCCGCTTTTTCTCCATGCTATACTGCCACTTATCTCCAAAACCAAAAATCACAGAGGTAAGCCATGAAAATCTGGAAAACAGACTTCGATTTACAAACCGCCAATGAGCGCAGCAAAAACACCCTAGCTGAATTAATGGGGATTGAGTTTATAGAATTTGGTGATGATTATTTAACCGCGCGCATGCCGGTTGATCATCGCACCAAACAGCCGATCGGTATCATGCACGGCGGATCTTCTTGCGTGTTAGCAGAAACAGTCGGAAGCACCGCGGCCAATCTTTGCGTTGATCTGAATACCCATTACTGCGTGGGGCTGGATATCAACACGAATCATATTCGTTCAGCACGCGAAGGTTATGTAATCGGCACCGCCAAACCCTATCATTTAGGTAGCACCACACAAGTCTGGGGAATTGAAATTAAAAACGAAGAAGGGAAATTAATCTCTATTAACCGATTAACCATGGCTGTGTTGATGAGAAAATAATTTTTTACTTAAGGTATAATTGCGCAGCAGGTTGCTGCGCAAATTCAAATTACGCCTCTTCGCAAACCTTAATCTTCTGATTCAATTCAGCCTCAAGCTCTTCAACGCTTGGTAAGCTTGTTTTCAGTTTCTCAGGAATAGCTTTTGATAACGCATATTCCGATATACCAATCGGCGCTTTTGATCCGCTTAATGCATACTCAGCGACTACTTTATTTTTTGATTTGCAAAGCAAGATGCCAATGGTTGGGTTATCCATATCTTTTTTAAATTGATCATCAATAACTGCCATATAAAACCCCAGTTGACCCGTATGCTCAGGTTTAAATTTTGTTGCCTTAAGCTCGATGACAATATAACAGCGAAGATTCAAATGATAAAAGAGCAAATCGATAAAAAATTCCTGATCGTCGAATGTCAAAGGTACTTGGGAACCCACAAAAGCAAAACCTTGCCCCAGTTCAAGCAGAAAATCACGCATATGCGTGACCAAAGCATCTTCGACAGCTTTTTCTTGTGCTTCATCGTGAATAGTAAGAAAGTCAAAATTATAAGGATCTTTCAAAAGCTCTTGCGCTAGATCGGATTGCAATGAAGGCAGTTGCTCGTGGTAATTGCTTATTTTTTGAGCTGACTTGCCTTGACGTTCATAGAGCTGGGACTCAATTTGCATCACTAAGATGGATCGCGACCAACCATTTTTTAAGGTTTGGTGAACGTACCATTGACGAGCCGAATTATCCTTAACCGTTTGAATTAACTGAGAAATATGGCCCCACGGCAATTGGTCCACAGCCTGTGGGCCAATTGGGTATTCATTAGCAAATTGCCGCATACGCTTAAGATTTGTAACGGAAAATCCCTGCATGTTGGGAAACTCAATTTTTAAATCATGAGAAAATTGCCGTAAAAAATGTTCCCCCCAAGCATATTTTTTTTGTTGCTCAATCAATTCTTTTCCCAATTGCCAATAAAAATTGACAAGCTCACGATTGACAGCTAATGCTGCACGAATCTGAGTTGTTTTGAGCCGCTCTTTAATGTCACTCAAAAAATCTATGTAATTTGAATCCAATCGCAATACTTGTTCTGTTTTATCAAGCGCCTTTATCATATTGATTCTCCTTTATTTAACGTCCTCAGGTTAAACAAATAGATAACCATTAATTTATGAAAATGTAAATCCTCCCAAATGAAGGGTTTTTGGTTAATATCAGAAAAGAAGACCCAATACATTTTTCACAAAAGGTTTATCTAAAAACAATATATCGTAATCTTTATCACCATAACGATCCAAACTTGCGAATGCAATAATCAAAGTTTGCTTCTCCGGAATCCATAAATACATTGCTGTGCCTGTGGGAATAACACCGGTATAACTGAATATTTCTCCTAATTCACCATCATTGAGAACCCCTAAACCTAATGCAAATTGGGCATTAGGCGGCCGCATTTTTCCTAAAGAACTTGGAACGCCAGTTATCATTTCACTCAATTGTTTTTCGGGAAGTAAATCTTTTTGTATAAACAAATGCTCGAGGAAAGTAGCTAAATCCCGTGCGCTCATTGCCATTCCGCCCGAAGCAAACCCGATATTTTTGAGTAATGAAGATTTCATCAAAACGCCGTTATAATATCCTTGCGCGAGGCGATCAGATGCGGCATATGTTTTGGATACCGGTTGCTGCGTTACGTGTTCGATGATTTTTCCCAA
>CAYUEL010000029.1:0-5309 GCA_964443025.1 uncultured Gammaproteobacteria bacterium | reverse complement strand
TCTCCAATCACTTCCTAGTTTGAAATCATCTGTGTGTTGATAGGAAATATTAATCAATTGATCTGCATCCCAATCTTTTTGGAAATGATCGTTCAAATCATTTTTGTATATTTCATCATTCATGTAATTAAATATGCCGCTTGTCATGTTTAACAATTGTTCAATCGTAATATTTTCCCAGCGA
This sequence comes from uncultured Gammaproteobacteria bacterium, assembly GCA_964443025.1. GTDB lineage: Bacteria > Pseudomonadota > Gammaproteobacteria > JABCZS01 > JABCZS01 > JAJFKJ01. The sequence continues at coordinate 5,125 of CAYUEL010000029.1, read as the reverse complement.
GGATATTCTGGAAAATAAGGCCCTATTGGGTCTTGTATATTCAGCTTTCCTTCCGCCTCTAATTTTAAAATTATCGCGCTAATAATGGTTTTAGTAATACTACCAATACCAAATAATGTATCAGCCGTAATGGGTTCTCCGCTATCAAATGCCGTATCGCCTGTGACAAGAATTCCTTCATAACTCGGCGATTTAACCAATAACACCGCGCCCGGAAGATGATGCTCTTCACGCAATAAATCCAGATTTTTTTGAAAAGATTTTTCGAGAAGTTCATTTGTAGCATTATTGTTATTATGGGAACAGCCAATCAACAATAAGATAGTAATAAATAGTGTTAAAGTTTTTGCTGTTTTCATTTCGAATGAATTGCCTCTCTTCGAGAACAAACTAAAGCAAAACTCTATTTGTGTCAAGTTCGTTATTAAATTGAGATGGGGGTTTCCAATCGTTGATTCAATTCAGCTTCTAACTCTTCCACAGTGGGCAAGTTTGCTTTCAATTCTTTTGGTAAAGCTTTTGATAATTCATATTCAGATATTCCAATGGGTGCATTAATTTTTCCGAGAGCATATTCCGCAATGATTTTGCTTTTTGATTTGCATAGCAGAATGCCAATTGTTGGATTATCGACTTCTTTTTTCAGCTGATCATCCACTACTGCGAGATAAAACCCAAGTTGGCCCGTATGTTCAGGTTTAAAATCTATTGCCTTAAGTTCAATAACAACATAACAATGAAGGTGCGTGTGATAAAAAAGTAAATCAATGAAAAATTCACGTCCATCTATAGCTAATGGAACTTGCGAGCCGACAAATGCAAACCCTTGACCCAGCTAAAGCAGGAAATCACGAATGTGAGCGATGAGCGCATCTTCAATCGCTCTTTCATGTGCTTCGCCGTGAATAGTCAAAAAATCAAAATTATAAGGATCTTTCAAGAGCTGCTGAGCCAAATCAGATTGAGAGCTGGGACTCAATTTGCATCACTAAGATGGATCGCGACCAACCATTTTTAAGTGTTTGTTGGGCGTACCATTCTCTTACTATCGTGTCACTAACCGCATGAATCAACAGACAAATATGCCCCCAAGGTAATTGCGCCACAGCCTGTGGCGCAATTGATAGAGTCGGGTACATTGAAGCAAACTGACGCATTCTCTGAAGATTTCTTTTGGAAAAACCCTGCATTTCTGGAAATGCAGCTCGCATATCTTGAGATATTTGATCTAAAAAATACTCACCCCACTTGTAGGCTTTTTGTTTTCCAATAAGCTCCTTTCCGAGTTCCCAATAAAATTGAACGACTCCTTGAGTGACTACATGCGCCATTCGTAATTGAGCAATTTTTAGTTTTTCTTTGACGTCTTTTAAGAAATTAATATAATTTGCATCTAAATGTAAAACTTTCTCTTGCTTGTCAGGTAGTTTTTTCATGCTTCACCCCCGCTCAACAGTAAATCATTAATTTATTAAATTGTATACTCCCCAAATGGGTGGAATTTAACCTAGCTGTGAATAAATGACTCATTGACAATTTCCATGAAAAGACTATAAAGTTCTTCTTAGGAGATCTTATGGCAACACATCACCACATACGTCCCGCAACGCTAAACGATGCATCAATTATTTTAGCTTTCATCAAAGAGCTAGCCGCTTATGAAAAATTAGACGAACACGTGGTTGCAACGCATGATGATGTGATCAACACATTCTTTTGCGAAAATCCTCGCGTTGAAGCAGTGATACTGGAAGAAAATAATGAACCCGTTGGATCGGCTATTTATTTTCATAATTATTCAACGTTCTTGTGTCGACACGGTATTTACATTGAAGATATTTACGTGCGCGAGCAACATCGAGGCAAGGGTTATGGCAAAGCTTTACTCAAACACATTTGCGAAATTGCTCATGCGCGTAATTGTGGACGCGTGGAGTGGTGGTGTCTTGATTGGAACAAACCTTCGATCGATTTCTATCTCGGTCTGGGCGCAGAGGCAATGACAGACTGGACCGTTTATCGCCTTGATGAGCATCAACTTAAAAAGATCGCTATGTCTTAACAGGCATAAACCTAGGCACAAATTTTCCTTCATGTTCTACTTGCGCAAAAAATATAGATTTTGGCCTGACCCATGTTTGATTGATTCCGAACTCATCTGAATGATAAAGTGCTTTATAAATCACCATCACTTCACGAGTTTCGCTATGAATGGCAAAACCAATCACTTCATATAATTGCTTATTTCTGAAATGTTGATATTTTCCTAAAAGCGCTTGATCATCTTCTGATTTTTTCATTGCATGTCCCTGAAAAATTTAATAATTTCATATAGACTAGTATACCCAAATTTGAGAAAATCTCACTCAAATGGAGGATGAAATGTATTTAGGAATCGATCTTGGCACTTCGGGAGTGAAAGTCTTATTAATGGATGATCAGCAAATGCCTGTTGCCACAGCAAGCCATCCTTTAACAGTTTCTCGGCCTCAATCTTTATGGTCTGAACAAGACCCCCATGCTTGGTGGAGTGCAACTGAAACAGCTATCCAACAATTAAAAAAGGATCATCCTAATCAATTGGCTCGTGTCCGCGCATTAGGTTTATCAGGACAACAACATGGCGCTACTTTACTGGATCAACATAATCAAGTGCTACGACCTGCTATTTTGTGGAATGATCAACGCTCCTTTCGAGAATGCGAAATATTATTGCAGCGAGTTCCTCAAGCACATCAAATTACCGGTAATTTAATTATGGCTGGATTTACTGCACCTAAAGTCTTATGGGTGAAGCATAACGAACCAGATATTTTCAAACGAATTGCCAAAATTTTATTACCAAAGGATTATTTACGGTTAAAAATAACTGGGGATTACGCCACCGATTTGTCAGATGCCTCTGGCACAAGTTGGGTCGATGTGGGTAAAAGAAACTATTCCCACCTGATGATCGATGCAACTGAAATCACTTTAAATCAATTACCCCAATTATTTGAAGGTTCCGATATAACAGGAACAATTAAACCAGACATTGCCAATCAATGGGGAATTTCTAAAGATTGCGTAGTTGTTGGAGGTGGCGGTGATAACGCAGCCAGTGCAATCAGTATGGGTGTCGTAACATCCGGTTCCGCACTTTTATCATTAGGAACTTCCGGCGTTTATTTTGTTTCAGATAATCATTACCGACCCAATCCTTTAGCAGCAATGCATACCATGTGTCATTGCTTGCCTAATTTATGGCATGAAATGAATGTACATTTAAGCGCTGCGAGTTGTTTAACCTGGTTAAGCCATGTTTTGAACAAACAGGACGTTAATCAAATTATTGAAAATGCCAAACAACATATTCAGAAAAATACGCCCTTATTTCTACCTTATTTATCAGGCGAACGAACTCCGCATAATGATTCTCATGCACGCGGAGTATTTTTTTGTTTAAATCATGATACAAATCAAAGCGATTTAGCTCAGGCAGTATTAGAGGGAGTTGCCTTAGCTTTTGCGGATGGTCAACAAGCCATGCTCGAGGCAGGAGTAAGCCCTCAACAAGTTTCAGTTGTCGGTGGAGGGGCGCGCAGCCACTATTGGGGAAAAATATTAGCCGCCGCCTTAAAACACCCTTTAATTTACCGCAAGCAAGCTGAAGTGGGCGGCGCATTAGGCGCTGCTCGATTGGCTTGGCTGGCTATTCATGGTGGCGATCCGGAGAAAGTTTTTGCATCACCCCCAATCGATTACGTCATTGAGCCCGAAGAAGAATTGATGGACTATTATGAAAATAAATTAAAATTATTTCGTGAAGTTTATAAACAACTAAAGCCCTTATTTAATACCCATTTCATAACTTAAGATTAACAACCCATAGCACCTTGGAAGAAAAATTATAAGATAAAATTTTATAGGGGGTGTTGACATTTTCACGTAAAAACGTTAACTTTCAAACTCTTTACTCATTGAAGGTAGTAGTAATGGGTTCTTTATTAACGAAATTATATAACCGTGAACAAAACCGCACGCGAAGACGTGTCACCTGGGGCAGACCAACATACCAAGACTCCACGATACTACGCACTCAAATCCAAACCCAAGTTCAAGCAACACAACAAGAAATTCTAGCGAAACGGCAAAAATGTTTAACTCAAGCTCTGGAAAAAATTAACACAGCTAACGAGACCATCGATATCAGCAGCGACATGAATGAGTTGGTGAGCCTGTTCGAACAGGGCCAATACCTTACTTACATGACCCATGCAGGAAAAATAATAGATGCGCTGGAAAAGCAACCCACACTCAAACAGATTAAACTGAGTCATTACCCACCCCATTCAAATTATGGACTGGATGTTGCAAAGGTAATGGCTCAGTTTATTCAGTCGCACCCCTCTTTGGAAACACTGACTTTAGATCAATGTAGTTTTGGAGCCGATGGCACGGAACTCATTGCATCTGCATTAAAAGAAGAAAATTGTAAATTAAAAGTACTTGATTTGGGCAATAGCGATATTAATTCACTCAGTTGGTCAGTGTTCGACGACGACGGTCCTAGTGAAAAAAATCAAACTTCCGCGCTCGAAGCCCTTCAAGAAGCTGTCAATGCAAAACAAGGTAATTTAATTGTTAAAGTAGCAGGACAAGAACTTCCCTACAATCCTAATAAACTTACATGCAAATGAATTACGTCAATTAAAAAAATCATTCACACAAATTGAATGATGGAAATATTTGAACGCGGTAAGCGCGGGATCCATCCCAAAACGGGAGATCAGTACCTTTTCCAAAGTATAGCCATGAGGCAAGGTGATAAGACTGCATTTTCTTTCTACCTCAGGGATAATGGCGACAGAAATAGGTTCAGCGTGATATTTTATTTCGCACATAGTAATAACCTTATCTTGTCTTACAAAGACTAGATCAATTTGAAATTGTTGATCTTGCTTATGAAATAAGGGACCCCAGTGCAAGACCTGATCGGCGAAACCCATTAGCTTTGCCATGTAGAAAGCATTTTTGATACAAAAATTTTCAAAAGCAAACCCAAGCCATGACGACCAATTTGGCTTTATTATTTCTGAGAATAAATTACGACTTGTATTTTGCAAAATAAGTTTGAGATTTGGCT
>CAYUEL010000028.1:16977-19183 GCA_964443025.1 uncultured Gammaproteobacteria bacterium | reverse complement strand
CCTAATTCTTGCGCCAAACTTCTGGCTGCATCTTCTGTCTCAGTAGAATTATTTTCTGTTTTAATATAGGCTGTTTTAATAAGCCCTTGTTTAAAAATTGCTGCCGCCTCATCCAGACTCTTTGCACCTTTTAACTGATGATAAAGTTCACTATTTTTCTTACCGTCAATATATAGATCTTCACAAATGGTATTAATGGATGTTTCAAGATTAGCCGTCTTTTTAACAAGTTTTCTTAATTTAATATCTAATGCCATAGAAAGCACTACAACCGTAAATGCTGAGTCAAACCCTCCGCTTAATGAAACGAAATAACCATTATATTTATGACTTTGCTTTTTCAAGGCTTGATAAGCATATTCTGCATCTGAAAATAGCAATGGATAAATATTATTAAGTTCATTCTTATAAGGAAGATTTAGCCCATTATGTTTTTCAGTATTATCTCTTAAAAAGAATTCAGCATTGTCTCGTGTTTCTTTCGGTTTATTGGAATCAAATATGAAAACATCTGTTGAATGTGCTTGCGATTTTATAACATAATTTGATTTTTCATTATCATAAAATACATGATGAGAAGCACCATCAAACAAATTTTTAGCAGAATGCGTTCCATACCAATTAACATAATGCATGCTGATATTTGTTTTTCCGATCTGCTTTAAATAATCTGCAATTTTCTGCAACGTTACCACCCTATTGGGAAATTTATAATTAGCATTAGGGCTTGCATTTGTAATCAAAAAGCTTGTGACACCTTTTTTTGCCAGTTTAATAATGGGATTTTCTTCTAAATTTCCACCTTCTTCAACTCCGACAAACATTTCTTCACAAACAATTAATGCTTTATTATTTAAATCAGCATAACCACCAAAGGGAACGTTTTCTTGTCCTGCAATTTTTATAGGTTGAACCTCTTTAGGCGCAGGCGTAAAATAACGTGTTTCATATTCCACACCACCACGAGCACCGCTGGTCGTTTTACCTTGATGTTCTTGATAATTCGCCCCTTCAACACCCCCAATATTATTAGCCAATTCACTCTTTCCTCTCACATACATTATTTCGCCATCTTTAATGCACGCGTGACAAATATGCCGATTGCCATTTATGATGTAGGGAAATCCTATGTAGAAAGAAACGTTTTTGTTTCGAAATAATCGTTGTGTTTTTTTAATTGTTTCAAGACTTTTATCAATTTGATCATTTGTTATTCTATAAAAATAATCGCCCGCATCTGCGCCTGTTAATGTTAATTCCGGAAAAACTATATGAAGCTCTTCAGCTAATGGGACTGCAGCTACCATGAGAGTTATTTTTTGCACGATGTCGTTGAGCTGCGCTGCTGAATCTATTTGAAAAGGAACAAGCAATACCTTCATGTTAGGCGACCTCATTAATAAATAACGCAGAATCGCCGAATCGTATCATACAGCCAAATGAATTACAATCTGTGCTGTTAAAACTTATACGTTGCGCCTATCATAAAACGCCATTGCAATTGATCTTGAACAACGTCTGAATCACCTGCTTCTTTAAATAAAATACTGGCGCCTAATGATGAGAATATTCGCCATTGTTTAATACCAAAAAAACTAATGACGGTAGAACCGCTGAAGTCACGAATACTGCCATTGGGTTCGTATTGCGCAAACCCTGTTTTTGCCGCATCCGCTGCATCCACACCGAAATAAGCATCCATGTAATTTTCATCTGCTAATGTAACGCTACCACGTGTATTGAGTTCCCAATTGTAATTAATTTCCCAAATATAACCTGCGCCTAAAGAACCATAAGTCCCTTCATGACCCGCTGTTGTTACCGCCGTTTGCACATCACCATTAATGTACCAAGGAAGAATTAAGTAACGTGCAAACACACCCGCATCCAAACTTCCTGGCAAACTGCCCATGTCTTTTGCATGACCATGTTGCGGACGACCATAATCATACAAGAAACGAGCGCCAACAATGAAATTAGGCGCCAACATAGCACGTAATCCTAAACCTTGTGTGGTTGATAAAAACAAGTATTTTTTATAACTAAGATCAATGACAGGAATAGGTAACACACGGTATTCATCAGACCCCATAAACCAAGGGAAAACCGCCATACCAGCGCCCAACTCTGCTTCAACATCTTCTTGCCAAGCATGCCCCTGCGCTCTCAAGGAAGACGTAAACATCAACATCACAGCCATTAAAGC
>CAYUEL010000028.1:14874-16967 GCA_964443025.1 uncultured Gammaproteobacteria bacterium | reverse complement strand
CGGCTAACATCCAAGTCCGAAGATCATCCATGAATGGCTCCTTATAAATCTTTATAAAAATACATAGAGTAACACACAGCCTAATACCACACGATAAATGGCGAAAGGCAACATACTCACACGTTCAATCACTTTCATTAACCCAAAAACCGTTAAAAATGAAACAACAGCTGAAACCACAAAGCCTATGAGCAAGGGTTCAACATCCATGACTGCTTCATTATTCACTAGTTTATACGCTTGGAGCAAACCTGCCAGTAAAATTACAGGAATAGACATTAAAAATCCAAAACAACAGGCCGTCCGACGTGATAATCCCATCATCCTTCCTGCCGTGATCGTAATACCCGAACGCGAGACCCCAGGAATAATAGCCAGTGCCTGAAACAACCCCACCCAAACGGCATCCTTAAATTTAATAGTTTCTAAGAAACGATCACGTTTTGAGAAAAAATCAGCAAGCCCGAGCAGAATACCAAAGATAATTGCCGTGATACCAATGAGTACGCCGTTTCGTGCTACACCTTCAATTAAATCGCCAAACAAAATGCCTGCTAATCCAACAGGAATAGTTGCAACGATTAAATACCAGGCTAGTTTTGAATAGAATGTTGTACCCTGTCCGAATAATGATTTGACCCAATCTTTGATCATAAACATGATTTCTTTGCGAAAATAAACAATCAGACCCAATGCGCTACCCAAATGCAAGACGACATCAAAGGCCAATCCTTCATCGGGATAATCAGCAAGTTTAGAAAAGAGTAATAAGTGTGCGGTACTGGAGACAGGTAGAAACTCGGTGAGACCTTGAATGGCGCCAAGAAGGATGGCTTGTAACGGTTCCATGTTTTACAAAGCTCCTGATCTCTTTTTGTCATTGCGAGGCCGAGAGGCGAGCAATCTATTCTTGTTAAGCGGTGGATTGCTTCGTCGTGCTACGCGCTCCTCGCAATGACGAAGTATTCAGATTCACGTTCACTATGCGTTCACGGCTTCCCATTGGCAAGCGAGCGGTGCCCCTTGAGTCACCTGTTCATCTTCAAACGTAATCACTTCCCAAGCATCAGGATTTGCCATCAAGGCTTGCAATAATTGGTTGTTCATTGCATGTCCTGATTTAACACCATGAAATGCACCAATTAAATTTTTACCTAACAAATAAAGATCACCAATGGCATCTAAAATTTTGTGACGCGCGAATTCATCATCGTAACGTAAACCATCTTCATTCAACACACGGTATTCATCGATAACAACTGTATTATCCATGCTAGCACCTAAAGCTAAATTAGCAGCGCGCATTTTTTCTGCATCACTTAAGAAACCAAACGTACGAGCACGGCTAACTTCTTTAATATAAGATGTTTCAGAAAAATCGATGGTAACGGATTGTGCTGTTTCACGAAATACAGGATGATCAAATTCAATATCAAACGTTACTTTAAAGCCATCATAAGGTTCAACCATGGCCGATTTATCACCCTCTTGAACCATGACCCTATCTTTGATGCGAATAAATTGTTTGGGTGCATTTTGTTCACAAATACCGGCTGATTGCAATAGGAATACAAACGGTCCCGCGCTACCATCCATAATGGGCAATTCAGCAGAACTCAATTCTACATACGCATTATCAATACCTAAACCTGCCATTGCAGATAACAAATGTTCAACCGTAGAAACGCTTGCACCATTTTTGGTGAGGGATGTTGAGAAACGAGTATCACCTACATTCGCGCAACAAGCTGGGATTTCAACCACGGGATTTAGATCGGTACGACGAAAAATGATGCCTGTATTCACGGGCGCCGATTTTAACGTAAGATAAACTTTATTCCCTGTATGAACACCAATACCCGTTGCACGGATGGTATTCTTTAACGTACGCTGTTTAATCATGTGACTCATGTGTAACCAAACCTTGTTGCCAAAATCCCTAATGAAATCGGGGCATTATAACATGCCCCGAAAGAAAATCAAATCTCTATCTACCTGTCATTGCGAGATCTATCTGTCATTGCGAGGCCTTTAGGCCGAAGCAATCCAACTGCTTATCTGGGATGGATTGCTTCGGCCCTACGGGCCTCGCA
>CAYUEL010000028.1:0-14774 GCA_964443025.1 uncultured Gammaproteobacteria bacterium | reverse complement strand
ATGACGCATAAATGTGCGGGCCTCGCGCAATGACGCATAAATGTGCGGGCCTCGCGCAATGACGCATAAATGTGCGGGCCTCGCAATGACAGCTATTCACCCTGACGACGGCGTAAAAATGCGGGTATATCTAAATAATCTGATCCGGATGCTGAATAGTCTGACCCTGAACGGCTGCCATATTCATTACCACGGCGCATCACCGTAGGTTTATCCAGTCTACCATAATCGATGCTACCATCGGCTTGTGTGCCACCTAAAAGGGTTTTAGCCTTCTCAGGGGTACCTACTTGTGCCTTTTGACCCAAGCCTGTGGCCACAATCGTTACCCGTAACTCATCACACATTTCAGGATGAATCACCGTACCCACCACCACGGTGGCATCATCTGAGGTAAAGCTCTTCACGACTTCACCCACTTCTTCAAATTCCCCAATGGACATATCCATGCCCGCAGTGATATTTACCAGCACGCCTTGAGCACCCGTCAGACAGATGTTCTCAAGCAATGGGCTTGAAATAGCCGCTTCAGCGGCTTCTCGTGCACGGTTTTCACCCGTGGCAACGCCCGTACCCATCATGGCCATACCCTTTTTAGACATGACTGTACGCACGTCAGCAAAGTCCACGTTGATCAAACCGGGGCGGGTAATCAATTCCGCGATCCCTTGAACAGCGCCTAATAACACATTATTGGCTGCTTTAAAAGCATCCAATAAAGAGATACTTTTACCCAATACGGTCAATAATTTTTCATTAGGAATAGTAATCAGAGAATCCACATGTTTGCTCAATTCTTGAATACCGGCATCAGCCACTTGCATACGACGACGGCCTTCAAATGGGAAGGGTCTGGTCACAATGGCCACCGTTAAAATACCATGCTCTTTCGCTACCTCAGCCACCACTGGAGCCGCACCCGTACCCGTACCACCGCCCATACCCGCCGTGACGAATATCATGTCTGCGCCATCAATGGCTTGTAAAATACGTTCTTTATCTTCTAAGGCCGCTTCACGACCGATATCAGGATTCGCGCCCGCACCTAATCCTTTGGTGATTTGCTGGCCAATGGTAATTTTATTCGGAACACGGGATGCTTCCAGCGCTTGCCTGTCAGTGTTGGCAACAATAAAATCGACTCCCTCAATGGCGTGGCTCACCATGTGATCCACCGCATTGCTACCGCCGCCGCCTACACCAATGACTTTAATAATGGCATTTTTTGCTGATTCATCGACAAATTCAAACATGTTCCTTCTCCCTAACTTGCGTGTTGAAACCAACTTTGCATGCGGCGCCATATGGATTGACCATGACGTCCCCAGAAAGTGGGCCGTTGTTTATTCATTTGTGCTTGTGCATGAAGCAACAAACCGACGCCAGTTGAGTACATCGGATTGCTAACAACATCGGTCAAACCACTGACGTATTGCGGATATCCGATCCGCACGGGCATATGAAAAATCTCTTCTGCCAATTCTGTGGCACCCTGTATTCTAGCACTACCACCTGTTAATACAATGCCGCTGGCAATGAAATCTTCGAAACCACTGCGCATGATTTCATGTTTTATTAATGTGAATAATTCTTCATAACGGGGCTCAATAACTTCTGTTAATGCTTTGCGTGTCAATTGACGCGTGGGACGATCGCCGACCGTTGTGACATCGATGATGTCATTCTCTTGAACTAATTCAGATAAAGCGCAACCGTATTGTTTTTTGAGTTGTTCTGCACATTGAGTTGGCGTACGCAATGCCATGGCAATATCATTCGTGACTTGATCGCCCGCAATGGGAATAACACAGGTGTGACGAATCGCACCATCCGTGAAAATAATAATATCCGTTGTACCGCCGCCGATATCCACCAAACACACGCCTAATTCTTTTTCATCTTCGGTTAATACTGCGTGCGCTGATGCCAATTGTTCTAATACAATATCATCCACTTCTAAGCCGCAACGACGCACACATTTAACAATGTTTTGCGCAGCGCTGACCGCACCGGTAACAATATGTACTTTAGTTTCTAATCGAACACCGGACATACCGATAGGTTCGCGAATACCTTGTTGATCATCAATCGCAAATGATTGAGGAATAATATGTAGAATTTTTTGATCGGTTGGAATGGCAACAGCACGTGCAGCATCAATGACGCGTTCTACATCCGCTTCGGTGACTTCATGTTCTCGAATCGCAACAATACCGTGTGAATTTAAAGAACGTATATGACTTCCCGCAATACCCGCAATAACAGAACGAATCTCACAACCTGCCATCAATTCGGCTTCTTCAATGGCGCGCTGAATCGAATTAACTGTCGCTTCAATATTGACGACAACACCTTTTTTTAAGCCTCGCGATGGATGATGCCCAATGCCTATTACATCAACCGTGCCATTGTTCGTTTCTTCACCGACGATCGCAACAACTTTCGATGTGCCAATATCCAGGGCCACTAATAAGTTCTTTTCTGTTTTTTTAATCATCGTTTCACCTAATCATTTGCTACTACAAAACCATTTGTATACCGCAGATCCACATAACTAATACTGTCTGCGTTATCTTTAAAATCTTTCGGATAACTTTCCACAAACCGTTGCATTCTGGGTATTACATCCACACTTCCCATATAAATGCGTACACCATTCGTTAATTCCGCTTGCCACGCACGTCGTTCGTTTAACTCTAACGCTTGCACACGCACATCCAAAGGTTGCAACGTTTCATTCATTTGTTGCAACATCGACAACACAGCCATCACTTGTTCATCGGGTCCATTCAACCGCACCCAGGGTAAATCAGGCAGCGATTCTGGCATGAATACAACACCGTGATCACTCACCAATTCCGTTTGTCCCCAATAAGCAATCGGGACATGTTCTTCGATGCGTACCAATAAGGTATCTGGCCATACGCGTCGAACTTGTGCGCTTGCAACCCACGGCTGCCCATTGAGCGCTTTTTGAACACCCTGTACATTTACCGTAAAAAAACTTTGTGCAACGAAAGGTTCCAATAACCGTTGCACCGTTTCGGGATTTAAGTACGTTAACTGTCCAGAAACATTCACCGTACGGATCGGTAGATGCTTACCATCTTTCAAATAGTTATAGACTATGATGAGAAATATAGCCAACAATATAGCTAATAAACTATTGATAAATATCTTAGACATCACGGTATCTTACCCGCAAAAGCTACTCTTATCTAGTAGGGTCTGTTGACAAAAAGCACTGTCTAAAATCGCCAATACCAAGTCAGAACCCTTATATCCAAGATAGATAACTTCCTTGGGGACAAGGCTATGATCTGTTAATCCCGGAATGGTATTAACCTCTAATAACCAATTTTTTCCATTTTTGTCGCGCATCAGATCCACACGTCCCCATCCCTTGCAACCTAACGCATCGTAAGCTTGCTTACTGAGCTTGCGGATCTGCGCTTCTTCAACATCCGATAAACCGGAGGGTAAAAAATACTGCGTATCATTCGCTTTGTATTTTGTGTAGTAATCGTAAAATCCTTTTGCAGGAATAATTTTAATAGAAGGTAATACATCGTCACCTAAAATACCAACCGTGTATTCATCGCCGATAATCCACGGCTCAGCGATCACACAACTATCGTATTGTTGCGCTTTTTGAAGTGCCGGATAAAACTCTTCTTGAGTGGAAACTTTTGAAATACCGAGTGTTGAACCTTCATGAACAGGTTTAACAGCCAGCGGTAACCCATAGGTTGCAATGAGTTTTGTTACATCGGTTGTTTCATCCACCATACAACCTGGTATGGCCGGCAAACCTAACCCTAACCATGCTTGTTTTGTTAACCATTTATCCATGGTGATCGCAGATGCCATTACGCCGCTACTACCGTAAGGAATACGCATGATATCCAGCAATGCTTGAATCTGACCATCTTCACCACCACGACCATGCAATGCGATGAATGCAGAATTAAATTGACCCTCTTGTAATTTTTGAATAACAGTATCATGACGTACATCCACAGCATGAGCATCCACACCCGCTGCTTTTAAATTATCTAATGCATATTTCCCGGAAATCAATGATATTTCACGTTCTCCAGAATCACCCCCCATTAATACGGCTACTTTGCCATACTCTTTGGGATTACGTTTTACTTGACCCAATGTTTTTAAAGTCATGATTTCTCTCCTATAATTTTTACTTCGCGTTGTAGTTTGACGCCCGTCCTTTGTAACACCACTTGTTCAATATGTTCAATAAGTTGTTCAATATCATCGCTCGATGCATTTCCTGCATTAATAATAAAGTTAGCATGTTTTTCCGATACTTGTGCATCGCCAATACGAAAACCTTTCAAACCACAGGTATCGATCAAGCGAGCCGCATGATCATTCGCAGGATTCATAAACACACTACCACAACTGGGTAAACCAATCGGTTGCGAATCTGCCCTACGTTTTAACAAGGCTTTAATTTCTGCTTTTTGTTGTTCCGTTTCACCCGGTTGAAGATGCAAGCTCGCCGATAAAAACCAAGTATCTTTCGGTAATGTAACGTAGCGGTAACTCACTTCAAATGCCTGTTTATCTTGTTTCTTGATTTCACCCAAACGATTAATAGTCGTTGCATCACGGACAATGTTCCAGGTTTCACTCCCAAACGCACCCGCATTCATTGCAAGCGCACCTCCCATAGTACCTGGGATTCCCGCTAGAAAACCTGCACCATGTAGATTATGTTTGGCACAATATTTTGCCACTTTCGCACAGGTCGCACCTGCTTCTACCATGATATGTTGATCATCTAAAGGTTCAATAGAATCTAATATACCCTGTGTTAAAACAACCGTACCTTTAATACCACCATCACGAATTAATACATTAGATCCTAATCCCAACCATATAATGGGTTCATTCTGCGGTAATTGCTTGAGAAATTCACATAAATCTTCGGTATCAGCGGGGCGATACGTCTGTTTTGCCGCGCCACCTATATGCCACGAATTTAATTTTTTTAAAGGTTCTTCAGTTGTTAATTTACCGCGCAATAACATTAGACTCAACCACACCAAATTGCTCCACAAGATCTTGCGCTAATGAACCAATGTTCCCAGCACCCTGCATTAATACAATATCATTCGGTTGACAAATACGCGATAACACGCCCGTTAATTCTTCATGCTCTTTGATTAATATAGGTTCAAGATCACAACGTGCGCGAATAGCACGACTTAATTCAGCACTCGTTGCGCCCGCAATAGGTTTTTCACCCGCACTATAAACATCCAATAATATTAACGCATCAACTTTGCTTAAAATGGCTGCAAAATCATCGAATAAATCGCGCGTGCGCGTAAAACGATGCGGTTGAAATACCATGACCAAACGTTTCTCAGGCCATCCTTCACGAATCGTATTTAATATAACCGCGACTTCTTTAGGATGATGACCATAATCATCAATCAATGTGAGTGGCATATCTTTAAGCGTAATAGGATAATTTTGGAAACGTCTGCCAACACCGCCAAATTGCATGAGCGCTTGTTGAATTGTTCCCATTTCAATACCTTCTTCGCGCGCAACAGCAATAGTAGCTGCGGCATTTAACGCATTATGACGACCTGCAATATTTAAAAAAATCGCATGACTTTGGCCCGCCATCACACAATCAAACCGGCATTGCAAACCTTGTTGTTGATAATGTTGGATGCGAACATCGGCATTCTCGTTGAAACCATAAGTAATCACAGGGCGATTAATGTGCGGTAATAATTCTTCTACAACAGGATCATCTAAACATGCAACCACCAAACCATAAAACGGCACTTGATAAATAAAGTTCAAGAAAGTTTGTTTCAGTTTTTCAAAATCATGCTGATACGTTCCCATATGATCCGCATCGATATTAGTAACCACCGCAACCATCGGGTGTAAATATAAAAACGATGCATCGGATTCATCGGCCTCTGCCACTAAATAAGGACCCTGCCCTAATTTCGCATTATGTCCTGCGCTATTTAATTTGCCACCAATTACGTAGGTCGGATCCAAGTTGGCATGAGCAAATACACTGGAAATTAAACTGGTCGTTGTTGTTTTTCCATGTGTACCTGATACCGCAATGCCGTAACGAAATCGCATGAGTTCCGCTAACATTTGTGCACGAGGCACCAATGTTATACGGCGTTCTTTGGCAGCCACCATTTCAGGATTATCTGGTTCAATAATTGTAGAATAGACAACAACATCAACATCTTGTACTTGATCCTTCGCATGTCCTTGATAAACTGTAATACCAATACTTTTCAAACGTCGTGTAACAGATGATACATTGATGTCCGATCCTGACACTTTAAACCCTTGGTTATGCAGCACTTCCGCAATACCACACATCCCTACTCCGCCAATACCAATGAAATGAATCTTTTTCACGCGGCGCATTGCTAAACTATCCACTTGCTACCTCCGTACAAAATTGTGCAACCTGCTTTGTCGCATCACCTTGTTGCAAACTTCGCGCCTTTTGCGCATGATGCAACAACGTAGTTCGATCTGAAAATTGATGTGCTATCACATCAGCCAATTTATCTGCAGTTAAATCTTTCTCTTGAATTAAAAAAGCGCTTCCATTCTTTACTAATGCTTGTGCATTTTTAGTTTGATGATCATCTACCGCATAAGGATAGGGCACAAACATAGCCGGTAAACCAACCGCAATGATTTCTGAAACTGTTAAAGCACCCGCGCGACAAATAATAGCATCTGCCCACGCATAGGCTTCTGCCATATCTTTAATGAAAGGAGTGATACGCGCTTGAACATTGTGTTGAGCATAACTCATGTTGGTTACATCAAAATTTTTATCCCCACATTGATGCCATATTTCAGGCCGTTGTTCTGGTGGAATTTTTGATAATGCATCAGGTAATACATCATTAATTGCTTTTGATCCTCGACTACCACCCACCACTAATAATTTTATTTTTCCTGACCGCTGTTTATAACGTTCTTCAGGTGCGGGTAATTTACAAATGTTTTCTCGTACGGGATTACCTGTTGTGTATAATTTATCTTTGATGTTATTAAATGTATTTGGAAACGATTCACATACTTTTTTTGCTAATCTTGATAAGAAACGATTCGTCATTCCTGCAATGGCATTTTGTTCATGAATCACCAAAGGTTTTTGTAATACCCAAGCCGCAATTCCACCCGGCCCTGACACAAACCCACCCATGCCTAATATACAATCCGGATTACGTTTGCGAATCACGTGCAACGATTGAAAGAACGCACGCACTAAGCGCCATGGCGCCATCAATAAACTCAATTTGGATTTGCCGCGTAAACCATAGATAGTAATATAATCCATCTCAATTTGATGCGAAGGAACGATCGATGATTCCATGCCTTGATGTGTTCCCAACCACGTAACGATCCATCCCTCTGAACGCAACTGAAGTGCCACCGCAAGCGCAGGGAAGACATGTCCGCCCGTGCCACCCGCCATAACCAACAATTTGGGATGTGATTTCTTCGCCATCTTAACTCTTAAACCTCTCGGTTAATCCGTAATAACAAGGCCACTGCGACAATGCTAATACACAAACTGGAACCACCATAACTAAATAAAGGTAAGGTTAGTCCTTTGGTGGGTAATAAGCCAATATTGACACCCATGGCAATCATCGCCTGCAATACTAACCATAGGCTAATACCATACGCTAAATAACCTTGAAACAAGGCTTTCTTTTGCTGCGCATAATAGGCTAGCCGCAAACCTTGCCACGCCAACAACGCGTATAATACTACCACAACCAAAGCCCCAATTAAGCCTAATTCTTCTGCCGTGACTGCAAAAATAAAGTCCGTGTAAGCTTCCGGCAAATACAGAAGCTTTTGAACCCCCGCCCCTAAACCCACACCAAACAATTCTCCCCGCCCCACGGCCATTAACGCCTGGGTAAGCTGATAACCTGAATCAAACTGGTCGGCCCATGGGTTAAGAAAGGCTGAGAACCGTTGTAAACGATAAGGAGCCATGATGGTTAATGCAACAAAGGCGCCTCCTGCTAATCCACATAACACCAGGAACTGCCATAGTGGTAATCCCGCCATGAACAACATCCCCAATGTACAAGCTAAGATGACCGCGGCGGCTCCTAAGTCAGGTTGTACTAGAATCAACGCACAAGCTAATAGCACGGGGAATAATGCCCGTAACAAAGCCGTCGGATTCTCTTGTAATAGCTTCTGATGTAAAGATAAGTAATACGCCATGTATACGATCAAGCAAAACTTAGCCAATTCGGAGACTTGTAAGCTGATAGGCCCCAAGCGAATCCAGCGCAAACTACCATTCACTTCCGAACCAATACCAGGCACCAATAACAATACTAATAATGTGATGGCTGTTAATAACAAGGGTCTGGCGGCATGAAACCAAAACTGTGTCGGGGTACGGTATACAAACCAAGCAGCGATTAAACCCAACGCTAGAAAAATCACTTGTCGATATAAGTAGTAGAATGGATCTCCCGTACGTGCTTCGGCAATGGGCATTGAACTGGAAGCCACCATCACGAGGCCAATCCCCACAATAATGCTGGTAATGAAAATAATGTGTTGCTGTGGCTTAACGAAGCTGTTGCTCAAATTGATCACCGCGTTCTTGGTAGTTGCGAAACATATCCCAGCTCGTGCACGCAGGTGCTAACACAACGGCATCTCCCGCTTGTGCCAACACTTTTGCACGCGCAACCGCCTCAGGGATATCTTTAACATACTCACGCTGCATCCCCTCGGGTAAGTATTGCTCTATAAGATTAGCATCTCTTCCCAATAAGATAACGGCTTTTGCATGTTGTGCGATGGGTTGCGTGAGGCCTGCAAAATTAGTCACTTTTGCGGCACCCCCCATGATTAATATTTGCTTGCCTTTAATTAATTTAGCAACACTTTCAATGGCCGCTTTTGCCGCAGCGACCGTCGTTGCTTTGGAATCATTAAAATAGGCAACATCATTTTGAGTGGTCACATGTTTTAAACGATGGGGTAATCCCTCAAAACGTTCTGCTGCTTGTAATGATTTTTGCGCGTCCCATTCCATGCAATCTGAAATAGTCATCGCCGCTAATACATTCGTAATATATTGTTGAGCCTTGACTTTCATGTTATCGATAGATATTCGATGATTATCTGCTAATGAAAAAGTCGCTGTGGGTGATCGGTGTTTTGGGAATGTTGCAGGATCATCCGCGTTGCAGATAATATATTTAGCATTATTGTATATTCGATGCTTTGCTTCGATATAATTTTCCATGGTCTTATGACGATCAAGATGATTTTCACTGATATTCAACACCGCTGCGATCAAGGGTCGCAAATTGAACGTTGTTTCCAGTTGAAAGCTCGAAAGCTCCATGATGGCTAAATCGTAATCTTCGTCCAGCAATACATCCAGAACAGGTTTGCCGATATTGCCCATTACCTTGGCGTTAACACCATTGGCCTTGGCCATCTCGCCCAGCAACGTCACCACCGTGCTTTTGCCATTGGCGCCTGTCACACCGATCAATGGCTGGGTGTTATGACGCGCAAAGAGCTCAATATCACCAATAATCAACTTGTTTTCTTGCATGGCGTAAGTCATTTCAGGGTTATCCAATGGAACCCCGGGGCTTACGACCAAAATATCAGCCTTATCAATAACCGGCTTTGGAAGCGTGCCTGTATAAAGAGGGACATCAGGATAAAGGGACTTAAATAGGGTCAGGTTTTCTGATTGCTCATTGGCCTCATAGGCCACAAACGGCAGGTTTTGAGTGGATAAAAACCGTGCCACCGACAACCCTGTCTGGCCCATACCAATAATAAGATAACTTACATGCGTCATGCGCTGAGTATACCAAAGTGGGAGTCAAGTCTCAAAATAATACTTTAACCTTAACGTTAACGTATTATTTTGAGACTTGACCCACCTATAACAGCGATCCAAAACTAATCAGCACTAAAATGACGGTTGCGATCCAGAAGCGCAAAGTCACTTTCGGCTCTGGCCAACCCTTGAGTTCAAAATGATGATGTATCGGTGCCATGCGGAAAATACGTTTACCCTTGCGTAATCGGAAGGAACCTACCTGTAATATCACCGAAACAGTTTCAAGGACAAACACGCCACCCATGATCACGAATAACAATTCTTGTTGAATCATCAACGCCATCACACCTAATAAGCCGCCTAACGCCAATGAACCGACATCGCCCATAAACACTTGCGCTGGAAAACTGTTGTACCACAAAAACCCTAATCCTGCGCCGATTAAAGCCGCAGCCACAATCACTAATTCACGGCTTCCTTCAATCACCGGTAAACGAAACGCTTCGGCAAACAAAACGTCGCTGGATAAATAGGCAAAAACACCCAATGCAGCGGCACAAAGCATGACGGGAACAATAGCCAAACCATCTAATCCATCGGTAAGATTCACAGCATTTGAACTACCGACAACTACTAAATAAGCCCAAACGATGTATAACACACCTAATGAAATCACCGTATTTGAATAAGGAATAATGACAGCCGTTTCCTCTGGGCTATTTGCCATAAAAAATAATAAAAGCGCAATGACTATACCTACGGCTGATTGCAACAAATACTTATGACGGCTCATAAGCCCTTTGGAATTTTTTAAGACTAGCTTACGATAATCATCCACAAAACCAATGGCAGCGAATGCCCATAATGATAACAACGGAATCCATAGGAACCGGCTTTGCACATCACCCCATAAAAATAGAGTGACACTGATCGTGAATAACACAAGCAAACCACCCATGGTGGGTGTTCCGCTTTTGTTGTAATGCGTTTTAGGACCACTATCACGTACGGGTTGACCAACTTTATATTTACTGAGATAACGGATCATGGTTGGACCTGCAATCAAAGCAATCATAAATGCTGTAATTAAACTGATCAATGCTCGCATCATCAAATCTTGATGAAAATAGCCGGTAAATGTGTAAAGCATATTCTTCCTCTACGTTTTCAATGCTGCAACAACCGTTTCAAACTTGTTACCTCGAGAACCTTTCACAAGCACTGTCATATTTTTGTGCAGCTTCGGCGTTAATGCCGCAACCAAAGCATCTTTGCTGGTAAAATGTTGTCCACCTTCGCCAAATGCTTTTAATGTAATGCGAGCTTTTTCGCCCACAGCAAATACATAATCAATACCTAATGCCTTGGCTGCTTCACCTACTTCGCGATGGCATTGATCCGCATAATCAGCTAATTCGGCCATATCACCAAAGACCCACAAACGTTCCCCTTGGTATTGCGACAACACTTCCAGCGCAGCTTTAATACTGGTCGGGGAGGCGTTGTAACAATCGTCTATAAGTGTAGACTGATTTATGCCTGAGTAAACCTTTAAACGTTTATCGACAGGTTGCATTGTTTCTAACCCCGCACAGATATCACTCAAGGGTAAACCTGCGGCAACACCTGCTGCGGTCGCAGCCAATGCGTTATAAATATTATGACGACCTAACAATTTGAGTTGCACATGAAACGATCCGGTGGGTGTTTTAATATCTGCATTCACGTGTCCCAATGCATCTTTTCCCATTTTAGTTGCAGTCACATCTGCTTCTGGGTCAAACCCAAAGGTAATCAGCTCTTGTCCTTCCAATAAACTTTCCCAGTAATGAAAGTATTCATCATCTTTGGGTAAAATTGCAGTACCGGACTTACGTAACGATGTTAATATTGCTCCTTTTTCGCGTGCAATATTATCTAAATCTCCCATACCTTCCGGATGCTGCAACGTCACCATGGTGATAATGGCAATATCCGGTTGCGCCGTTTCCGATGAACGTTTAATTTCTCCTGGTAAATTTGCACCCATCTCGATAACAGCATAACCATGTTCGGGAGTAATCTGTAGAATAGTTTGCGGAACACCCACTTCATTATTAAAGTTCTTATCCGTTGCATGAGTATGACCCGCACGTAAAAATATCTCAGCCAACATCGCTTTCACCGTGGTTTTACCGCAACTTCCTGTTAAAGCAGCTAATTTAACTTTCATTTTTTCACGATGATTGCGCGCAATTTTTCCATAAGCTCGCAATGTATCTTCCACCAAACATTGTGGTAATTTAATATTGACACGATGATCAACCACCGCGGCAATCGCACCCTTTTCTAATGCCTGTTGCAGATAATCATGACCATCAAAATTTTCACCCCTGAGCGCAATGAATACATCACCTTGTTTAAGGGTGCGTGTATCTGTTGAAATATCATGAATAACTTGATCTTCCCCGGTAAAATCTTGATCCAATATTGCAAACAGTTCTGATAATTTCATCCAATCCTCGCTAAATAATCTTTTGCCACATTCACATCGCTGAATGCTTGCTTGATACCCGCCGCAGTTTGCGTCGTCTCATGTCCTTTGCCCGCAATCAACACACAGTCGCCCTGTTTTGCCATAGAAATCGCATGATGTATTGCCAATTTACGATCATGAATTATTTTTACATCAGAATGTTGTTGTATACCCTGTAGAATATCTCTTACAATTTGCATTGGATCTTCGTTACGGGGATTATCATCCGTAATAACAATTTGATCACAATATATTTGCGCAATTTCACCCATTAACTGCCGCTTCCCGCGGTCGCGCTCACCGCCACATCCAAATACACAAATCATTTTTCCTTGACAATGTGGTTTTAATGTTGTTAAAACATTTTTTAAAGCATCAGGGCTATGAGCAAAATCAACAACCACCAAAGGTTGGTTTTCCGTGTTAACTCGTTGAAGTCGTCCAGGAATGATTTGCAACTGCATGATGAGCGGTATGATTTCTTTAAGTGAAAAACCATCTACATGCATCGCTGCAAGCATTGCAAGTACATTACCTACATTAAACACACCCAATAATGGAGACTTTATTAAAAATTCTGAATCTTCGGTTTGTAAAACAAAGGATGTTTGATAATCTTGTGTTTGAATATCTTTTGCAGTGAATAGTTTTGCAACACGAGGATGTGATTTATTTTGCAATGTATATCCCACAATTAATTTGTCAACGGGAATATGATTTAATTGTTCGTAAAACCAAGGATCATCTAAATTAATAATGACCTGTTGGACGCTTGGGAATTTATATAATTTACATTTAGCTTCGCCATACGCTTGCATGGTTTTGTGATAATCTAAATGATCCCGCGTTAAATTAGTGTAAATCGCCGTATCGATTTCTACTTCAATAACACGATCTTGCATCAACGCATGGGATGAAACTTCCATGTTAACGGTTTCGATACCATCCTTTAAAAATTGATGCAATGTTCGTTGCACCGTCACTGCATCTGGAGTTGTAAATTGATTTTCATCAAGTTCGTCTAAACGACCGATTCCCAATGTTCCAATCATTCCTGTCGGTTCACCTAACAGCGAATAAAGCTGCGTTAATCCATGTACAATGGATGATTTACCATTGGTCCCCGTTACTCCAATAATATGCTGATGACTGCTAGGATTTCCATAAAAATTATTGGCTAACGCAGGAATACTTGCCAGTAATTTTGATACGTCATATTGTTTGATGTCAGGATGCGCATTTAACCAAGCTTTTTGCGCCGCTTGAATATTGTCAGATTCATAAACAATCGCTTTTGCACCCTGTTGAAATGCTTGCTCGAAATAATTACGCGCATCATTATTAAAGCCCACATAGGCAAGAAAAGCACCGTTTGTCCCAATGTCACGGCTATCAAGAGACAAGTTCTGAATGCCTAATCTCTTTAATTCTGCAATAAGATCCAAATTTTAGCCCTACCTACCAGAGTCTGCCCTATACGCTGTTTCATCATCTAAAGGAATATCCATTAACCGCAGCGCACCACGCATCACATTTCCAAAAACAGGTGCTGCAATTGCGCCTCCATAATACTCCCCTTGGCTCGGGTCATCAATAACAACCACACAAACCAAGCGAGGCTTGCTGGCAGGAGCAAAACCTGCAAAGCTTGCAATGTGCCTGTCCGCCAAATACCCTGATTCCCCCACCTTCCGTGCGGTACCCGTTTTACCTGCCACATGATACCCTTCAACTCGTGCGGCTTGTCCTGAACCACCATCATTGGATGTGATTTCCAGCATTTCTCGCAGGACTTTAGCTGACTTTGGATTAATGACCCTCTGCTTATCCACCTGGGTATTCGAATCCCGTTTTAACAACGTCAGTGGCGTATAATCACCCTCTTGCGCAATAATCGCATAGGCTTTTGCTATTTGAATAGCCGTCGTTGATAAGCCGTAACCAAAGGCTAATGTTGCATAAGAAAAAGGATCCAGTGTGCGTCCCGTTTCAAGAAACCCCGCCCTTTCGCCGGGAAATTCAATATAAGTAGGTTCCCCAAACCCTAAGTTAATATAGGTATCGATCAATGCTTTTTGCGGGATCGACAATACAAGCTTTGCGGTACCTACGTTACTTGAATGACGCAACACGTCTTGCACAGATATTGTTCCATAATTGCGTAAATCACGAACAATATTATGATGAACTTTCATTTGCCCTGGGCTTGTATCAATCATGCTACTGGGTTTATAGCCACCTGCTTCTAACGAAGATAATACACTGAACGCTTTGACGACCGACCCAGGTTCAAAAACATCTGTCACAGCGCGGTTACGCATAGTGTCAGGCTTATAGCTCGTACGATTATTCGGATTATACGAAGGCTGATTCACCATC
>CAYUEL010000027.1:16546-19227 GCA_964443025.1 uncultured Gammaproteobacteria bacterium | reverse complement strand
CGTCTATCAACGATCATATCAACAAAACCATGATCCAATAAAAATTCTGCTGTTTGGAATCCTTCAGGCAATGTTTGACGCACTGTTTGTTCGATCACGCGCGGACCGGTAAAACCAATCATCGCACGAGGTTCCGCAATGTTAATATCACCCAACATCGCTAAACTTGCAGAAACGCCACCGTACGTAGGATCTGTTAACACGCATACATAGGGTAAATTTACTTGACCTAATCGCGCTAATGCAGCCGATGTTTTAGCCATTTGCAATAACGATATCACCGCTTCTTGCATGCGTGCACCACCACTGGTTGAAAAGCACACAAACGGTAATCGGTATTGCATCGCTGCATCTACTGCTATCACAAACTTTTCACCTACGGCCGCGCCCATGGATCCGCCAATAAAATTAAAATCAAATGCAACGGCAACCATGGGCAATCCTTCAAGTAATCCTTTACCTGCGATCAATGCATCTTTTTCACCGGTTGCTTTTTGCGCAGCACTTAAACGATCTTTGTATTTCTTACTATCGCGGAACTTTAAACGATCTTCAGGTTCAATATAGGTACCTAATTCTTCCATTGTATTGGCATCGAAGAAATACTCTAAGCGTGCACGTCCGCTCAGTCGAATATGATGCTCGCACTTAGGGCACACTTCCAGGTTTCGTTCTAATTCAGCACGGTAAAGTACCGCCTGACATGAAGTGCATTGTGTCCAAACGCCTTCTGGGACCCCACGCTTTTTATGCGCGCTGTCTTTGCGTATACGAGAAGGGATTAACTTTTTAAACCAGCTCATGAGCGTTGTGTTCCTCAAAGGATGAGGGGATATTGTAGCGTGATGGGTAGCTTATGGCAACGAGACTTAATCCCTGAGCCAAAGCGGTTATCCCCGCTTGTGTACGATCCTTTGACGCCAAAAGGGTCTGAATCCATTCAATGGGCCGTTCGCCGGCCCCTACTTCCAATAACGCCCCAATGATATTACGGACCATGTGGTATACAAACGCGTTTGCCTGGATATTCATGATAACCTGATCCCCGCAGCGCTGAAGGGAAATAGCTTGAACCTCGCGCACTGGCGACTTAGACTGACACCCTACGCCTCGAAACGCTGAAAAGTCATACTCCCCCAATAAGCTTTGCGCGGCTTGATGCATCTTGGCAACATCAAGCGGCCGACGATACCAGGTGGCAAATCGGCTTTGTAGCGCTTGGCGATGAGGGGCATTATAAATCGTATAACGGTAGCGCCTCGCAATGGCGTTATACCGAGCATGAAAATCTTCAGGCACGGCTTTTACCCAAGTGACAGAGACATCCTCTGGAAGATGGCTATTCGTGCCCATCAACCAGGCGTGATCTGCCCGCTGCGCCTCGGTATCAAAGTGAACCACTTGGCCTGCGGCATGAACCCCGGCATCCGTGCGACCCGCACAAGTCGATATAATAGGGCCATCTGCCACCTGGCTTAAGGCAAAGTCCAAAGATCCTTGAACCGTCCGAAGACCGTCATGGCCTTGGGCTTGATACCCATGAAAATGGGTTCCATCGTATTGTAAACCAAGGGCGTATCGCATCAGAGAATGATACCATTTTTGTCAATTGCCTTTCCATAGAAAACTATGCTAGGGTTTTAGGGTGTTTTTTTATTACGAGACAAGGAGTGTTTTATGACTGGGGAAGTTAAAAAAATAGCAGACCTGATTTTAACGGCAAGTAACGCAATGAAACTTTCAGGTAATCGCGTGTATATTACTGCAGACCCTAAAATTAATAAGATCTTGAATTATTACATTCTCGCGTTTAACACAGATCAACATAAATCGTTAAATAAATATGGTGAGAGGGCGCATTCTTATTGGCATGACATGTCATTTCGCGCTGAGCTTAAAACCACTGAAGCAGCCAATGACCTATTAATCTATATTCAGCAATCTCTTCGGGCACTACACACCATAGGGGAAGAATATCCAAGTCATTCTTTCACGAATCACTCTCTCACAAGCCTGCAGAATCAAGAAGAACAAAAAACAGATAAAGCTCGTGGATTAACTCTATTGCTTGAAGCGGCTAATAACGATAAGGCTTCTTATGCAAAAAATAAAGGTTCTGAAAAAACATTTTTTACATCACCTTTTTTAGGTCAGATGGATACACCTTCTTTAACGAATAGCATAGATACTGATGCGGAAAATCGCATTGTAAGAAAAATTAGTCAGTGAAGAAGCAGATATCTCAGCTTGCTTCCCGAGCGGCAATCGCTTGAGCGGCTTCATACTGACGAGCCACACGTTGAAGTTCGAAGTAAAGGTTGCGAGCCTGGCGTTTGCCAATCCCTTCACCTAGACGAACTTGTTCCAATTTTTTCTCAATTGCAAGCAGTTCAGATTTGAAATGTTTTGCGTCCATGGTACTGTCCTCATAATATATTATGTGGCAAATTAACATGCCTTATAGGGAAATAATTTATTTTTCTGTCAATCTCAGGACTGTCATCAGTATAGACCAAGCTTTGGGAGGGTTCCAGTTTTTAAGATAAAAAATCTTTAATGAGGGTATCTTCATCGATAACCTGAACACCCAGCTCTGTGGCTTTTTGAAGCTTGCTGCCAGCTTTATCACCCGCTACAACATAATCGGTATTAGCCGATACACTGCCTGCAACGACGGCGCC
>CAYUEL010000027.1:0-16536 GCA_964443025.1 uncultured Gammaproteobacteria bacterium | reverse complement strand
GCCTAAGGCAACGAGTCGGACTCTGGCCTCATCACGCGTCAGAGTATTCAATGTTCCGGTAAGCACGAATGTTTTGCCGGCAAGGGGTAATAACTCAACAGGAAGTGTTTTAATCTCAGGCCAATGAATCCCTTGTGCAAGCAATTTACGAATCACATTACGATTATGTTCTTCACTGAAAAAATGTTGAATGTTGCCTGCAACAATCACACCGACATCATTCACATTGATTAAATCATCATAACTTGCGCTCATTAATGCATCTAGTTGTTTAAAATGTTGCGCTAAATTATAGGCGGTAGTTTCTCCCACTTCGCGAATACCTAATGCAAATAGAAAACGCGGCAATGTAGTGGATTTACTTTTATTTAACGCATCGATAATATTCTGAGCAGACTTTTCTGCCATGCGCTCAAGGTTTGCCCACTGATCCAATGTAACCGTGTAAAGATCGGCAGGATCATGTACTAAACTTTTATCGACAGCTTGATCAATGATCTTATCTCCCATACCGTCAATGTCCATCGCTTTGCGTGAAGCAAAATGTTTTAATGCTTCTTTGCGTTGCGCGGAACAATACAATCCAGCGGTACAACGCGCAACCGCTTCATCTTCTGCACGAAATACTTCCGAGTGGCAAACAGGACAATGTTCAGGTAATGTAATAGGTTTTGTATTCGCAGGTCGTTTTGCCATTACAACACTTACCACTTCAGGAATAACATCCCCTGCCCTACGAATGATAACCGTATCTCCCACACGCACATCTTTACGTTCAATTTCATCCATGTTATGCAACGTTGCATTACTGACAATAACACCTGCCACATGAACCGGTTTTAATCGGGCAACAGGTGTTAATGCACCCGTACGCCCCACTTGGAAATCAACGGATTCCAATAGGGTCATTTCTTCATGTGCAGGAAATTTATAAGCCGTGGCAAAACGTGGTGCACGTGCCACATATCCAAGCTTTTCCTGTAAGTTTAAATCATTAACCTTAATCACAACGCCGTCAATTTCATAGGGTAATTTATCACGCTTAGATAAGATATGTTGGTAATACTTTTCACACCCGTCAATACTTAAATCAGATTGTATCTCAGGACAAACAGGAAATCCCCATGATTTAAGTTGCTCTAAAACATCACTGTGTTTTTTAAATAAATGCGGTTCACTACAAAATCCAATACCGTATACAAAAATAGTTAAATTACGTTGCGTGGTAATCTTAGAATCCAATTGGCGTAAGCTCCCTGCCGCCGCATTACGAGGATTTGCAAATTCCTTTAAACTTAATTCACGTGAACGTGCATTTAAGTCATTGAATGACTTCAATGGCATATACACTTCGCCTCGAATTTCAATACGCTCAGGATAAGATTGACCTTTTAATCTTAAAGGTATCATACGAATGGTTTTGATGTTTTGTGTAATGTTTTCACCCGTAGTTCCATCGCCACGCGTAGCCGCTGTTTTAAGAATACCATTCTCATAAAGCAAATTAACCGCAACACCATCCATTTTGGGTTCGCAAACGAATTCAACATTAATATCACTTTTTAAACGATCTAATATACGCTTATGAAATGCTTTTAAATCATCGAAGCTAAATGCATTATCCAGCGACAACATCGGCTGCAAATGGGTTGAAGGTTCAAATTGTTCAAGTGGCGCAAGCCCTACACGTTGTGTTGGTGAATCAGGTGTTATTAATTCTGGATGCGCATTTTCAAGTTTTAGAAGTTTCTGAAATAAGCGATCGTATTCGGCATCAGGAACGGTGGGACTATCTTCAAGGTAATATTGTCGTGCATACTCATCAAGCTGCTCGCGCAGTTGTTGGATTTGTTTTTCTATCGTGTTTGTTTTTACGTAATCAGACATGAATAATAAGCATCCACCTGATCATCCGTTAATGGGCGCCATTGATGATCCAGCAAATCACCATGCAATCGTTCGCAAAGTTCTTCTGCAACATCCAACATTGCATCCAACGCTTCACCAGGATTGTTTTGATCATCCAATTGCATAAAAAGTGATAATCCTTGTGTTCGAAAATTTTCCATGCGATCAATGTCGAATGTTCCAGGTTCGTAAGCTGATGCTAAACTGAATATAGGTTGCGATGTATTATCAAGATTAAAATGAAAAATATTCATCTCGCCAAAACGCAATCCCAGATGATTCAAATGAATTAACAATTGTTCACCGCCAAAACTTTCGCCCGACTTGGCTTTAATATGCAATGAAATAATATCTCCTGGCAATTCAGCGGTGGATTCATCTTCATGCGAAGGTTCATCAGTAAATAAATCCAATTGATTCTCGCGCTTAAATAAGTTTTTAACGCTACTTAATATTGAAACGAATGAGCTTCTAGACGTATGCCACGCAATCAACGCGATAATAACAATACTGATACAAAGTAATATCCAACGCAATTCCATTTTTCACCTCAGGGATTTATGCCTCTTCCGCCATCGCAACCGCTTCGTTGATATCCACCGAAACAATGCGTGATGCACCGGGCTCACGCATGGTCACGCCCATCATATGATCAGCCATTTCCATACTGAGTTTATTATGCGTAATATATATAAATTGTAAAGATTTTGCCATCTCTTTCACTAAGCTGCAGAATCTACCAACATTAGTATCATCCAATGGGGCATCGACCTCATCCAGCATGCAGAATGGCGCAGGTGTTAATTTGAAAAGCGAGAATACAAGCGCCATGGCTGTTAATGCTTTTTCACCACCGGAAAGCATGTGAATCGTGCTATTTTTCTTGCCTGGAGGTTGCGCCATGATGGCAACGCCCGCATCTAATATATTATCACCGACGAGCTCAAGTGAGGCACGTCCGCCATTAAACACACTGGGGAATAATTCTCCTAAATACCCATTCACGGTGTTAAATGTATTTTTGAAACGTTCACGTGTTTCTAAATCAATTTTGTTAATCGCTGTTTCCAATGTTTCTAATGCTTGTGCTAAATCCGCATGTTGTCTATCAAGGTATTCTTGACGTTCATGCGTGGCATCGTATTCTTCAATCGCTGCTAAGTTAATCGGCCCTAGACGCTTGATGCGTTCTTGAAGCTTATTGAGTTCCTCGCTCCAACGTTGCGCATTAGCCTCGGGAGGTAATTCCACCAAAACCGTTTGCAGATTAAATTCGGATGTCGCCATTTGCTCTTCAATGGTAGCCCGGCGCACTTTAATCTCTTGCATATTAAGCCGCAACTCTTCGACTTTTGCACGCGCATCTTGCAATTGCTGATCAATGGATTGACGCTTCAACTCAAGCTCACGTAATTGATGAGCAATAGCATCGACTTTTTCACGCACCGCTTGCAATCGTGTATCTGCTTCTGCACGAAGATTAAGCTTTTGTTCTAATACTTTTTCATTCTCAAGAATCGGTAATTGCATCTCGCTCAATTGTTCTGATAACCATTGTTCACGTTCTTTAAGTTTCTGAAGCTGTTGTGTCATCCGCTCATTATTTTTAGTGGCTGATTCCAATTGCGAATGAATGGTTGTTAATTCAAGCTTTAATTCGCTATAAGAGTCATCATGCTGTTTCGACTGTTGTTTTGCTTGCATATAAGCCGCTTGAAGTTTATGACGCTCAGCTTCTTTTTCTTGCGACGCATCTTCGAAATTAGCCATTTGTATAAGGTGTTGCTCAAGATTCTGACGTGTTGAACGAATGGCTTCATTGTCGTATTCAATTTGTTGCGCAAGTTCAGCAATTTCAGACTGAAGCTGTTTTGCTTTTTCCAACGCTTGTGCTTGTTCATTCTTGATGCTCTTTAAGCTTGCATTCGCATCCGCTAATTTTCGATGTTGTTCGTTATGCGCACGTTGCGCATCGGTACGTGACATTTCAAGATCATCCAGTATATCTCGACCACGTTGCAATTGTTGTGTTAATTCTGATACTTGCTGTTCTTGTTCAACAAGAATATCCTTTAATTCATTCAAACGTTGTTCGCGCGCAATGATAGAACCTTCTTGCTTTTCTGCGCGTGATACACGAACCCAATTCTCACCTAACCAAATACCATCACGTGTAATAACTGATTCACCTGGGCGAAGTTGAGAATGAATATTTAACGCTGTTTGAAGATCATCCGCCACAATAACCGGGCTTAACAAATGCGATAGATCCGTCGCACTGGATTTCACTTTATTCATCAGGCTATGGTTCTGACGTAAATTAACATCTGAAAAGGGTGTGTTTTGTAGAAATGCTAATTTTCCAGCATTTAAATCGCGCAACCAATGGCTGATTTCATCAACCCGATCAACACAAATAGCTTGCAAATAATCACCCAATACGATTTCAACGGCTTTCTCATACCCAGGCGCCACTTGCAATGTTTGTGCCAATCGTTTCTTATCACTAAGACCTTTTTGTTTTAACCAATCGTGAACACCTTCGTCATGTGAATTCAATGCAGCATTTTGCAATGCTTGTAATGAAATCTGTTCAGACTTATAAGTTTGAAGTTGATCTTTGGATTCTTCGATCTCATCTTCTAATGTATTATTTTGCGAACGCTGCGTTCCAATACGTTCTTGCACTGATTGCAATTCTCCTGCAGCCATTGTATTGGATGATGTTAATGTTTCTACCAATCGTTCTGTTTCTTGACATCTATTTGCCAAACGTTGCGTATCCATTGCTGCAAATTGTTGCTTATGTTTATCCAGACGTTGTTTCGCTTTAAGTACATTTTCCTCTAAATGCGTGATGGTAGTTTGTTCGCCGTGCGCGCGCTGAGAAACTTCATGTACTTGTTGTTTAAACACATCCCAAGCAGATTGCCATTTTGCAAGTGCTAATTCAGCGTTATTGAGTTCTTCTGTTGATGCAAATTTTTGTGCACGTAATGCTTCTTCTTGCGGAGCAAGGCTTGTAACACGGGATGTTAAATGCGTGGCATTGGCTTCATCGGCTTCTAATTCATTTTGCAACTCACCTAGATGTTGCATCACTTGCGTATGTTCTTCAGTTAATTGAACACGACGTTCTTTAGTATGTTTTAAATCCTGCTCCAAACGTGCAACGATTGAACCAATCGTATAAAATGCATTTTGCGCTTGTTGCAATGTATCGGATTCTTCATCATGTTGAACACGCATTTGCTCCGTTTGCGTATTGATATGGGTAATTTCAGATTTATACCCTTCCGCATTGGCTTCCGCTTGCGCCAACGTAGCTTGTTGATGTTGCGCTTTTTGATCGAGATCACGCCAATGAATCGCATGGCATTGCGCTTCAGTAAGACGTTCTTCTTCACGTAATACTTTAAATTGTTCCGCTGCTTTGGCTTGACGTTGAAGCTTTTCACGTTGTTTTTGCAATTCTTCACGTAAGTCATTGAGTCTATCAAGATTATCGCGCGTATGACTAATACGCGTTTCCGTTTCACGACGTCGTTCTTTATATTTAGATATCCCTGCAGTTTCTTCAAGGAATCGACGTAATTCATCAGGTTTCGCTTCAATTAAGCGTGAAATCATTCCTTGTTCAATGATTGCATAACTGCGCGGGCCTAATCCCGTACCTAAGAAAATATGGGTAATATCCCGACGACGACACCGTACGCCATTGAGATAATAAACCGATTGTGATTCACGATTAACCACACGTTTAATCGCAATTTCTGAATAACTGGCGTATTCACCGCCCAATGTTCCATCGCTGTTGTCGAATACCAATTCGACCGACGCTTGTCCAACTGGCTTACGCGTCGTTGAACCATTAAAGATGACATCCGTCATCGCTTCGCCACGCAATTGCTTGGCGGAAGTTTCACCCATGACCCAACGAACGGCGTCAATGACATTCGATTTACCGCAACCGTTTGGGCCAACGATACAAACTAAATTTGCGTCCAGTTCAATCGTGGTAGGATCTGCAAATGATTTAAAACCCGCAAGCCTTATCTTTACTAATTTCATAAGTTATTTAACCAGTTAATTTTTAGCGCTAAAAGTGTATAAACCTGAATTTTAGCATAGTTTGGGCGGGTTATTTGGATTCGAAGCACTCGGCTTATAAATTAGTAACGTTTTTCAATCCATCAATCAAGCTGCTTTATCGCTTATTACTACATCTACATGCTTTCCAGCTCTGGCCAGCATATTTACCAGCTTATCGATTGAACAAGTGTCTATTTTACCTTTTACAATGTCGTTAATTCGAGGCTGCGTTACACCTAGTATTTTGGCCGCTTTCACCTGAGTAAGATTATTTTCTTTAATATATCGAGCAATCTCAATCATCAAACGAGATCGTATATGCAAATTTTCCGCTTCTTGTACGGAAAATCCTATATCCAGAAAAACATTTCCAGATGATTTAGTAATTTTTGTACTCACGATTTCACCTCTTTTCTGTACCTCTTGATTTATATCAAATTTCGCATAATTTAGCAATGTTTTTCTTAAGATTTATTTAGAAATAGGTTATCAGGATGGGGTCGGAAGAAATACCCAGCAAAAACTAGAATTTTATTGATAAACTCTTAGAAGAAGGCGGGCTTGTTATAAATCCCATTTTCGCGCAAAATTACTCTTAATTGTAGAATGGGGGTTAACATGGGATTATGGGGAGCTGTAGAATCTATACAATGTTACGACCACCAGATTCGATTAACAATAACGTGTCCCGATCTTAGTAATGCTAATAATGTATCGCGCGCTTTTGCTGGACGGTCAAATTTTCATGACCCCAAGATTAATTGGGGGCACCTCCCCTGTTTTACTAGTGATGGTGATGTTATCAACAGCAATAAGGTTTTCTATGAAGGCCCCAGCCCTACTACATTAGATTTTTTATATTTATTTTTACAGGATAATAAAAACAATATAGATAATGTAGATTATTGGCTAGGCGTCATAAAGTCTCTTCAGAAAAATCCTGATCATAATAAAAAATTTCAAATTCTATATCATCATTATGTTTTGAATTTCAATACATCTGGGATCACCCTCAGCACAGCCACTGAATCAGCTCGGGATTGTCAGAAAGAATTTTTCTCTGATACAGCTGCCAATTTTAGCGATGATGACCGAACAATGACCATTCAAATTTCATCAGTAAATGATATAGTGAATCTGGCCAAATTTGTACGAGATAAACACGCATACATACAAAATTATCCAGCTATTCTTGAGCAGGTGCAACAGCTAATAAAAACATTTCCCTGCGTTGTAACGAATCTGCAAACAAAGCAATACAATGCTTTATTTGGCCCTTCTAAAAATTTAGCAGTGCAAAACAATCTAAATACTGTTGCCGTCAATCCACTCACAATCAGATCCAAACTCCAATCTGACGGCTAATTCGTATTTTTATTGGCTGGTTTCTTACCAAGTTTCTCACCAAGCAATGGTGACAATACATCTGTAGCAGGCTTTTGCACGGCTGTAGTTTGTTCTGGGCACTGTGGCGCTTTCCTGAACAAAGTACACCTGCTGGAAGCAGTTAATCGCTCTAAATTGTATTTGGCGGGAGCATGCCCCTGGTCCGCTGCTAAACGGTAATAACACACAGCTTCCTCTAAATCTTTTTCAACCCCCTTACCTCTCTCATAACACAACCCTAAATTGTATTGGGCAGTCGCATGTCCTTGCTTCGCTGCTAAACGGTAATAACGCACCGCTTCAGCTAAATTTTTTTCAACACCAGTACCATTCTCATAACACAACCCTAAATTATTTTGAGCACCCACATTTCCCTGCGCCGCCGCTAAACGGTAATAACGCACCGCCTCATCTAAATCTTTTTCAACACCAGTACCATTCTCATAACAAGCGCCAATCGCGTTTTGCGCAAATGCCAGACCTTGATCGGCAACTTTTTCCCATAATTCAGCTGCCCGCTTTGTATCTTTTACTTTATTCCCCCAACCTTCATTGAAAAGCTTAGCTAAACTGTATTGCCCAGTTATATCATTTTCATTAGCAGCTAGCTCATGCCAACGACGAACCTCTTTTTCGTCAATTTTTACAATACCGTAACCCATTTGGTAAAAAAAAGCTAAATAAGTTTGCGAAGGATGATGGTTTTGTTCAGATGCCTTCTGAAACCACTTAAAAGCTTCTTTCTTATCACTGGCAACTTCTTTCCCTTCAAAATACTTGAGCGCAACGGAATGCTGAATATCCCTATCCCCTGCATTAGCTTTTTCTAATAAATCATCAAATGTATCTGGCATAATTAATTAGCTCCGGGTAATAGGTGTAGATTCCAAGAGTATATCGCGTTAACGATTTGTTTTTCAATAGGTTATTTTGAGGTATAGGAAAGGGGTCTATAACCCATATCTTCTTTCTCTGTTTTTTGAGGTTTGTATAAATATGACAATAAACGAGACTCTGTTCCTTGAAGTGATTTAAATGTTTCAATATGGGACGTTAATTTATCGACCATCTCGGAATAATTTCCTCTTTCGCCATGGTCACTTTGAACAACTAGGCGAATTACTTGTATTCCTCGCTCTCTCAAGTTAATATCACGCGCAATGTTTTTTGCAATCGCATCAGGCGATCCGTGAAAAACTACCGTATCAACCTCTATATTAATTTCTATTTTTTTCGTATCGGATTTTATTGCCACACAAAAATCTAGCTCAAATTCACTTCTATTAACATTATTTTCAATTGATATATTGATATCTTTATTTTTTTCATTTAATACTTTTATTAAATTATCCAATTTTTTCTTAACATCTTTTTCAAGATCGCTCTGTATGGTTTGTTTCACATCTCTGACCGTAGTATCATTAAGAAATGTCTTTAATTTATCGCCTATGTCAACATGATTTCCTAAATGCAAAACACCCAATCTCAACTGGTTAATGGCTGATTTACTAAAGTTTACACTGACTTCAATACATTGCTCAAGCATCCCACATAATGCTCGCGCATGGAATTTAACATCTTGATTCATTTCATAATTAATTTTATCTTGATTTCTTAAATAGAAAACCCGTAACCAATACAAATAATATGAAATTTGTTTTAGGGATGACTCTTTTCCTGGTGAATTAATATTGAACCCTTGGACACATCTAAAAATATTATTAATAATATTTTTGTATTCACCACTTTTGTTAACATCCATTTCAAATAATGATAATTTACGAAATATATCTGCAGCTACATTAGGAAATAAAAATTGTTTTTCACTAATGACCGAACCCAAGCTCATTAAAATAAACATACATTTATCAGCGTGTTTTTCAACTGTTATATTTGAAACGCAAATATAATCCTGGATAAATTCGGATGCAGATAAACCGATTTCTTTTGCGGTGCTTTCAATGTTTTTATTGTAAAAAAACAATATATTTTCAGCAATAACCATTGCTCTAGCGGGGATAACAGGATTCAGCAATTCGCCTTTTCTAATCATTCTTACTGCATTAATAAATAGCAAAGGATATGTCTCAAAGGCTTTTGCACAAGCAGTAATATATTTTTCAACATGATGAGTTGTTGGAATATAACGAATTTTTTCAAGGAATCTATCGGCTAACTGCTGCCTTTCTTGTGGGGGAGTCTTTTCAAGCAACCGCGTCATTGCATTAGAAAACTCTTCCAGAGTCGCACGCTCCAAAGGGCGCAGAACATCTCTCGATGTGGTTTCCGGATCGCAACTTAATGCTTTTTCTAGGTTATTTTGTTGCTCAGTGCTTACCGTCATATCCATCCCAACCCCAACATAAGTCCTTTTTGAGCGTTGCATTAATGATTAGTAAGTCATTTTACTATTAATAGAATGAGGCTGTCAACATGAGTTAACTAAATTTTATAGAATGGGTTTATTTTGGTTTATACGACATAGTGGAAGCAGATGCCTGCAGGGTATTATTATCAACCTTAACACAATCGCGAGGCACTAAAAGGTGGAGATCGCCTTTCTTACATACAAGCCAATTATTATCGCGTATATCATCTAATAATAACTTATCTCCGATGGCTAATGAAACATTGTTTCCAAAGCGTGGAATGAACGCTTGTGTAACCACCAAAGGTAAATTAGAAGCTTTGAAACGAGCCGGATTATCCTGCGTCACATTTGCAACGGTGGGTACAGTTAATGTACTTAAAGCACGTCCAAAAAGCTGATGCTCTTGCGTTTGAGCGGATTCTAGGTAGCGTGCAAAGCTATTCGGTGCAGGAGATTGCAAAACAACTTGAAGTAAATCCCCGCTTGCAAACAAAGCATCTATTCCACCCGCTTGCAGTGCCTTTAAACAAACGGTGGTGCAATTATCACAAGGCTTATTATCAGAAGTTTTTTTCTTGGGTAGCAGCGCATAATGCGTGATGTCTCGTACGTAATCAAGACAATAATCATTGATTTTTTCAACTTCTAAACTAAATAAATCAATGACGACTTCCGGCTCCCGAAGACGTCGCTGCCCATTGTTTTCTCCATCTGAATCGGGCCCCTCATCACATAAATCTTCATAAAGGCTATTCATATACCGTCGAATACCTTGACGAAATCCTGAAGGTCTATCCTGTGGCCATAAGCTCAGGTAGCCCTTAGCCGTTTCTAACGATACATGACCATAATTACCCGTGTCGGCTACCATATCGCGGGCTGCAGCATGCAAAATGTTACCCGGAATAAAAGAAGTTCCCGCATAATGCCCAGAATACCAAATACGCAATCGCACCCAATGATGTTTAATTTTGGGATGCCGGGTTGTACTGTTGTGCAAAGCTAACGCGTTTTGTTTAATCGTCGTTAACCGCTTATCAAATGTCGCTTGTAATGAGCTATCCAATGTACCTACACTATCGGCAATACGTTGGGTTAGCTCCAGCAACGCATGCAGCTTTGCCATCAATACCCCTAAAAAGCTTTGGCTCAATCGAATATCATCACGCTCCAAGGTTTGGTACAAGTCATACACCTGCTGGTAAGATTTATCCCAACATTCCATCTGTGCGAGTATGTCGTCGTAAGTGTTAATGGTCTTAGCCAGCATAACGTTTCTCCCGATAAAATAGTGCACAATTAAAAATTACTAGACTGCCCTTTTTTCTTGCCAGGAATCAGTGAATGAACGTGGCGTTTAGGTAATGCTTCAAGGTAACTTTGAACAGTGGCATTGGGCAATACAATTTTTTGGCCAGGTTGTGTTAAGAACGTTTTAGTTTGCGTGCTATCATCCTCAACGATTAATGCCAATTCATCATTGACTTCCAACAATATACCCTCTGCAGCATAAGTTTGCTTAACTTTATATATATCATCTGCAATACTACAGGGCGATAATTCTGGATGACTAAAAGGCGCAACATTTAGGTTTTCAACGGGAACACAGTGGGCACCTCTATGAGTACGCTTATCTTCCTCTAGCTCTGCACGTTGCATTAAACACTCCATCCAATAGGGGTCTAAAATTTGGTTCACCGGGTACGTGGATTCGGGGCGAGGAATTAATCCTTCTAAACCACCGCTCAATAAGAGATTATAAGACAACGTCACACAATTCAATAACCGCTGACGTCCAGACCCATTTACTTTGGTATTTTTTGCACCAAACAATGAAAACTGCAGAGTATTATCAGCAATCTTTCCACACATTTCTTGGCAATACTCATTGATGCGCTGTGCATCCAATGTATATAAAGTGAACGTCTTATCTGGCGGGCGAAGCGATTTATTTTTATCAAATTTATTACAGTCCCCACCCTGAGGCCCTTCAGCTTGCTCATCTTGTACCAAATTATGCATCGTGGCCTGATAGCCGCGAGTAAGGTCATGGATATTTTTACCTCCTGGGCCTTCTGCAGGCCAAAAGCTCATGTAACCTTGTGCCGTTTCTATAGAAACATGCCCTACATTGCTATTGGAGGAAGGGAGTCCTGGTTGGGAGAACGACGGTAACCTATTCCGAAGAGCTAAAAAAGCTAAACCTACTGCACCTTGTGTCACATACTGTGGTGCAGAAGAAGATGATGAACTGGATGCATCATAATATCCCGAATTCCAAATGCGAATGCGCACCCAGTTATGAATAATATTAGGATTTTGTAATATTTCTTTAGCCAGTGGCTGCACTTCACACATGGTTTTTGCAATTGCATCGCATCGCTTCTTATGGTGAAATGCAATAAAACGTAAATCATGCAAGCTATTTTTTGTTTTATAATCTAATAACATTTGTACAGGCCTTGCAAAGCTCAATAACAATAAGCGATGTTCGTGTGTAAATTGATCGGTCTCAAGCGCAGCGTAAGCTGTTTTGAATTTTTCCGATTTAAAAACCTCTGCCCCTGCAATTAGCTTTTCTGCACGTTTTAAAACTTTTTTATTTTCTTCAAATACTTTGTAATGTGATACTATTTCATCATGTTCTTTATTTGAGATTAATACTACTTTATCTTTAATAAATATCTCCATGGTTGTAATATTATTCATTACATACATACCTTGCGTTGCAAACCAAGAAATAAGTGATATGTGCTTATTTTTTGCTGCAAAATCAACTACGCTTAATGCTTCAACATCAGACAGGGAAACAGCTTTGTCAGGTGGTCCATTACCAGCTTTATAGCCGCGTTCATCTATGTAGGGCCCGGTCTTTTCATGCAAATCAAAATCGTGGGTTGTAATTAACCATTCTATTATGGGTTGATGACCCCCCC
Organism: uncultured Gammaproteobacteria bacterium; assembly: GCA_964443025.1. Taxonomy (GTDB): domain Bacteria; phylum Pseudomonadota; class Gammaproteobacteria; order JABCZS01; family JABCZS01; genus JAJFKJ01. The sequence goes on along the minus strand of CAYUEL010000027.1, from coordinate 3,843 downwards.
TTGCTGCATAATGCAATATATTTTCGCCAAAATAATCTTTATCATCTAAAGCAAAATTATATTTTTCATTTGATGTTTTTATCAATGCCAGATGCCCGCCCCAAGCTGCATGATGCAGTACATTTCTTCCCGCCCGATCTCTACCATAGTAAGCGTAAGGTGATAGTGCGAGCTCAAATAATAATTCTAACAACGGTTGATACCCTTTTTTCGCAGCTATATGCATAGGCGTGCGGCCCCAGAAATCTTTTGTGTTCAGAGAAAAATCAGTTTTATCATCTATCCATTTTCTCCAACCCGTCGGTTTCGGGACCGGTTGTTTGGTTAGCCACACTATAAAGTCGTACTCATTACCTTCCGCCGCTAAATGGAATAAGTTCTCGCCGTTATCATTAGTGTCTATTAAAGAAAAGTCATCTTGTGTGAGCAACCACTTCGCCAACTCTACTTGGCCCCCTAGAGCAGCTATATGCAATATGCTTTCACCTTTGTTATTTTTAACTAACATATTAATTTTTTGAGTTTTGACCAGCCATTCAATGATTGCTCTTTGACCACCTAATGCTGCGGCATGTAAGATAGTGAATGATCTCTCGTTTATTGTTTCTTTAATTGAGTTTAGCTTAACGCCCTTAGCTGCCTCTTTTTCTAGAGCAGCCTGGTCGCCTGTTCGCGCAGCTTCTAATATAGGAGATAGGTTAAATGGGTACATATATCTTCACAATCAATCCAAAACAATTGATTAAAGTTTTCAAATGGAAACGAACAATTAGCTAGTGGCTGTTCGTCTTCGAATGCGTTTGGCTCTTGTTCTTATTCGAGCTTGAGTGAGATGAGTCCGCTGCTTTCGCTTGATTTCCACTCTTTTCCTCCCACTGACGAGCAAGCAGGCCTACCTGCGTAAAACCCGTGTTGATTGCAGTAGTTGTTTTAATATCGTTTTGAATATTTCTAACAGGTATTAAAGTTGGATCTAAAATTAAAGATTGATAATGCGAGCCTACTTCGTATCCTAGATAAAGCGTTTTCACGCTGTTATGCTGTTTAATAATATGCGGAGCAGTTCCATCGCTATGAATAATAACAGTGGTCATATTTAATGCGTCTGAGGTGGCTTGTATCACAACATTATCCACCCACTCTCCAGATGTTGACATTTCATCCATAAATTTATTGATATTTTTTTCAATAAAGCTGCTGTATTTATTGATATTATCAATCATGTATTTCACCACAAATGCACGCAAATCATGGTGTGTTTGAATATCTTGTGGTAACTTATTCTCACGTTGCAGCTGATCTAATACTGCATGAAAAAAGCAATTACCATCACCGGGTACATTTTGACATTGAAAACCAAAATCTTGTGCTTGCTTTCTCAATTCACCGCTATTTTCCATATTTAATGGCGAGTCAGTTTGATTCAAATACGATACGGTTAAAGAGCGGGATAGTTGGCGCAAAAGTTCGGCTTTCGCTCCAAGCATTTTATTCTCGACTTCTTTCGCCAATACCATGGCTATTAGTTGTTCTTTTCCTAAATGTTCCAGCTTGCTCTTATCTGTCTTCACAGAAGGTCGTCCCAGAGGTTTTTCTTGTGTTTCAATTTGCTTTTTAACTTGTGTTTGTAATTTCTTTCTAAGAGTGGTATCTAAGTTCAAACTATTTAATTGCGTTTCTATTTCTGGAATACGTTTTGCATCAAACCTGGGTTGTTTTCTTAGACCTTCTAATTCAAGTTGAAGCTTTTGCGCGGCGACTTGATTATTAGCTATTTGTGCATTTTGTTGAACTTCTTGTTTCAACAGCCATTCAATATGCTTTCCTAAACGCTCTTGATAATACTTTTCACAATCTTTCATAAATTTATTAAAGTAAAAATCATGCAGTTTTGGAGAAAGTGCTTTGAGTTTCTCTCGTGCCTTCTGTTCGTCGCCTTCTGTTCTAAACATAAGCCATAAATATTCTGAAGTGCGAGCAATAAGCTCAGAATGGTAATTTGACGGTTCATACCGATCTTGAAAGTCAAACACCCCTCCAGCATTCCTTAGTTCTGTACAAATGGTATCTAGCAATTGTCTTGATTCATCATCGTCAGAAAAATAAGGTTTAGATTGATTTTTATAAATCTTTAATGCTAAAAAATGAGTATACTCATGTATTATAGTTGCGCATATTTCATCGTCTGAATACCCAGCATTACCTTTAATGCCTAAGAAAACACAAGTTCCTGCTACCAGGCCCAAAACATTATCATAATCCCCGATATAATACAGCCTATCAATATAATTAAACCTTGGATCAGCAAAAGTTTTAAATTGTGCTTTCCACAGTTGTTCTGTTAAATTTTCTGAAGAATTCTTGCTAGCAAAATCATCTACAGTCGAAGCTTCCAGTGCCACTATGGCCAATAATAATTGCAAATCATTCAGCCTGTACAAACTAGTGTAAAAATCTTTAAACTTCTTTTTAATTTCTTTTTTTCTAGCAACATCACTTTCTAATACGTATGTCGCATGGAGCAGCCTCTTCGGCACTGTTACTTCAGCGCTTAATGCACCTTCAGACTCGATAATATGCTCATAAGCATCTTGAACTCTTCTAAGCCCTGCTTTGGCATTATCATCCTTTTTAAGCTGACTTATTTCATTCAGATCAAACTCTGGTTTTTCTTTGAGCTGATCAAAATAAAGTACAAATGCTGCAATGCGATCGCACTCAGGATTATTTTTTCTAAAAGCATAGTTGAAAAGACTCCGTTTTTCTTTTCCCGCTTGAGTATTGACTTCAATCATTGAATTGAGAGGCAAACCTCGTTGCAAACATATCTTTGCAGCTTCGTAATCTTCCTTATCAACCGCATTTTTAAACGTTTCAATTAAGGGTATTGCAGGTACGACCGGTAGTAGTGCTTGTGGTGGTTGAGGCGCTTGTGGTGGTTGAGGCACTCGTGGTGGTTGAGGTTGTTGTTGCGGTTGTGGTTGTGGTGCTGGTGGTTGCGGCACTGCAACCTTTAATATTTGATTTTTAATACTGGATTGGAAGTTTTCAAAATTTTTTTTAGTTGCAGGGAGATCGGACCGAGTTTGATAAGGAGCTACATACACTGATACATGAGGCAATTTACTAGCTTCCGCTTGACGCGATACTTTAAACACTTCCCATGATGGTACTCGCTTTACCAGGCTCGGATAAGCTTTTTTGTAATCTTGGAAATGAGCTTCACGTAAAAATGGTGAGGTATCTAATTTCATTACAAATTGATAATATCCTGCAATGGTTAGATTTTTTTCTATTGCCAAATTTTCTATTTCTTGGTGAGAAACGATAAAAACATCTTTATAAAATTTACGATTATGCGTTTGGCATGCTTCCCAAGTCATCGGTGGCTCAGGCCAGTTTTGTGTTAATAAATATCGCACAACATCAGGATTCATTCCCCAGACTGCCGCAGCTAAAGGGTGTTTTCCCTTTGCATTGGGAAGATGCGGTTGTGCGCCTTGCGTAATTGCAGCTTTAACTGCTGTTAAATCTCCTTTTTCACACGCATCTATCAGTGCTGATTGTAGTTGTTCAGTCATATTAACCTCGCTGGGTAATTGATGCATTAGTTGGAATCATAGGGTGTACGCTTCATGGTAGTCAAACAAATTTCTACTACTTCTAATCAGATTTATAATTTGATTGACTGGATTAAGGTACCTTATAGATGCTTGCCTAATTCGTATTCTTCATGACTGGTTTTTTATCAAGAATCACTGACAACTTTTCTTCTAACTTTTGCACTAAGGCATTCGTAGGTAACGTTAATGCAACGATTTTATTAATACGTGTGTTGCGTTT
>CAYUEL010000026.1:0-19512 GCA_964443025.1 uncultured Gammaproteobacteria bacterium | reverse complement strand
CGACAAAATGATTTCTATTTGGTGTAATCCTAATCGCAATTGGGCGCTATCGGATGCAAAAAAAGGCGGCGAACCCACAAAGCTTAATTGTAAAAATCCCGTTGATGCTCACGTTGCGATCGTGCATGAATTGGGATTTACGGGAACACCCACCATTATCTTTAAAAATGGACGTATCTTACCCGGTTATGTTCCCGCAAAAGAATTGATTGAGATGGTGGAGCAATACGGGTGAAATGTATTTATTTGAGCATTAACGGCAAATAACGCGGGTACCATAATATCTTATCGACCAAATCCGACACTTGTGATCCCTTCTCAGGCACAATCGTAGCCAAATTTTCTTCCATCGCTGCATTGATAACCGCAATTGCAATCTTGTAAGAAGCGCCACGCACATCCACAACACGAGGTAAAATGGGTTCGAGCGGATCTTTCAAGACAGGGGATAATTCTGCTAATGCTTCACATGCAGCCCAAAGCATTTTGTTGCTAACACGTTTGGCCTTACAGGCTAATACACCCAACCCTAATCCAGGAAATGCCAATGCATTGTTGCTTTGTGCAATATGACGCACTTTCCCGCGGTATGTAACATCAGAAAATGGGCTACCCGTTGCAATGAACGCTTTTCCTTCGGTCCATTCTAATAAATCCGACGGATGTGCTTCAGCACGCTCTGTTGGGTTCGATAAAGGCATAATGATCGGACGTTGCGTGTGCTGCGCCATATCACGGATAATCTCTTCCGTGAATATACGTGCTTGCGCAGATGTACCAATGAGTACCGTAGGTTTCGCATTATGAACCACTTCACGCAAACCTAATTGACTTGGCATATCCACACGCCAATTTTTTAATTCCTCGTCGGGTCGCGCATAAGGCGCTTGGAAATCACGCGTACAATTACTTTGCGTGATAAGCCCGCGACTATTCAATAACCAAAACATGCGACAGGCTTTTTCACGCGGTATTCCGTCACGCACCAATGAATCGGTAATTTGATCGGCAATCCCTACACCCGCAGCGCCCGCACCTGCAATCACAAACCGTTGTTGATCCAACGGTTGTTTGCCTACTTTTAATGCGGATAAAATAGCCGCTAACGCCACCGCGCCTGTTCCTTGAATATCATCATTGAACGTACAAAGATGACGGTAACGTTCAAGAATAGCATGCGCAGGATCACGACCAAAATCTTCCCAATGTAAAAATGCATTGGGGAAGCGATCAAAAATAACATTTACAAAACGTTCGATAAACGCGTCGTATTCAGGTCCTTTCACACGTTCGTGTTTCCATCCTAAATAGAGCGGATCGTTTAACAGAATATTATTATCCGTTCCAACATCCAACATGATCGGCAATGTACGACCTGGATTAATACCCGCGCATAACGTATAAACCATGAGTTTCGCAACAGGAATATCCATCGCGCCAATACCCTGATCGCCAATACCTAAAACACCACTGCCATCGCTGACAACAATTAAATCAATGTCAGGGTGCGTACGATTGTTAATCATATCTAACATGTCTTTTTGATGTGGATAAGAAATATACAAACCGCGCGGCGAACGAAACTCACGTGAAAATTCTTGAACGGCCATTCCCACAACAGGCGTGTAAATGATCGGCATCATTTCTTCAAGGTGATCACTCACCACTTTATAAAACAGCACTTCATTGCGTTCATGTAACGCATATAAATAAATATGGCGATCTAAGTCTGTCGTGAAGCGGCGGTATTGTTCATAGGTGCGAGCTGATTGCTCTTCCAAGCTTTCAATTCGCATGGGTAACTTACCCAATAACCCAAACCGATGACGCTCATCTTCTGAAAAGGCTGTACCTTTATTGAGCAACGGCGTATTTAAAAGTAATTTACCCTTTAATGTAGTAGTGACCCATTCTTCATGTGTTTTTGGGTCGCGCTCAAAGGTGAACTCTAACATGTCTAATCCCCTTATTTTGCCGCCCATTGTATCACTTTATGGCAGCGAGACAACAGGCCCCTTTTTGTATTAGTCCTGATATACTTCTATACCATGAAAACCAAACATGTATTAAGTTCTAACCATGCGGGTCGTCACCGCATCGTGTACCATGACTGGGGGGACGAATCCAACCCCAACGTGTTGATTTGCGTTCACGGCCTGACCCGCAATAGCCGTGATTTCGACTTCCTGGCTTCGCGCCTCATGCAAGATTACAGGGTCATTGCCCCCGATATCGTGGGCCGTGGACAAAGCGATTGGTTACCCGAAGCGCAACATTATACAATCGAACAATACCTTAAAGACATGCATATGCTATTGCTGGATCTCAAGGTTTCACAGGTCGATTGGTTGGGAACGTCACTGGGTGGCATTATTGGAATGGGTTTAGCGTCAGCTCCTAATAGCCCCATTCGCCGGCTGATATTAAATGATATTGGCGCAATCGTTAAAAAAGAAGTGGTTGCGATGCTCGCACACAATCTAGGAACAACACCTGAATTTAAAACACGGGAAGAACTAAAACATTTCTTGCAACACGCCTATAAAAATACGGGTAATCTTGATGATGAACATTGGGAACACATGGCGCAACATGATCATCATGTTAATCCCGATGGTTCCATTCGCCGTGCTTATGATCCTAATATTTTTCATGCCGTAGGATTATACGAAAGCACGGATATTAATATGTGGCCTTATTGGGATGCCATACAATGCCCCACGCTTGTATTGCATGGCGCTGAATCATTGGTGTTAACGCAGGCTATCTGCAATGAAATGGTGCAACACAAACCCAATACGAAAATAGTGACATTGCCTGGCGTGGGACACACACCCAGCTTAATGCTGCCACAATACATTGATATTATTGAGAAGTGGTTGCAGAGGTAGAACGTGGTTACTTATTGGAACTACTTCGGGTTCGATTCACAACATTTTGTTCGTTTCCTTGTTGTTCAGCTTTTTGCTGCTGCGCTGCAACAATAGCAACAGCGGGTTTTAGTAATCTTTCATGTTTATCACAAAATTCAATTAATTTATCGCATTGTTTAGGGAGCGTGCTATTAGATTCTGTTATTCCTTCTTGTTTAAGCCCCTCTTTGGTCTTTTCAGCTGTTTCCCGCAAGACTTTGAGTGCATCAGAAACTTGTGCGCTTGTACTCTGTGGATTATTAATAATCTTCATTTGCGAATCAAGTGCTGAAATAATGTTTCCAGCCTCCTCTGCTCTCTGTTCTCTGCTGACTGCCTTTGTTTGAGCCGAAGTTAAATCTCTTTCTTTTGAAGAAGCGGAAACAACCATCTGCTCAGAAGAACTACCTCTCATTTTTTCTATAAACCCCCTAATTCCTCCTTGATTTAGAGGCGCAGCAACAGTACGGGGAAGCTCGTTGTGCTGACCAATCTGTTGGTCTTTTCCTTGTTGGTATTTTTCAAGATCAGCTCTCATCTCATTCAGACCCTTTGCAACATTCAGACGAAAGTCTTTTGCTGCATCAAATGCAGGTGCAATGTTGATTTTATGAGCCTGGTTTTTCCCTGCATTTTCTTGACTTTGATTGGTCACGTTAGGATGTTCAAACCAATTTGTGTTCCAACTAAAAACACTCTTTGCAGCACCCGCAGCCTGAACTAGCATTTCTTTCATTTTAGAAACCGCACTCAAAAGAAATTTCTCTGCTTTGGCTGACATGCCTTGGTCACTACATGAAATATCGACGCCTACCCCTTCGTACACGTTTTTCCTATTGTATATGTCAACTAATTCCAAATACAGTTTATCTTCATCGATGTTACCTGCAAGATACTCATCCATGACTTTCATAAAATCTGGATCGGAAATACACGCAGCAGCTTTATCCGCCACACTGGCAAACCGTTCACAGGCACTTTTACAGCCTGCTACTTTATTATGTTCTGCTACCATCAACAATGCTTGGACAAGCATACCGTATTCTGAGTTTCCATGATCTCCGTTTTTGAACATTTTTAAAAGGACTTCTGCTGCTTTTATCTGAGGTGTTGGTTTTACTTCTGGGCCAACTACAGTTTGGGGTGCTGCGGCTCTAAGATCTGCAATGGCTTGTTGCTGCTCTTTATAAAAAGGTGATTTTGCATACTCTTCCCCTGGTTTTCTTTCGCTTAAAAATGCTTTATAACCATCCATAGCTTCTTTCGCTGCCTTTTGAACGGACGCATCCTCCGGCAGTTGTTTAGCGAGTAGCTGTAACATTGCCAAATCGCTCATCGCTTTGATTTCAGGGCTGGGGTTTGCAAATTGATTAACACTGAGATTATTCACAAGCACAAAAGATGGCGGGCTTGCTGTTTGTCTCGCATCCCTTGCTTTGTCGTTATATTCTCCCAATTTTTGTTGATTTATCCTATGCGCAGCTTCGAGGATAATCTCCGCGCTCGCTGTTTGTTTATTATCCGAATAATTCCCTCCAGAAGCAGTTAACAAATTGTAATAGACGTGGTCAGTTGGATCGCCGCCATTACTTTTGCTTTGAATGGTGGTCGCGATGTGGCTCAATTTTGCTTGCGTGTCTTCAACCAATCGATTATTTTCTACGGAAAATTTTTCGCCTTCAGCTAGTTTTACATCCGCAGGTGCAATCGAAGGCACACGCCATAAAACGCTACCATCATTTAATAAAATGCGAACCAATGCTAAATTTCTTTCACCCAATTGTTTGTCGTGTGCCGTATTTTCTGTTCCAGAACGAAGTGTAAGATCACCTGTTGCACCGTTTTGAATCAACCGATCTGATGTGGATGCAGGTGTTTTCGGTAATTGCTCTTGAACACTTGCACGGGTGATTGCTCCCCCTGGCGTGTTTAACAAACCTTGTTCATTGGCGGCAAGGAAAGCTTGAGCACGAAATTCCTTGGCCATCTCAGAACGTTTACCATCCAAATATTGGTTAAATTCCGGATAGGCGTGTTCGGGACCTACTTTATTCACATAATCCTTAAATTGCTCATTGGCTATATTAGCCAATTCTTGATTACTGGATGAAGAAAGTACTTCTGCAAAATTCTCAATAGGCACTCCATTTTTTTCACATAGCCATTTAATTTGGTCAAGTAAAATCTCTCTGTTAACATGTTGGAGGCATGCTTGCTTTACCCCATCTAGCTTTTCTTTTAACTCAATTTTTTGCCCCTCTGTGTAATTTGGATTTTTTTCTAATGCTACTTTATACGTAGCATTGAGCATCAATGATACTTGGCTTTCCATTTCAAGTTGCAAAGGGACGGTTGATGCTGTGTTCGCAACGGCTGCCGTTGCTGCACTGTAAGGAGGGTGTGTGATCCGGCATTCAATAACACCGGCTGCCATTCCTGTTTCGCTGATAAGGCCTATATCCATGGCAAGATCTAGTGCTGCACCATCCCCCCTCCCTATGCTTAATAGTTCATGTGTTCCAGGCTGAGCTAGCAGTTCCCTATTTCTTTCTTGGACAAATTTCTCAATAAGGCTATTTGTAATTGGGACATCAACAAACTTGTTGCCCAACGCATAACGAGCATCCTCATTGACGGCTTGTGCTTCCTTTTGAATAAACCGCGCGAAGGCAAGCTGATGTTGAACATATGTATTAGCTTCGTTTGGCATGCCCACCTCGAGGAGGTATATTATATATAGCAGGGTACCTTAATTAAGTATACCACACCACCCCAAGGTTAAATAGCTTACAAAACCTAAATAAATGTATATTTTTTAATGGGTTAGGTCCTGTGTTATCCCTTCAATGAGGCTACTTCATGGCATTTCACCATTTTTGCATCACTGCGACTTTTACAGCATGATTGTATTTATCGACTTGGGCCTGGGCGAGCAGCCTGCTTTTGTTCCTCAACCATAGCGTAATTTTGCTTATCACAATAACTTTTAGCTGCTTTAACTAAATCCGAATTCCCAGATAGGTGAATAGGTTTATCTGCTGTTGGTTTTCCATTAGCTTTAACATATTCGTTAATTGTATCTTTGGCCAGTTTTTCTTTCTGTTCTGGACTGGCGTTTTTACTGGATTCTCCTGTTACCCTGACAACATCTTCGCCTTTTGCATTTTTGTCGTGCGTCGTCGAGACTTCATTATTAGTGTTGGAGCGCGTCATCGCCTGCAATAATCTTCCCTTGATAGCAGCTGTGCGACTACCGGTTGCTCCTTCTGCTACATTTTGATTCCCAGCTATATCGTCTGCTGGTGATGAAGAAGCATGTAATGAAAATTCTGACTTCTCTCCTTTACGAGCACCAACCGTGTTTTCCATCTCTTCTTTTGTCTTTTCTACCATGACATTCTCCTTCTGCTTCTGCTTCGTATCACTCATAATAACTACCTCTTTAGCGAGCGCCTAAATATTGACTTAAACACTCTATAAATTAACTTTAGCATAGGGATAGGCTCACCCGCAACTCGTTAACCCCTTGTTTTATATTACTTTTCACACGTTGCTACAAATTCGATTTGAGGGAAACGTTCTTGCGCCAAGTCTAAATTAACACGGGTAGGCGCCAAATACGTCAGCTTTTCTGCGCCGTCTAAGGCAAGGTAATCAAAGGCTTTTTGTTTAAAAGCTTCTAAGGCTTTGGGATCGGACGCGGAAACCCACCGGGCAGTGACTACATTAACAGATTCATAACTGCATTCCACGTTATATTCTGTTTTAAGACGATGCGCTACCACATCAAATTGCAATGTTCCTACAGCACCCACAATTAAATCGTTATTACGGAATGGACGAAATACTTGTACGGCACCTTCTTCAGCAAGTTGTATCAACCCTTTTTGTAAAGATTTTGATCGGAGAGGATCTTTCAATTGCACACGTTTAAACAATTCAGGTGCAAAATGTGGAATACCCGTAAATTTCAGCGATTCCCCCTCAGTGAACGTATCACCAATTTGAATCGTTCCATGATTATGCAATCCAATAATATCGCCAGGATAAGCTTCTTCCACATGTTCACGTTCACGCGCCATGAACGTGAGCGCGTGGCTGATATTTACATCGCGCTCAATACGCACATGCCGCATTTTCATGCCGGCATGATAACGTCCCGAACATACACGCAAAAATGCGATACGATCACGATGTTTGGGATCCATGTTAGCTTGAATTTTAAATACAAATCCCGTGAATTGATCTTCGTTCGGTGCAACTTGCCGTTCATTCGTTGCGCGCGCCAAAGGTTTGGGTGCATACAAAACGAAACCATCTAATAACGGTTCAACACCAAAATTATTCAATGCACTTCCGAAAAAGACCGGTGTTAATTTACCTTCATCGAATAATTGTTGATCATACGCATGTGACGCACCTTTGACTAATTCAATTTCATCGCGCAATTCACGAGCCATATCACCAATGGCTTTATCCAATTCAGAATTATGTAATCCTTGAATTTTCTTAACGACTTTAATTTCAGCGCCTCTGCCCGCTTCGTACAAATAAACTTGATCTTCATAAAGATGATAAATACCTTTTAATCGTGATCCCATGCCAATGGGCCAAGTGATCGGCGCGCATTGTATTTTAAGAATAGTCTCAACTTCATCGAGTAATTCAATGGGTTCGCGACCTTCGCGATCGAGTTTGTTGATAAAGGTAATAATGGGTGTTGTACGTAAACGACACACTTCCATGAGTTTAATGGTTCGTGGTTCAACGCCCTTGGCAACGTCAATAACCATGAGCGCCGCATCAACAGCAGTCAACGTGCGGTACGTATCTTCAGAAAAATCTTCATGTCCCGGTGTATCCAGCAAATTAAATACACAATCATGATAAGGAAATTGCATCACGGAAGTGACAACGGAAATCCCACGCTCTTGTTCCATCTTAAGCCAATCCGATGTCGCCATGCGCGATGCCTTACGTCCTTTTACCGTACCCGCTAACGTGATCGCGCCTCCGTAAAGCAATAACTTTTCAGTGATGGTGGTTTTACCCGCATCCGGATGCGAAATAATCGCAAAGGTTCGACGTTTCTCTATTTCAGTTTGGAGTAACATGAGGGTCCTTGTTAATTATGAATGATCACGTGTGTAATCGCGCAACGCTTTGTTAATCAGTGTTTGATACTTGCCGGGTTGTTGCTTGAACCACGCCAAGACATCTGCATCAATACGTAATGTAATTTGCTTTTTGATCGGGCGATAAAATTTACCTACTTCAGCTTTGCCCACTAGTAACATCTCAGGTGCATCAGGGTCATCTAAAGCAATAGGACGATTTTTTAAGGTTTTTAACTCTTTTCTAGCCTGTTCTGTTAAAGAAATAGTTTCGCTCTTCACTCGGCGTTGCTGCTCGCGCCGAGATGATTCGGATGATTTCTTCGCCATAATCACTCTCTCCTACCCTATGTGCCACAAAAACCAACACGGTATGTATTAATCCGATAGACTGCCATCTTTCCTCATCCTGATAACAGCGATCTAGCATGCTCAAAATGAAAGGATCATCAAATATTAATGCCGCCGTTTCAAAGCTGATACCATGTTTTCGCTTGTTAAATCGATTCTTACGATCGCTCCATTCAAACTGCATTTTTATTATCCTTGTTATTATATTATAGCATAAAAACAACATAATTGTAACTACAAATTTATAGTTACTAGTTGCTTGATTTATAACAGGATTATATCATAATCTTATAGTACAGGCGTTCACGTAAAGGCTTGCAATGAGCGATCAGAAAATCTATTTTCTGTCACAGCTCCTTGCACAACACCTGCGCGTCTTCGCGGCCTTCTTGGGTTTGATAATATTGTTTGCGCAAACCAATGGGTTTAAATCCCATTTTTTTATAAAGATTTAAAGCTGGATCATTGCTAATACGCACTTCTAACAAAATACGGACGGCCTTAAATAAGCGTGCCTCATGCAACAAATGCTCCAACATTTTTTTACCGTATCCTTGTTGTTGATATTCTTTTGCAACAGCCAGATTCAGAATGTGTGATTCATCCCCTGCATTCATCAGAATGCCAAACGCAATGATGGAATGACCCAATATCATCACCCAACAATCATAACGTTCCAAACAACTTTGAAAAATAAATTGTGTCCATGGATTAGGCGTGGTGGATTGTTCAATAGCATGCACAACCAGCACATCCTCGCTTTTCATTCTGTTTATGAAATAGTCAGGCATGATCTTTTGCGGCCTTTAACGCTTGCCAAAGCTTGCGTTTGGCATCAGCATCTTGCATCAGTTGTGGTAATGCAAGCGTGGTAATTTTTTTCGGGTGTTTTAAATGGCGAATCAATGTTTGTCCAAAGATAACACCACAACAAAAAGAAGATAATCTCGGAATAGATGTTTGAATAGGGTTTTGTAAAGGCCAAATTAAAAGTGCTTGATCAACTGTGATATCCAACGACTGAATAATTTTTTCAAGTAATTGTAATTCAGGTTGTGTCCAATCTAATAAAACAGAGGGTGTTTGTTCCCAGATAAACGCGAATCGGGCTGTGTTTATGGGTCCCTGACAATGCCAATCAATATCTTGAACAACCTGATCACGGCGTTGCCATTGTTGAATTCCAATGGTTTTTAAGTAATCATCACGATTTTGCATTCTATGATTTCACGAGAGTCAAATGCGGTTTGCTTTTGCCTGATGTACTTCCGGATGTACCACTTTCCGTAGTGTCTACATCACCCAGATCTTGCTCGTTAAAAAACATTCCCTTCCCATTTTCGTTTGCATAAATAGCCAGCACCGCAGGAATAGGGATATGGCATTCAAAATACCCACGCGCAAAACGCGCGCTGAAAGAAACATGCGTGTTAGTTAATGCCAGATTATCTACTGCAACGGAGGTAATATTTAAAATGATGTTGCCATTACCGTTCACATGTTCGCGCGGCACTTTAACATCGGGATAATTTGCATCTACCAAAAGATAGGGCGTAAACTGATTATCGACAATCCACTCATTTAATGCACGAATAAGATAGGGCCGACTGGCTTTCATGCGTTTTCCTCAGCTTTGGGTGTTTTATACAACGCACGCTCTTGTGCAGTTAAACTCGCTTGAAAAAAGGGTTGTTGAAACATCCGCTGCGCATATTTAGCCAAGGGTAATGCCGCTTTAGGTAATGTGATTTCCAATACAGGCAAGCGCCAAAGCATGGCTAATAATAAACAATCTGCATAAGTTAATGTTTCACTCATTAAATAAGGTGCTTTTTCAAATGAAGGTGCAAGGCTTGCAAACCCATCGCTTAATGTTTGTAGAATCGGACGTCGATCAACGACTTCCCGCGCATTGAGTTGGTTAATACGCGTTAACCAATCTTTTTCCATGCGCGTAAACAACATGCGAATGTGTGCCCGTTGTCCAGGAACCGCAGGCAATAAACTGGGTGCTGGATAACGTTCTTCAAGGTATTCAAGAATAATGCGCCAATCATACAACGCAATTTCACGATCAACCCATGTGGGTGTCGTAGCATAAGGATTAATTGTTAATAAATCTTCAGGCAGTTGTTCATAAACTGGGATAAGATCAACTTGTATACTTTTGTAGACAATGACCATCCGGCAGCAATGACTTTTAATACCTGAAACATCATGATAAAGCGTATTGTGGTTGTGCAAAGTATTACTCATGGTTTTCTCTATTTAATGTTTTTCCAATATTCACGTTTTAATAAATACGCAAACATGGTAAAGATAATTAAGAATAAAATAACCATCACACCTACACGTTCGCGTTTTAGTTTTTGTGGATCGCTTGCAAAGACCATAAAATTAACAAGATCATACATCGCTTGTTGAAATTCTTCAGGCGTGAATTCCCCCTGTTGAATTAATTCAAAGCCAACGATTTGCTCTTCAGGGCGATTATCTGCATCATAACTCATGATACGCTTAACAGGTATTTGAATCCCTTGTAGGGTTGAAAATACATTAGGCATGGCAACATCGCGAAATACAGCGTTATTTACACCCCAGGGACGTTTATCATCAGGATAAAAGCCTAATAAATAATTGTAAATCCATTCGGGTTTGCGTATTTTAGCAGCCAACGTCAGATCAGGTACTTTAATACCAAAGTATTGCTGCGCCTGTTCTTTTGTCATGGATGATTTAATCAAATCACCAATTTTATCACTAGAAAACATCAGATTAGCTTTAACAATGGATTCCGCTACTTGGCCATCAGCATCTGTCATGCCAATACCTTCTGCCATTTGTTTATAACGCATGTATTCCATGCTATGGCAGCCGCTGCAATAATTCATGAAATACTTAGCGCCCCGTTGTAACGATGCTTGATCGCGTAAATTGATCTCAGGCATGTCATAAATAAAATCGACCTGCGCACTGGCTGCAAACGCACTACCTGAAAAAGCAAAGAGCATCATTGCAAAGCAAAATGTTTTTATTACTCTCATTTTGTAATCCTCGAGGGTACGGGCTTTGTTTTATCGAACTTCGTATAAATAGGCATCAGCACAAAAAATGCGAAATACCCCACAGTAAAAATCCTTGCCAATAAGGTTTTTACTGGTGTGGGAGCTTGTCCACCTAAATATCCTAAACCAATAAAACATATAACGAACATGATTAAATAGCCTTTGTACAAGTTGCCACGGTAGCGAATCGATTTTACTTTGGAGCGATCAAGCCAAGGCAGTACAAATAGAATAGCTAATGCCGCACCCATTGCGATCACGCCCGATAATTTATGTGGAATGGCACGTAAAATAGAATAAAACGGTGTCATGTACCACACGGGGGCAATATGTTCAGGTGTTTTTAAAGGATCTGCCGGTTGATAGTTCGGGTATTCAATAAAATAACCGCCCATTTCAGGTACAAAAAACATCACCGCACAAAATGCAATTAAAAATACACCCACACCTACTAAATCTTTAACGGTGTAATAAGGATGAAACGGCACGCTATCAAGAGGTACGCCTTTGTCATCTTTATGATCTTTAATTTCAACACCTTCAGGGTTATTTGAACCTACTTCATGCAACGCGATGATATGAATAATCACTAATGCAATTAATACGAGCGGAACCGCTACCACATGCAACGCAAAAAATCGGTTCAATGTGACGCCTGAAATATTGTAATCGCCCCGAATGGTCAACATCAATTCTTCGCCATAACCCGGAACAGCGCCAAACAATGATGTGATGACTTGCGCACCCCAGAATGACATTTGTCCCCAAGGAAGCAAATACCCGAAAAACGCTTCGATCATCAAACATAAAAAGATAGCAACACCTAAAATCCAAACCAATTCACGTGGCTCTTTGTATGATCCATATAAAAGACCTCGCATCATATGCAAATAAACCACAACAAAAAATGCAGATGCGCCCGTTGTATGCATGTAACGCAACAAATCACCGAAGGGTACATCACGCATGATGTATTCAATGGATGCAAAAGCGTCTTTGTCTGTTGGAACATAATTCATTGCGAGCCAAATGCCCGATATAATTTGTATCACTAAAACAAGCAATGCCAATGAGCCAAAGTAATACCAAAAATTAAAATTTTTCGGCGTCGCATATTCCGACATGTGTTTGCGAAACGGCTCAATAATTGGAATACGTTTATCGATCCAAGTGATCAATTTATTTTGTGGTTTACTCATGCGATATCTCCATCTTCACCAATGAGCAATACTGTATCGCTTAAATACTTATACGGTGGCACAACAAGGTTTTCAGGTGCAGGAACGCCTTTGAATACACGTCCCGCCATATCAAATTCAGATCCGTGGCAAGGGCAATAAAAACCACCCGGCCAATCCACTGCAACCGTGCCTGGATCAGGACGATACGTGGGGACACAACCTAAATGCGTGCATAATCCCACTGCAACAAAGTATTCAGGTTTGATTGAACGGTAAATATTTCTAGCATATTCAGGTTGCGCATCCACTTGTGAATCAGGATCACGTAAGCGGCTTTTTAATAAGGGTAATTCATCAATCACTTGTTGACTACGACGCACAATCCAAACGGGTTTTGAACGCCATTCAACCGTCATTTGTTGACCTTCTTCAAGTTTGCTGACGTCTACTTCCACAGGCGCGCCCGCTGCTTGTGCTTTTGCACTTGGGCGCCAAGAACCTACAAACGGTACTGTTGCAAATGCAACCCCTACAGCACCAATCACGGAAGTGGTTGCTGTTAAGAAGCGCCTTCTCCCCATATCCACGCTTTTGTTACTCATTTCTATTTGTTCTCCGGAACATTATTCAAACCGACCGCAGTATGATAAAGGAAGTGAAAGCACAACGCAACTTATTGTGTTGTCTGAATATTATGCTTTGTGTCGGCTTGGGAAGGAAAATTCGCTAGGTTGAGGTTCAATGCCTTGGTTTTCCATATTCTGGAGCGGAGTGTACACAGTAGTACATGAGCATCCAGAATATGGAAAACCAAGGCATTCAGCCCAAGATAGTAGAATTTTCTAGCGTTTAGAGAACTGTTTAGCACGCCTAGCTTTAGGCTTACCAACTTTTTTACGTTCTACTTTACGAGCATCGCGTGTGAGCATGCCTGTGGAACGTAAAATCTTACGCAACCCCATGGCACCGCCGCCTTCGCCTGTTGTGCCTTCTTCATCATAGGCAACTAGGGCACGAGCAAGACCATGACGTATGGCACCTGCTTGACCTGTGCATCCACCACCTTTCACGGTGATCACTAAATCAAACTTACCGAGTAATTCAGTGGCTTCCAATGGGGAAAGGACCATTTGAATATCGGTCTGACGGCTGAAATAATCGCTTAGTTTGCGATGATTAACAACGACTTCACCATTACCTTTGCGTGCAAAAACACGTGCAACGGAACTTTTACGACGACCTGTACCATAATATTGCTGTTGTGTGCTCATAGATTAGATTACCCTTGCTTTTCTAGGTTAATAGCTTGTGGTTGCTGCCCCGTATGAGGGTGTTCAGTACCTACATAAAGCTTTAGTTTCTTAAACATTTGTCTGCCCAAGGGGCCTTTTGGCAACATGCCTCTAATAGCAATTTCAAGCATACGTTCAGGATACTTTTCTTGCATTTCATTAAATGTCATAGCCTTAATACCACCTGGATAGCCTGTATGGCGGTAATAAACCTTTCCTGTAGGTTTACGGCCCGTCACACGAACCATTCCAGCGTTTACAATCACTACATAATCGCCTGTATCAACATGGGGCGTGTAAATAGGTTTATGTTTGCCACGTAATATGGCCGCTACTCGGCTGGCCAAACGGCCTAACACTTGGTCTTTGGCATCCACAAGATGCCAACTACGAGAAACTTCTTCCGCTTTTGCACTGTAAGTTTTCATGATTCCGTCACTATGTTTCATTAATTCGATAATTCGAGCTGCCCATTGTACCTAACGATTGTCTCTCTGGCAACTGGATACAGAGCTAATTTTTACAAAAACCGCTATAATTGGCAACATGTCGACCCAAGAACGTCAAATCCTTGCAAAACAATGCGTTAAATGCGCCATTTGCCTACCCCATTGCCCCACCTACGCCGTGAGTCTGGATGAGAATGAATCCCCTCGGGGGCGTATTGCCTTGATGCAAGGTCTTGCAGAGGGTAACCTTGTACCTTCCTTGAAACTGGCAAATCACTTAGATAATTGCTTGCAATGCGGTAGTTGTACGGCAGTATGTCCGGCTGATGTGCAATACGATCAGTTAATAACCCACACACACCATGACGTTCCTGAAAGTATCACACCCCGTGTAAAACGTATCGGTCGTCTGGCCCATACTATTTTAAAATCTCCCATGCGCACACGTTGGAGCTTGCGTTTTCTACAATTATTACAAAAATGCAACATCTCATTTCTGGGCAGGAAGCTTCCTCCGATTCATCTTGTTAAAAAATTTAAGACGACACATCATTCAACACAACTTCAAAAACGCATCTCACTCTTAACAGGTTGTGCCGGAAACGGCTTCGATACAAAAACCATTCAAGATACTGTGTTTGTGTTGAATGCGTTAGGTTTTTCCGTTTCCATTCCGGAAGAACAACGTTGTTGCGGATCCATTGCATATCATCATGGCTTATTCAAAGAAAATGATGCTTTATTGAATGATCAAGCTTGTTTGGGGATGGATCCCGATATTCATACTATTATCAGTCTTGCCTCGGGATGCAGCGCACATCTTTATGAAATGAAGGCACTGGATCAATACCCTTGGCTTTCACGCGTACAAGATATCCATGATTTTTTAGCGGGCATCGATTTTTCATTATACCCATTACGCCCTATCTCGGGTGAATATAAGCTTCATATTCCGTGTACCGTAAGGAATGAGCTTAAACAACGGCAAAAATTAATCGACATATATAAAGCAATTCCTGATTTACACCTTGAGATTATCGAAGCACCCAACCGATGTTGCGGTGCAGCAGGACTTTATATGTTAGAACATCCCACCACCGCAAATACCTTGGGATATTCGGTTTTAAATGCAGCCGGACATGAGGGTGATATCGTCAGTTCAGGCATCGGTTGTCGTTTACATTTACAAGGTTTGCAACCAAAACGGTGCTTTCTACACCCGATTTCATTATTGGCTTTAAGCTTAGGCTTGCCGAATTAATACAAAGATGATAAATTTCGCTTCCATATTTCCATTATTATGCTAAATTATGTACTGTGTTCACCCAACTAGGAGAAAATACTATGCCTGCTAAAAAGCGTAAGACAAAATCTAAAGCTGCTCCACGTAAAGCAGCTAAACGCTCAACTGCAAAAACTGCAAAACGTAAAGCAACGCCTAAACGTAAAACTGCTGCTAGAAAAACTTCTGCCAGCATTGAAGTGTTGAAAGCTGCTCCTGCTATTAAAGATCCATTGACCAAAGGCCAACTCACTAAGACATTGTCTGACATGACTGGCTTAGGTGGCAAGGATATCAAAAATGTACTTGGCGCACTTGAACAAGTGATTGAAGCTCACATTAAAAGCCGTGGCCCACAAGTGTTTAACTTGGCTGGATTAGCTAAAATTAAAGTGATTCGCAAACCTGCTACTAAAGCACGTAAAGGGATTAACCCTTTCACAGGCGAACCCACTGTATTCAAAGCGAAACCTGCACGTAACGTCGTGAAAGTTCTAGCGCTGAAAAAGCTAAAAGAAATGGCAAAATAATTCTTGCCATGATAAAAAAGGGGCATTTATGCCCCTTTTTTTTGGAGATTCTTGATGACACAAATCTTTATTCCAGGACCTTGTGGCAAACTCGAAGCCATTATCTATAATCCCGAAATACCCCGCACAAACATTACCACCATTATTTGCCATCCCAACCCTTTATTCCAAGGGACAATGCACAACAAAGTAGTCACCACCCTGAGCAAAGTTTGTGAAACCCTAAAGATTCATTCCATAAAATTTAATTACCGAGGCGTTGGGGAGTCGGATGGTACGTATGGCAATATTATCGGCGAAGTAGATGATTTACTGGCGGTAGCACGTTGGGTACAAAACCAACGTCCAAACGACATGCTTTGGCTTTTTGGTTTTTCATTTGGCGCTTATATCGCTGCAAAAGGCGCAACATTATTACCTTGCCAACAACTGGTAAGTATCGCACCCGCTGTAGGCAAAGCCCCTTTTGACGCATTACCCCCTATTACTTGCCCCTGGATCATCGTACAGGGTGAAGCAGACGAAGTCATACCCCCTCAAGAGGTTTTTACCTATGCAGAAAGACGCCCCGAACAACCCACCTTGCTGAAAATGCCAGAAACCAGTCATTTTTTCCACCATCGCTTGATCGAGTTGCACGATAATTTAATTGATTATCTGCTAGTTTCCAACTAGATTTAAACTCATGATAATCACATTCTACTTTTTGGCAGGCCTGTTAGCAGGAGGATTGATAACCTTCTGCCTGTTGCGCAATGATAAAAAATACAAAGCTATCCAAGATAAACTGGCTGCTAAAACAGCACAACTTGACCAATACGAACAAGAAGTTACTGAACACTTTTCTAAAACAACTGAACTTTTATGTGATTTGCAATTACAACAAGATAAGGTCGTTGCCCATCTTGCTGATGGCGCGAAACGATTACGGTATGGTATGCTAGATCCTGTTTCAGAACTTGCCATTAAAGGTAAAATACACCATGCACCTAACGATTATTCCGATGTTCTTTCACCCATTAAATGGCCTGATGATCAAAGTGCTTAAGATCTGTCAGATGATACTTCTGTTAACTTTATGTGCTCCCATTGCTTCAGCCTATGCATGGCCCACTAAAAATGATGATAAACAAAGCCTAGCGCCCATGTTAGAGAAAGCTATTCCAGCCGTAGTTCACCTTGAAAACGTTCAATACAATACTAATCCTGAAGCCCCAGGAATACCTGTTGCAGGTTCTGCTTCGGGCGTTATCGTTGACAGTGAAAAAGGTTACGTATTAACAAACTGGCATGTTGTTAAAGGTGCCGATGAAATCAATGTCACTTTGCATGATCAACGTCGCTTAACCGCTAAATTATTAGGGGGCGATCCAGCTACCGATGTTGCAGTCTTACAAATACCTGCGGAAAATTTAACGGCATTATCGTTAGGTAATTCAAGTGATCTTCACGTGGGTGATTATGTATTAACGATCGGAAATCCCTTTGGTTTACAACAAACCGTTACTTCAGGAATTATAAGTGCGCTGGGTCGTAGTGAATTAGGCATTGAAGGATTTGAAGATTTTATTCAAACCGATGCACCCATTAATCCCGGTAATTCAGGCGGCGCCTTAATTGACTTGAAAGGTGAATTGATAGGCATTAACACAGCCATTATAGGCCCTTACGGTGCTAATATTGGCATTGGGTTTGCTATTCCCATCAATATGGCAAATGCCATCATGAAACAAATTATCGCTCATGGTGAAGTGCGTCGAGGCATGTTGGGTATCATTGCGCAACCCCTCACACCTGATTTAGCAAAAGCGTTTGATACAAACCTTCAACAAGGTGCCATTGTTGCGCATGTATTACCGGAATCACCTGCACAAGCTGCAGGCTTACAAGCAGGTGATATTATTACAAAAGTGAATGATCAAACCATTACCTCAGCAAGCGAACTTCGCAATATTTTAAGTGTGACATCCATCGGAGAAACACTTAAAATTGAATTACAGCGCCAAGGTAAAAAAGAAACAATTACATTATCCATGCAAGATCCCAATGAATTAAGCACCACACTTAGTCGAATTCATCCGAGCCTTGCAGGATTAGAATTGCGATCCGTTGATGTTGCATTACCGGGTCATGGCCAGGTTGTGGGACTTGAAGTGATTTCAGTCCGTGAAGGATCACCTGCTTGGCGGCTGGGGTTACGTCCGCAAGATGTCATTACTTCGATTAACCAAACTCCCATCGTTAATGTGGATGATATCGCCAAAACAGTTCAGAATCAGCAAGATAAACTTTTATTGAGAATAGTCCGAGGGCCTACTGCCACATTTGTAGTTATGCAATAAGTACTGTAAAATAAGCGGTTCTAACTACTCGAGACTATAACGAAATGAACAAACTCATTATTCGCGGCGGACGGCCCTTAACGGGTCACATGCGTATTTCAGGTGCTAAAAATGCAGCCTTACCCATCTTGGCTGCAACGCTTCTCACCGATCAAACCTTGCAAATCTGCAACGTGCCGCACTTGCGTGATGTCACAACAACGGTTGAACTGTTAGGCCGCATGGGCGCTGACATTATCGTAAACGATCAAATGGGTATCAGCGTTACATGTAAGCAGATTTCACAATTTGAAGCCCCTTATGATCTCGTACGCACAATGCGTTCTTCCGTGCTTGTATTAGGCCCATTATTGACGCGTTTCGGTCAAGCCAAGGTAGCATTGCCAGGTGGATGTGCCATTGGTGCACGTCCAATTGATTTGCATGTGGAAGCATTAAAAGCCTTAGGGGCAGAAGTACAAGTACAAAACGGTTATATCCTTGCTGAATGCAAAGGCCGATTAAAAGGCGCTGAATACACATTTCCAAAAGTATCTGTGACCGGAACAGAAAACCTGATGATGGCCGCTGCGTTAGCCGAGGGTGTTACAACCATTAAAAATGCCGCTTGTGAACCTGAAGTCCAAGACCTTGCTGACTGTTTGAATCAAATGGGTGCGAAGATATCCGGTGTTGGAACAGCGACGATTACCATCGAAGGTGTTGAGAGCTTAAATGGAACGACTTATCATGTTATTCCCGATCGTATTGAAACCGGCACTTACTTAACAGCAGCGGCCATGACAGGTGGCGATGTGCAGCTGAAAAATACCAATCCACAACTGTTAACCATTGTATTGAATCAACTTGAATTAGCAGGCGCTGAAATTAGCACAGGCCGCGATTGGATACGTCTTAATATGCGTGGTAAAAAGCCACTGGCGGTATCACTTGTGACGGGACCTTATCCCGGATTTCCAACGGATATGCAAGCTCAGTTCACGGCTATGAATAG
>CAYUEL010000025.1:0-19729 GCA_964443025.1 uncultured Gammaproteobacteria bacterium | reverse complement strand
AATGCCTTTGCCTGTGTCTTTGATATTAATTTCAATATGATTTTGATTGGCTTTGGTTGTGATCACTAATTTTCTATTTTCTTCGTCTACTTCTAGTAAAGCCTCTAAGGCGTTATTAATTAAATTAATCAGCACCTGCTCCATCTGTAATTTATCAACAAAAACTTCAGGCAACGTATCGGATAAATTTAATATCAATTGAGTTTGTGTGGATTTAATTTTATACGTTAATAAAGGAATAACATGGTGAATTACATCATTAAGATTAATCATTTTCTTCAGGATTTCTTGTTTTTTAATCGATGAGCGTAAATGCTGGATAATCTCTCCAGCACGCTCTATTCCATCGGATGCCTTTTCTATACTTGTAACAATATCTTGAGAAGTTTCAACTACCTTCAACCTTTCCAAACACCCGCCCAGGTAATTAAGAGACGATGCCAATGGCTGATTGATTTCATGGGCCAATCCCGTGGCTAATTCGCTCATCGTATTAACCCTTGCATAATGCGCAATTTCCGTTTGATGTTGTTGTATTTTTTGTTGTGCTTTTTGATTCGATTCAAACAAAAAGGCATTCTCTAAAGAAATAGCCGCTTGAGTTGAAAGCATGTTTAATAAAGCCATACGATCTTTTGTAAATATATCCGTCGCTCGGTTATTCTCTAAGTATAAAATTCCTAATAACTTTTCTTGCTTTAATATAGGTAAACATAAAATGGATTTTGGTTGATATTGTTTAATGTAACCATCCTGTTGATAAATATTATCTTTCACTGCATTTCCTAATACCATAGATTCTTGTGTATTCTTCACATAATTCACCACAGAGGCTGCGAGTCGTCCTGAGTCATCTGTCAATAATTCAGGAGATGAAAGATAAACTGATGTGTTTTCTTTTTCTATCGCTGCAATTATTTGCAATCTATTTTCATGCAATTGAATAAAATACCCCTTCTCAGCCCCCGCATTTTGCAACATAATTTTTAACAACTTAGATAACAGTTTGTCTAGTTCTAACGTGCTTGAAATTGCTTGACTCGTTTTTAATACGGATTTCATATCAATTAAATCGCTTAAACTAGTCTGGCTTTCCTGAACTACAACAGGCTCTTCTTTAGGAAAAAGTTGAGGGTATCTTTTTTCTAAAAAATCGACTTTCGCATCTGCACCCCAACGTCGATACAAATCCCTTGCTTCCTGCATGTAAATGCTCGCAATCTTTTCATGGCCATTTTCTAAATGAAATTTAGCGGCTAATTCATTTGACTGTGCCTCATCCAGTAAAAATTGATTTTTATTTGATATTGTTATGGCTTGATCATAACGTTTTGCTGCGAGCTTATAAAAGCCTGCTATATTTGCAAACTCTGCTTCCAGGATATAAGAATAGTAAGAAAAGTTTTCTGGACAAGCTTTTCTTAAAAATCTAAACTCCCTATAATTTAAAAACATTTCATAAAAATATTTTGGCTTATGTTTTAAAGGTGACTTTTTAAATAATTTAGCTGAAGACAAAAATAAATAAAAATAATAAAAAATAATGTAGGTATTTCCAATACGCTCATCAGCTAATCTTTTGCTTTTACATACGTATAGGTACGATCTATCATGCTGCTCGTAATGATAACAAACCATTGCTTTTGTGGTGTTATAAACTAGCAATGCCATTTCATTTTCGACATAAATACCTTTTCTAAACATTGAAGCAGAAGAGCAATGCAAAGCATCATATAAATAAACAATCATGGCCCTGGCATCCAAATCCAGGTAAACAAGTTTTGTAAAACCTTTTTTCATGATTTCTGCATTGTATTTTTTTATTTCATAATAAGTAAACTCTGATTTATGAGCCTTTAATAATGTCTCAAATAACTGGGCAGATGAGTAGTAGAAAAAATCCGAAGATTCAAATGTTTTTTTTATTACAAAGCTTAAAATGCCAATACATTCTTTAAATGGAATCACCCAATTACCTAAATGAGTCGAAAATATAAGATTCAATCGTCCTGTTAAAAGGTCGTTGTCGTACATTTCATTTACCTTGAGCGCTAATTTTCCATACTGAAGCCCAAGCTTTGGCTTTTTAAGAACAAAACACATAACCGCCGCGTAGACTACCAATGAGAAGGAAAAGCTAAAAGTGATTCCATTTTTTAAAGAGTATTCACAAGCGTTTGCCGAAAATAATGTAGTTAATCTGAAATTTCCAACATCGTGGGTTGCCGGAATGATCTCCATAAAAATCTGCATAATCATTTCATGTAACGGGTCATTTGAAATAAGTCGATTTAAATCTTTCTCATTTACTATCTTTCGCATTAAAAACTTCACCCGGAACAAGGCCAAAAAAATATGAAAATCGCTTGGATTTTCAGGAATACAAATACCCAATTCGCCCAATTCAAAAATTCCCTGCTTTATTGCCTCGTTCAATTTTCCATGAGCAACATAATGCTTAATTCGCAACAGCCCAACTTTGTTTTTTTGATAAGTCGGTTCTGAATGCTTTAAAAGTGCACTACAATATTGCTCTGCCACTTCATTTTTATTCAGTAAAAACAATAAATCTGCATAACTGTAAAAATAATCAAAAGCCAGTTGAAAATTATCACCCCAAAACAAGTGAGGATTTTCATCAATTACACTTTTACAACTATCCAAGCAATCGCAAGCAGCTTGATAAGCCATACTTCCCTTTGCCTTTGCAGCTGCTTTTAAATTGAGGTTAATCAGGTCTGTTTTTTCTTTCTTGTTTGCAAAAAACATCTTGCTTCTATTTAAATGTTCTACAATAGTCGCAATTGATTCATCTTGTTCTTTTTCAGACAACACATTTAATAGTGTTTTACCTATATGAAGATGAATCATTTGCATTTCATTTTCGCTTAATAAATTTAATGCAGAACTTTGGACCTGATCATGCACGAAATGATAATAATCTTCATTTTTAAATAAGAGCCCTAGTGATACCAAAAAAATCAGCTTATCGGTTACACGCTCCACTTTCCCCATTAACACGTGCCTCAGCATGTTTTCATCAAATTTATTTCCTAAACAGGCTGCTACTTGCAAAGTATATTGCAACTCCTGAGATAACCCTGCCAAACGTCTTGACATCAGATCGCCCACATTCTGGGTTGCCGGCAAAGATTGAATAGCGGAAATATTAAAGTTCCATGTATTATTCTGCTTATTAAAAAAAATCAAATTTTCTTCATGTAAAATACGAAGAAATAATTTAATATAAAATGGATTTCCTGCTGTTTTTTCATAAACCCATCGCGCCACTTCTACTACATCCTGGTTAAAGTAATGAACCGCATCACTAATCCAATTCTCTATGTCCTTTATTTTCAATGGCTTTAATAGCATATCATGAACATTGATTTTCTTTTGCTTTACCTCTTCAAACAAGATATTTAAGGGATGCATTGAATCCACTTCATTATCACGATAAGCACCCAATAATAATAACGATCTCTCGTCATCATTCTCTAGTATCAATCTCAGCGCATCAAGACTTGCCAAATCTGCCCATTGTAAATCATCTAGAAACAATGCTAATGGATGTTTTGGATTTGAAAACACGCTAATAAATTTTTGAAACGTATAATCAAACCGATTTTTCGCTTCAACAGACCCCATCTCTAATAGCGCCGGCTGCTCACCTATTAATAATTTTAATTCAGGTACGATATCGATAATCACCTGGCCATTTTTACCCAATACTGTTAATAATTTTTCTCGCCATTGTGAAATAGAAACATCGCCCTCACTCAGGATTTGTCTGATCAAATGACCAAAAAGATCGCCCAAACCACTATAGGCAATATTTTGCTTTTGTTGACCAAATTTACCCATAGCAAAATAACCGCCTCGAGTAACCAATTCGCCTTCTAAAGCATGTATTATTGTTGTTTTTCCAATACCTGAATAACCACTGACAATTAAAACTTCTACACCCGTTGGATCAATTTCATTCAAAATATCCCGCAATTGATTTAATTCGTCTTCCCTTCCATATAATTTTTCAGGCATTTTAAACACAGGATCATAATCGAATTGACCTAAAGTAAAATTGGATGATTCTTGGCAATGCAATAAATCTTGCTTTAATCCCGAAACACTTTGATAACGATCTTCTGGTTTTTGAGAAAGAAGCTTTAAAATAATGTTAGATAGCATTTTTGATATAGCAGGATTTAACACATCGGGTGAAACTGGATGTTGTGTTAATTTTTCATGTAATAAGGCTTCAGGTTCACTTTCTTTAAAGGGTAATTCCCCTGTTAATCTCTTATATAACATCACCCCAATGCTGTATAAATCACTCCGATGATCCAACGGTATATTCAATCGCCGAGAATGCTCGGGCGCCATATAAGCCAGCATGGAAAAATCTTGGTGGTTAATAACCACGCCCCTATCAATCAATTCTTCCGCAATTTGAAAAAAATCGTTTGCCATGTTCATAATGAAAACATCATATTGGGAAACTTAGAAAAAAGCTAGTTTTAATTAAGGATGTTTAAATTTATTGATTTCTACCAATAAATCAATATTGGTTGCAACAGTCTTGGGTTCAACCAGCTTTATTTCGGGTTTATAAGGCGAATGATGATTACCTTTTTCGTACCATTTTTGCAATATATTGCGTTCATAGGTCCATCCATCGGGCATGGTTACGGGGTCTTCCAATAATATTCCTGTGAAAGCACATAAAAACCGTTTAGGAACTCCATCTCTTTCAGGACTTCGCGAAAATAAATATTGCAACAGATTTTTCTGATGCTGAAAGCTGATAAGCACGCTTTTACTGTATTCCACTTATTATTCTCCGTTTAATATAAAATCATAATAGATAATTATTCCAGTACTTTAAATGATTATAATTACCGAGTTTTATAGTGGTAAACCATTAGGCACATCTCACTATTTCAAATTCAATGCAATACGCCTACGATGTATTTAAGTAGTTTTACTACGAAATTTTTTAAACACAGTTAAATTTAGGAGATACATCATGGGAGATAATGGAAAATATAAAGCTGGAGATACAACGCTTAAACCTGGTTATTCACCATCAGGCGTTAACGTAAAAGCTTCTCGCGAATTTCCGGGCGGCACAACAACAAGCATTAAACGTGACATAGACCCTTATAAAGGACATCCTATGGATGCGCAGTACAAAGTGAGCAAGCAAGTAAACGACAACACAAAAGTTTATGGGAAAGTGACGGTTAATGACCAGAAACCTACCGTTGAAATTGGATTTAAAAAGACGCTTAAATGACATTTTTTTAACCACATGAAACAAGGAGACAAATTATGGATTACGAATTTAAGTGCGGCAGTGATGGTAAGAACAGAAAGCCATTTACGCCTAATCCACTTCCAAAAATACCGGGCATTGGGCCGGGCACAAACCCCTTCCCACGCCCTGGAACTAACCCTCCAAGAATTCCCCCGTGCTTTCCGGAGCCAAAACGGGATCCTTGGAAAAATAAATTTTAATGAGGACATCACATTAAGGAGACGAAATATGGGTAAAGATGCAAACCAAAATCTTTCTGATTGCAAACCTAACTATGGCAATGTAGTGATGGGGGCAGCAACAGGCGCAGCAGGTGGTGCAAGAGGCGGTCCAGCTTGGGCAGCGGCAGGTGCTGTATGGGGCGGTTCAGTAGCATTAGCAAATGAGGCTCGCAGCACAGCAAACTGCCTGGATAAAAAAGTGCAAGGGCAGAATCAAGCTCAACGAAATGCAGCAAGAAGCGGTGTCAAAAGATAATTATTTAGGCATGCACCGCATCCACTAATACTTTCACGTGATCGGGATTGATATCGGGATGGATGCCGTGGCCTAAATTGAAAATATGTCCTGGATGATTCCCAAAATCATTCAGGATTTTTTTCACTTCACGACGAATGGTTTCAGGATCACTGTAAAGTACCGCTGGATCAAGATTTCCTTGCAATACGACTTTATCACCGACTCGTTTGCGCGCATCGCCAATATTAATGGTCCAATCTAAACCGAGCGCGTTGCAACCGATTTTTGCCATATCTTCGAGCCATAAACCGCCGCCTTTGGTAAATACAATCGAAGGAGTTTTGTTTAATTGTGCAATGATTGCTTGCATACTAGACAATGAAAAATCTTTGTACGCTTGTTCGGATAACACGCCACCCCATGTGTCAAAGATCATTACCGCATCGACACCGGCTTCAATTTGCGCATTTAAATAATCAGCAACAGAATCAGACAGTAGTTTCAATAATTGATGCATGAGTTTCGGTTCTTGATACAACATGCCTTTTGCCAAACTAAAATTTTTACTGCTACCGCCTTCAATCATGTAGGTGGCTAATGTCCAAGGGCTTCCGGCAAAACCTATCAACGGTACTTGACCGTTCAATTCTTTTTTAATTCTGCGAATGGTGTCAAACACATAGGGCATGTGTTTTTCTGGAATGGGTTTTTTAAGTTGATTAATATCTGAAGCACTTCGTATGGGATGATCAAACACGGGGCCTTCACCTGCTTCAAAATGCAACCCTAAATTCATGGCATGAGGAATGGTTAAGATATCAGAAAATAAAATAGCAGCATCTAAATCAAAACGACGCAGAGGTTGCAGGGTGACTTCGCAAGCCAATTCCGGTGTTTGCATGAGCGTTAAAAAATCACCTGCTTTTGCACGCACTTCACGGTATTCAGGCAAATAACGTCCCGCTTGCCGCATAATCCACACCGGTGTTTTATCCACGGGTTGTCGAAGCAATGCTTTAATGAACCTATCGTTTTTTAATGCTGTCATATGTGAAAAACCCTTAAGTTAAATAATAGTAAGTGACGCCCCGCTGGGGCTTGTTCACTTCTTTCACCCACCCCCCATTTGTCGCACCTTCGGTGCGCCTACATGGCGGGCTATTTTCTTATGCCCCTACGGGGCTTTTAATCATCTCATATATATCTCATCACTTCATAACTTAACGCGCATGGCATCCAAATAATTTACAATGGCCACTAAACCACCTATTTTTTGAGCAAGTTCAATAGGAATAGCATCTAAGTGTTCATTGAAACTATGGAACCAAATGCGCATATTTCCTTCATTGCCGCCAACAATTACATCTAAATTGCGAAATGCATGTATCAACAATAAAGCAAGCTCATATTCTTCGTTATTCTGAGCAAGAATACATTGTTTATCATTGTAAATGCCACTGATCTTAGATTCGCTGATACCAATCATTTTACTCAACTGCCGATGGTCAATCGCTAAACGTTGAGCAACATTTAATAAAGCCATTTTTACTACGGCCTCGTCTTTGGAATCTATAAGTTTTACAGCACCACAACCTATCGATTTCAACAATACCCAATTCATGCCATTATCGCGTTGTTTCTTATCTTGTTGAATGTAGGTTTGCCAATTTTCCTGAAATTTTTCGGGAAATGTTGTAGGCAGTCCAAACCGTTGGATTAATTGAATGATGCGATTTGCATCTTCACCACTCAATCCATATTCCTGCGATAATTTGACTTCTTCAACCATCCCAACGGCCACAGCTTCTCCGTGAAGCCCCTGATAATCCCTAGCCGCTTCAATTGCATGTCCAATCGTATGCCCAAAGTTTAATAACATGCGTTCGTGTTTTTCTTTTTCATCGGCTTTGACAATCTCTACTTTAAGTGTCACGGATCGATTAATCATATGAATTAATGCTTTTGAATCACGCGCTAGGATAGCGTCTACATTATTTTCAAGCCAATTAAAAAAATCAGCATCACGTATGCAGGCTATTTTAATTATTTCTGCAATACCTGCGATAAAATCGCGATCAGGCAACGTTTTTAAAGAATCGACATCGATAACCACTGCTTTAGGTTGATAAAAACTACCGATTAAATTTTTACCTTTTGCATGATTAATTGCTGTTTTTCCGCCTACTGATGCATCCACTTGTGCTAATAATGTTGTGGGTATTTGAATGAAATTTACCCCACGTAAATAAATGCTCGCGACAAATCCGGTGATATCACCCACAACGCCGCCCCCTAATGCAATCAACGTACATTCACGATTAAAATGTGCATTAACAAGTTCATCCGTTAAAAATTCAACCATGTCCCATGATTTTGCTGATTCGCCTTCGGGGATTATCATTATTTTAATATCTTTATGAGTTAATAATGTTTCGAGTGCTTTAATAAATTTAGATGGAATAGATTGTTGCGTTACAATACAGACTTGTTTTCCAGTAATATAAGGCAACGTTTCCGCTAAAATAGTTTGTCCAATATGAATTCCCATTGAAGTTAAGAGGTCGATGTTAGGCATAATCCGCTCGATGTTAAAGACCAATTGATATTTAATAGGGACAGTATATTGGCGGCAATGTCCGATGGATTTTTATTTTCCGTTTGAATAATTGCACTAGCTGCATCTTCATAAAGAGGTTTTCGATGATGATAATGTTCTTGAAGTGTTTCATATTTTTTATCCGTATTTAAATGCGGACGTGTTGTATCATTTTTTAAACGTTCCCATAAGGTTTCAAGCGGTGTTTCAAGATAGATTGTCTGTTGTGGTTTCAAAAGATGATGGGTGTGTTTATCTAATATAGCGCCACCGCCCGTTGCAATCACAGCACTTTTCA
The DNA here is from genome assembly GCA_964443025.1 of uncultured Gammaproteobacteria bacterium. Taxonomy (GTDB): domain Bacteria; phylum Pseudomonadota; class Gammaproteobacteria; order JABCZS01; family JABCZS01; genus JAJFKJ01. Next base: position 11,059 of record CAYUEL010000025.1, on the reverse strand, counting down.
AGCGAATCAAGCTTGAAATCGTCAATGCTTCCTTATGACGAAAATAAGATTCTCCGCGGTAACGAAAAATATCGGTGATCGATTGGCCCGTTGTTTTTTCAACGATCTCATCCGTATCATAAAAAGGCCGGCCCATTGCTTGAGCCAAGATCTTACCTACCGTTGTCTTTCCAGAGGCCGGCATACCGATTAAAACAATGTGTGTCTGTGAATTCATGCAGGTATTCTAGCATATTAACACTTTAGGGTTTCCCCCGTGATGTTGTCATTTTTATACGCCTTTATCGGGTTGCATGCCGCCAAACACGCCGTGAATACATCCATGTAGGCTCTTCCTCGGCATCCCTGCCTCCGAAGGTTTGGCGGCATGCAACCCGAACCGGCGCCAAAATGGCAACATCACAAAGAGAAAATGAGCTGAGGAACTACAATATTCTAGGCGTAACAAAAATCAACAATTCATCCTTATCGTTAAGCTTGCTATCATCACGAAAAAGTCGACCAATTATTGGGATATGGCCTAATATTGGAATTCGATTAATCTGATCAACATCCGTTTTAGAATAAATCCCGCCTAAAACAATGGTTTCACCATTTTCCACTTGCACTTGCGTCGTAATCGATTTTGTATCAATGGTAGGTTGTCCATTATCGGCTAATTTTCCGACCACATCGTGCTTAACGCTTAAATTGAGAATGACTTCATTATTAGGCGTAATATGAGGTGTTACACGCAATTCCAGCACTGCTTCTTTAAATCGAATACTGGTTGCGCCACTGGCAGAGGTTTCTTCGAATGCAATTTCCTTCCCTTGTTTTATCACAGCCTCTTCTTGATTTGCAGTTAAAAGCTTAGGTGTTGCTAACACTTGCGTACGATTATCTTGTTCCGCTGCGGAAATAAATAAATCAAGATGAATGTCATTGGGTAATTTTGCCAAACCAATTTGAATATCCCCAAATGTTGGCGTATTGGGAGGTTGATTAACAGATACTTGCGCATTGTCATTTCCGCCTGAGAAACTTAAACCTAAATCACGCGAAAAACTTTCATTGGCATTTAAAATTCTGGCCTCAATTTGTACCTGAGGCACTTGAACATCTAAATTTTCTAACAGCTGTGTAATAGAAATCAAAACATCGGGCTTATCTTTTATGATTAATGTATTGGTACGTTCGTCAAAAATGGCTCGCCCTGATTCTGATAAAATACCTGCACTTTGATTTAGCATCTCTGAAATAGTAGACGCTTTCGCATAATTCAAAGGATAAGATTGGAGCGTTACTAAGGCTCCTTTTTGTGACGCCTTTTCTGAAATAACCCATATCTCACCTAATTGTAAATAATCCAATTGTTGGCTGACAATTAGCGTTTCTAATGCTTTTTCCCATGGAAGATCTGTCAAATGAACTGTAATTTTTTTGTTTATCTCATCGGGAAAAATGATATTAATCTCCAATGTTTTTGAAATTCTCGCAATTACATCACGTAAATTGGCGCTTTCCGCCTGAATAGATAATCGATCATTTTGGAATGCCACATGAATTCCACTATCGTCAAACGGATCCCATGTTTGTGCATTCGCAGAAAATCCAAGGAGCAATACAATAAATAATATTGCTTTAATCATCTTGAGCATCCTCCAGATAAATTAAAAAAATCTCAGCGTTTATTTTATTTTTCTTTTCCATGGCTAGAGTTTCTATCGCAATGGGTTTATTAAAATTATCTATTTTATTAATAAACTCTCCAATTTGGTTAAAATATCCGGATAAAATAACCTTCATCTGACCCTGTCCTAGCGGATAAGCATGAATGGATAACCTCAACTCTTTTGCATAAATTTTTACTAAATTCATGAGGTCTTGATCATTTATATACCATTCATTGTTTTGTTGAGTCATCAGCAATTGATCTATGTTCTTATCCATTTTCTTCGCATCCTGATAAATAGCTATTTCCTGATTTAATTCGGACGACAATCCATTTATAAATACATAATAAAATACTGACCCAATAACAAAAATTGAAATAATAAATAATACAACTTGTTTTCTTAAATCAGCATATATAAATTCATTTTTTATTTTTGTTAACATAGGTATACGAACGATAATAATTCATCTTCTTTCATTTCCCAGCAATGGATCGATTGTTGAATATTCTGTTTTACAAACTTTCTATTTGAAACATATACAACAAACGCTTGGTTAGCGTAATTTATTTTTGAAACCCCAAGCTTTAGAATTTTTAACTCCTGAAGATCATTGATGGCCTTTAAAATGTATTTATTATTCCCTTTCGCCTCATTCACGTTGTTATAATGATTAACCTTATCCAATTCCATTTGTTTTGACTTCTGTTCCATTACAAGATTTGTTCTTTTTTGCTTTACCGCCGCCAAATCCGATACGATCTGATGCCGAATAAAGAATGTACCACCGCACAACAATAGCAGCCCTAAGACGATTAACGTATAAGCCCGAAGTTTAGCGTTCGACATGATCGCAGCATGATTACGCCGTAAACTCATACCATTCCCTCGCTATTAATCCGCCCGCCAATCGTACATATTCCGGCAATGCTTTTGTTATTTCTCCATCCCATGCTGTATTAAGCATCGATGTTTTTAATGCAAGCTCTTGACATAGCGCTTGCACCTGCGGCGTACAAGCAATCGGATGAGCATAACTGGTTAATGGAATTTGTTGTTGCAAATTTTGAAATCCTGTCTGTAAAGCATTTGCATCTATTTTTTCACAACTGTGTGATAAAGTACTTACAATCGTTCTATTTTGATAAACACAAAAGTGCAACGCATGATCATCATGGTATATATACGTTACCCCCTGTTTATCGATGGATGACCCCACCGCATACCGCAATAGCAAGGGTGCTGTACTAATGCCGCGAATCGCGAATCCCTTTTCTTCCAACTGCGTTACCAGCGGATTATAGGTTGCTTTATTGAGCGCATACCAATAAATGCGCGTTTGCTTTCCTGGCATGTCGTAATAGATATGATAATCAAACCAGGTTTCCTGAGCGACTTGGGTTTGGACCTGTAAATAACAGGCATAACGATCACGGTTTCCCGGCAACGTCATTCTGCCGCTTTGGCAAGCATCCTGCGGGATACACAAGACACCCGCCATGCCTGGACTACCGCGCTCCATCAGCCAATCAAGCACTGGCTTGGACTCAAGCATAATCTCAGGGTCAAAACGTTGGGTCGCAAGCAGGTGCCGACGCGTATAAATTAGGCCATAAACAGAAGAAGAGGTAAAAATGAGTGAAAAACGAGGCAACGTGTACCACATGGTGTTATCCTTATTGTTGTTCTTATACTGTGCATGTTACCATGTTTCTCTATACTTGAGAAGATTAAGTTAAATAACTAAATATGTTGAGACTATTCACGCTACTATTGAACCTTGGCCTACTGTGCGCTTTCGGCATTGTGATTGCCATCATCTACATGAGCGACCAGTTGCCTTCCGTTGAAACATTGCATGATGTGCAATTACAAACACCGTTGCGCATTTACACCATTGACGGAAAACTTATCAATCAATTCGGTGAAAAACGTAGAATTCCGGTAGATTATGAAACACTACCCCCTGATCTTATTAAAGCATTTATCGCAACAGAAGATCGCCGTTTTTATGAACATTCCGGCGTGGATCTTCGTGGATTAATCCGCGCTGCGCATCACGTGGCAACCGAAGGCAATCGCGGACAAGGCGGAAGTACAATTACAATGCAATTAGCACGTAACATGTTTTTGTCTCCACAAAAAACATACATTCGTAAAATTAACGAAATTTTATTAGCACTTCAAATTGAAAATGAATTTGATAAAGATAAAATCATGGAGCTTTATCTTAACAAAATTTATTTGGGGCAACGTGCTTATGGTGTCGCTGCCGCAGCACAAGTTTACTATGGCAAAAATTTAAATGAATTAACATTAGCACAAATGGCCATGATCGCTGGTTTACCCAAAGCCCCTTCAAATCTCAATCCTATTACAAGCCCTGAGCTTGCATGGGAACGTCGCAAACATGTACTTGAACGCATGTTGCAACAAGATTACATTACATCTGAACAATATGAGGAAGCGGTGAATTCCCCTGTAACAGCTACCTATCATGCGCCTGAAGTTGAAGTGCGTGCACCTTACGTTGCAGAAATGGTACGGCAAATGCTTTTCCAACAGCTGGGCGAAGATGCTTACACATTAGGATTAAAAGTTTATACAACCGTTGATAGTACATTACAAAATGCAGCAACAGATGCACTTGAACATGGTTTGATTTCTTACGATCGACGTCATGGTTATCGTGGTGTTATTAAGCATGTCAATATTACAGAAGAAATGTCCGACGATGATTTGTTGCAAGAATTGCGTTCCATTCCAAACGCTGCAATTCTAGAACCAGGCATTGTGATACAAGTTAATGATAAAGATGTCGATGTATTCACAAAGGAAGGAAATCGTATTTCCATTCCTTGGTCAGGTCTTTCTTGGGCAAAAAAAGATTTAGGCAATTTGCGCCACGGTGGAACTCCTAAAACCCCAGGCGAAGTCGTGAAGAAAGGTGATATCGTTTATGTAACTCAACGTCGTGATAAAACATGGACACTTGCACAATCTCCCGCTGCAAAAGGTGCATTTGTTGCATTACGCCCACAAGATGGTGCAATTCGTGCACTTGCTGGTGGATTTAATTTTTATCAAAACAATTTTAACATGGCAATACAAGCGCAACGCCAACCTGGTTCTAACTTTAAACCATTTATTTATTCAGCCGCTTTAGAGTACGGTTTTACACCAGCAACTCTCGTTAATGACGCTCCTATTGTTATTGCAGATCCCAGTGAAGAAGCATTATGGCGTCCACAAAATGATAATGAACGCTTCTTAGGTCCAACACGTTTACGCATGGGATTAGCACGTTCGCGTAACCTTGTTTCGATTCGTGTGCTTGAGGCTGTTGGCATTACAAATACAATCAACTACGTAAAACGTTTTGGTTTCGACACAAGCACAATGCCACATGGTTTATCATTAGCTTTAGGCACGAATCTCGTAACACCCATGGATTTAGCAAGAGCTTATGCTGTTTTTGCTAATGGTGGATTTTTAATCGAACCGTACATCGTTGATCATGTCGAAGACAGTGAAGGTGCCACCATTGAAGTAGCGTTGCCTGTATTTGCTTGTGCACCCTGCAACCCTATCACTATTCAACAGTATTTTCCGCATAAGCTTGAAGAATATCATTCAGCTGATCGTGTTATTACTGAACAAAACGCTTATATCATGAACAGCATGTTGCGCGATGTCATTAGAATAGGTACGGGGAAAGGCGCTAATGTACTTAAACGAAGCGATATCGGTGGCAAAACGGGAACTACTAATGAACAAAAAGATGGCTGGTTTTCGGGTGGAAATAGCGATTTAGTGGCTACGACGTGGATCGGTTTTGATGATAACCAACCTCTAGGTGAATACGCAGCACAATCCGCTTTGCCAACATGGGTTGATTTTATGAAAATAGCATTAACAGATATGCCTGAATCTATGATGCCGCAACCACCCGGTATTGTCAGCATACGTATTGATCCAGCAACAGGATTACTGGCACGTACCGATCAAGCAGATGCAGAATTTGAAATATTTAGTATTGATAATGTACCGCAAGAGCGTGCACCTGCAGCGCCATTAGCACGCGAAGAAACACGTGCACCTACCGATGAAAATGCGACTGAGACATTATTTTGAGAAAGCGTAACAATCGAAAACCACAACTAAAGCGTGGATTAGCATTTGAGCTTGAAGATTTTGATCCCATAAAACAAGAAGCACGTTTACAACATCTGCGTATGTTACGACAAAAAGCTTATAAAACCATGCAGCTGTTGAAAGATTTCTCACCCAAACTCACTGGCATGGTTCTTGATGGAAGTGCAACATTCCATACACATATCCGTTTGCATGCATTTGCTAGTAAACCAGAAGAAGTCATTATCTTTCTTGTTAACCACCGTATTCCCTACGATGAATCTGAGCAACGTGTTTTATTAATGGATAAGCGTTTTATTTCATTCCCAATGTTCTATTTTTATCTTGCGGAAACGGCTATTGAAATCACGGTTTTCCCCGAAGATTCGCCCAAGTACTTCACTCGCTGCCCTACCACAGGCGAACGCATGCCTCGTGCCGGCTTGGATGAAGTGGGTGCCTTAATGATATGATTCTTGGCTGTATTTAGTAGGTTACTTAGCTTCTTCAGAATTAGGCGCTTCTTTCGCTTTACCGGCGCCGTATTTTTGCTTGAAGCGGTCAACTCGACCTGCCGTGTCAACGATCTTTTGTTGCCCTGTGTAGAATGGGTGGCATTCTGAGCATACTTCGAGTCGTATATCATGGCCTACCGTTGAACGTGTTTGGAACTTATTGCCACAAGCACAATTCACTGTGATGTCTTTGTAATTCGGATGGATATCAGCTTTCATGGTAGACCTCTATTTCATTCAAGTTGGGTATTATATAATGCCAGGAGCCTTCATACAAGGGGGTATCTCTAAAACATGGGGCCTTTATATATGTGTTGCAACGCCCCGCTTTTATTGCTAGGCTCTAACAACGTGGATTATACCCCCTAAAACGCAAGGAATCATTATGCGCAAGGCTTTAATTGCCCTTCTAGTTGTTGCCATTCTCATTGCTATTATGCCCTTTGGCCTTGGCGTCTATACTGAGCACTATATCAGGAACCTGCTGGCTAACGCGCCATTACCTCAAGGAATTTATGTCGAATTAATAGATTACCAACGAGGCTATTTACGTTCTCAAGCCACTTACGAGATTAACCTATTTGAAGTTAACCCGGGATCAGATGCTATTCCAGAAAAAATTATAAGTACACAAACTCATGATGAAATTCAACACGGACCATTTTTTCTTAACGCACCTTATTTAGCTGTTGCGCAAATTCATTCTTACGTCACTGCAAATGATTTAAATCTTCCCGAAGAAGAAAAAGAAGGTATTGATCAACTGTTTGTTGAAGAAAAGATTTTGCAAGCCAATACATTCATTTATTTTAATCGTTCATTCCACATCAATATGCATTCGAGTGGCATTTCTCATCAACAACCTGATGGGAATTTCCAATGGGGTGGTTTTGATAGTGAATTAAAATTAACTGGAGACTTATATAAGGCTTTCTTGAGCGTCGATATAGCTCCATTATTATTGCAAGCCAACGATAATACTATCATGGATTTTTCACGCATTACTTTTGTATTCGATGCAAAACGTACTGAAACTTCACCTTGGACAGGCCAGCAAAATCTCAGTATTCCAGGATTTTTCTTTGAAGATAAAGAAGGTAATCAACTTCGTTTAGAAAGCTTTTTATTGAGTGCCGATAGTTCCGCCAAACAAAACATATCTAACTTTGACATTAACTTAAGCGCAAAAAGCATTGAAATACTTTCGCAAGTTATCAAAGACCTCCAGATTAAAGCTATATTTAATCGTCTTGATTCTCTCAGCTTGCTAAGCATTGCACAAATAACACAAGAAGATGACACCATTTCGCCGAATGAAAAACGAGCATTGTCACAAGATATTATTTATCTATTTACCCCTGGCAGCGAAATTAAGCTTGATGGAGCTGCCGAATTAAACACAGGTAATATCAAAGGTAATATAACTATTATATTTCCTGACGTATCCGCTATGGTGACAGATGAATCACCCGATATTATTGCTCAAAACTTAACTTCCATGCTTGAAGCAGAATTAAGCTATTCAGTTCCCATGAGCACTTTTGAGGAAATATTTTACATTACCGCTTCGCAGGGAGTCCCTGCTGATGCAACAGTCGTTGTTAATGAAGAAACCGGCGAAACGAAACTTGTCAGGGATTTAATCCGGCAAAGTATTCATGAAGAAATTGTATTACTTAATCAGAATGATATTTTGCTTAGCGATGGCACAAATTACACTATGCATTTAGGCTATGATCGCGGCGCAATCATTTTGAATGGATCACGCCTGGAACCTGAAGATTTAGAACACATCATGTCCATTATTAAATCTCAACCAACATCACCTTAAGCGTTATTGAGCAATGGAATTCAGCATTATAATACCCTGTTATAATTGCGAGAAAACGTTACCTCGTGCGCTTGATTCAATTGCTGCTCAGAATAATCCCGATATTGAGGTTATTTTGGTAGATGACGGATCAACGGATCATACCTTTAAAGTGGCTCAAAATTATAAACATGATTCCAATTTAATAATTCAATTGCAACGGCAAAGTAATCAAGGGCCAGGTGCTGCTCGAAATCTTGGTATAGAAATAGCTCAAGGAAATTATATTATTTTTCTAGATGCCGATGATTACTTTGAGAAAAATGCTTTTCGAAACTTTAAGAATACTTTTCAAAACAACCCGAACATTGACATGATCATCGCGGGACATCAATCATTACATTCCCACAAGATCAAGACGCATAAACCCAAACAATTAAAAAAAACACCTTATGATAAGTTAAAAGCTTATTTGCTCGGTGATTTTAATATCAATATGGGAGCTGTGGCTATTAAGCGATCAAGTATTCGAGCCATTCGATTCCCAAGCAATGTTCGTAATGGGGAAGATATTGTATTTTATAGCCATTGCCTTTGCTTACTGGCTGGCGTTTGCATTGATTCAATGGCTGTTACAATTGATCACCATGAAGGTAGTCAACGGCATCAATACACACAGATCTTAACTTCTGGCGAAAAAATTCCTGATTTGATATTCTCGCGCAAAGATCTGCCTCCAGAAGTATATGCTTTAAAAAAACAATACACGGCACATAAGCTTATTTCACTCGCAAAATTGGCATTAAAAATGAATAAAAAATCAGAGGCAAAACATTTACTACTTCGCGCTATTCAATTAGATCCGTTAATCTTGTTAAAAACTAGAACATTAAAAACGATCATAAAGATGGCTATCCCCAAATCTTTCTAAGACCCCTAGGTCTGCCACACCAAATTTCCATGGCTTTATAAAAAAATGGTCTCTTTTTATAATAGTTTTGATACTCATCTTCTGCCTGGTAAAAAATCGTATAGGGAAGAATTTGAACAAAAACAGGTTGTCCCTTAAATTTTATTTTGACGTAATTCAGTTTCTTCTCCGCAGCTACCCTTTGAGCTTCTGTGTGATAAAATATTCTAGCCTTATATTGAGATCCCTTGTGACAAAACTGTCCTTCAGGATCCAATGGGTCGATGTTTTCAAAATAAACATTCAATAACTCATCGTAACTTATCACGTCAGGACTGTATACAAGTTGAACCGCCTCAACATGTTTTGTATCTCCCTCTGATACATCTTCATAGGTTGGATAAACGCTTACACCACCTGTGTATCCTGTTCTTGAATACATAACGCCTAGCTCACGGGAAAATTCGCGTTGCAAGTACCAAAAATTTCCTCCCGCAAAAGTAGCAACAGGAATATTACTTTCTTTTTTATTTTCCTCTGCATAAATGGAAGTAACAGATAAAAACAAGAGGCTTATTAAAAATAATTTTTTAAACATGGTCTTCCCTTTTTGTATTGATGTCATTTCTAATGTAATGTTCCATATCATCCGCTTTTAACGGCTTACTAAAATAATATCCTTGCAAATAATCACACCCAATTTGGGTCAATACCTCCGCTTGACGTTCATTTTCAACACCCTCAGCCACCACTTTAAAATCCAAATTTTTTGAGAGTCCCACCACTGCCTTTATAATAGGGATATTTTGTTTTTCATTGAACATGTTTCGAACAAAGCCCGTATCAATTTTTATGCAGTCAACCGGTAGTTTTTCAATAATACTCAAAGAGGAATACCCTGTTCCAAAATCATCAATTGCAACAAAAACACCAAATGTTTTAAGCTCATTCAAAACTTCGGCTAGCAAAACTGGATTATCAATATATGCAGTTTCTGTTATTTCCAGCATAACATGTTTTGGATTAACCATTGACTCATTAATTTTGTCCATAAATTCTTTGCTTACACGAGTTTTAAGTATTTGTGTAGGTGAAATATTCACTGACATAATATAATTATTCATTAATTTTTCTGAAAAAATACCCTCCCATTCCTTATATTTTTTTAATGATTCTTCGAGCATCCACATACCAATTTCACGCATAAGTCCCGCTTTTTCTGCGATTGGAATAAATTGATCCGGATAAACGTCGCCTAATAACGAACTATTCCAGCGTAATAAAACCTCATATCCTACCATTTTTTTTGTTTCCGAACTGATTTGTGACTGATAAACTAAATATAACTCATCTTTTTTTATTGCCTCTCGAAGCATGTTTTCAATCTTTACTTGCTTGTCCAATTTATTTTGTATATTTTCGCTGTAAAATTGATATTTGTTTCTTCCTAAAATTTTTGCGCGATACAATGCCAAATCTGCATGCTGCAATAATGTTTCAGCATTATCTCCAGCGTCAGGATAAATTGCAATTCCAATGCTCACAGAGGAATGAACTATATCTCCATCTACTTTATAAGGTTTTCTAAGCGACTCCAATATTCGCTCAGCAGCCAATATAATGTCTTCATCTTTACTATATTTTTCTACAATAATGGCAAATTCGTCCCCACCTATTCTGGCTATAAAATCATTGCCACGCAAAATATTCCTGAATCTTCTTCCCACTTCAAACAAAAATTTATCTCCAAAATTATGGCCCCTTGTATCATTAATTTTTTTAAATTCATCCAAATCAATATAAAATAGTGCAAACCGTTCATTGTAACGTCTTGCACTTGATAATGCTTTTTGCAAATTTTCCTGGAAAAATCTTCGATTAGGAAGGTTCGTCAGTGTGTCATAATAGGATAATTCTTGAAGCCTAAGTTCGGTTTCCTTAAGTTTTGTAATATCAATAACACTACCAAAATGCCCTTGAAATATACCCTCCTTATTCTTTTCTGGTTTTGCTCGCGTTATGATCCAAATTTTTG
>CAYUEL010000024.1:8500-20051 GCA_964443025.1 uncultured Gammaproteobacteria bacterium | reverse complement strand
TCAGTTCGAAAAGGTATTAGATCGGGAGTTGAGCCGCTCCCGACGCAACCATACCATGTTGGCATTGATGTGTTTGGATTTAGATAATTTCAATGTCATTAATGAAGCATACGGTAAGGTAATAGGCGATGAAGTTTTAATTAAAGTAGGCGAAATACTGCAATCAAAATTACGAAAAGAAGAATATATTGCGCATTTAGGTAGCGATGAATTTGCTATTCTCATCACCGATGTAAAAGAAATTTCAAATGTTGATACAGTAGCTCAAAAATTACAACGCGCATGGGAAGAGCCTTTGTTGATACAAGAGCAAGCTATCATGGTTAATTTTTCTATAGGTATTGCAATTTCTCCTTTAGCGAGCGAAAGACCGGATGTTTTAATTAAGCATGCAGAGATGGCATTATATGCGGCGAAGGCTTCAGGGAAAGATTGTTTTCGTTATTATTCTTCTGAAATTAACCAGAAAAGTAAACAGCATTTACAAATTGCCGCATGTTTACAAACTGCATTAGTTGATAGAGAGTTTTATTTAAGTTACAAACCTATTTATGATTTGCACAATAACAAATTAGTTGCTGTTGAAGCAGTTCTCAATTGGTATTCGAATGAATTGGGTCAGGTTCCGTTATCAGAGTTTATTCCCGTGGCAAAAGAGGTGGGGATTATGTCCGCGATATCTCATTGGGAATTAACCGAGGCTTGTTCTGCTTTAGCATCTTGGGATTTTAAAGATTTTCATCTTTACATTACTATTACAAAGGTGCAATTTGAGAGCGAAGGTTTTGTGCCCGATTTGGAATCGTTGGTAGAGGAATTATCGCTTGAGCCCGAATTAGTTGTACTTAAGATATCTGAAAAATTAATTTCTGATATTAGCGCCTATCATCAACAAAAATTGGAAGAGCTTTCTGAGCGAGGATTCTCTATATCTGTTGATGGATATGGAACAGGTGCATCATCAATTGCACACTTGAAACATATTTGTGTAAGTTCGTTAAAAATTGATGGATCATTTATCAAACAGATTTTTGTTAATAAAGACGCAGAGAATATTATTGATGCGGCCATTAAGATGGCTCATTGCATTGATTTAAAGGTAATTGCTGAAGATGTTGAAACAGATGAACAATTAACTTTTTTAAAACACCTGGGATGTGATTTGGCGCAAGGCTCTTATTTTTCCGAGGCAGTTGATGAGGATGAATTTAAAAAATTGGTACGTCGTGCTTCTTAAAGGCATTCAGCGCCGATATAAATGCAACACCTTGACAACCCATTTTCAATATTGATTGAAATTCATCGTATTCAATGCCACCAATCGCACATAAAGGTTTGGGAGAAAGATTCTTCATAACAGTTAATTTATCAATACCGATAGGTGGTTTTGCATCTGGTTTGCTTTGTGTTGGAAACACGGGGCCCGCTGCAAGATAAGAAGGATTATACGCATAAGCTTTTGATAACGAATACAAACAATTTGAACTTAATCCCAAGCGCAAACCTGCTTGATGAATGGTGCGGATGTCTGCTGTTAACAAATCATCTTGTCCAAGATGAACGCCATAAGCATGAGCTTCAATTGCTAATTGCCAATAATCATTAATAAACAATTGCGTTTTTGTGTTTCGGGCCATATTCACTGCGGAACTGATTGTCTTTCTTAAATAATTTTCTTCATGATTCTTTATCCGTAGTTGCACAGTTGAAAAACCATAATCGATACAAAACGCCAAATCTTCAAGGTTATTAACAAGAGGATAAAATCCTAATGGTTGTTCGCAGGGTGGAAAAGCCAAATGCAAATCTTGTGGTTTCTGCGATATCCACGGGAAATTTAGACTATTATTGGGAAACCCTGTGCGAACCACAGGGCCAGGACCCTTGCCTAAGCCAACGGAAACTTTCAATCCTGCCTGAATATAGGTCTTTGCTAATATAATGGATTCTTGTAAATTGTAACCCAATGCCAAACAAGCGGTGATGGCTGATGATAATGTACAACCCGTGCCATGTGTATGCCGTGTATCAATGCGATAATGATTGATCCAAAAATGTTGTTTATGATCAGCGTAAAAATCGGATGAAAGTAGCGGATCCCATGTGGCGTCACCACTTTTAATAAGCACCGCCTGACAACCCATGGCTAATAATTTTCTTGCAGCGGCTAAATAATCTTCCTCATGAGTTAAATTAATTCCCGTAAATAATTTTGTTTCAGAAACATTGGGTGTCAACAATGTTACATAGGGAAAGATATAACGTTGGTATAAAGCAGCCAATTCATCATCAGCCAAACGAGCGCCGGTCGTAGCGCAAAACACAGGATCTACAATAACATGCCCTTTGTATTCATGTAAAAATGCGCTGACAACTTTTAAATTGTCTTGCGTTCCAAGCAAGCCTAATTTAATAGCTTTTGCAGGCAGATCGTATTTGATTGCATTGATTTGTGAATTCAATACCAAACTGCCAACGTAATTTACTGCTTGTACGCCGACGGAATTTTGTGCAGTAAGCGCAGTAATAGCGGTGCAACCATGTGTATTAAAATCAGAATAAGCAGCTAGATCGGCTTGAATACCAGCGCCACCTCCTGAATCCGAACCTGCAATGCTCCATACAATCGTCATGATGCTTTTGCTCCTTGCTGCCAAAAGGGTGTATCAATAAGTGGTGTACTTGAAGATGCAAATTCACGTTTAGGCATAATGCCTGCTTCAAAAGCCATTCGTCCTGATTGAATGGCCATCGCAAAACTTTCAGCCATTTTGATAGGATCGATTGCTTTAGCAATGGCTGTGTTTAATAATATTGCGTCAAAGCCCATTTCCATTGCTTTAATAGCATCCGATGGGCGCCCAATTCCAGCATCAATAATTAACGTTGTATTGGGTAAACGTTCACGCAAAGTGCGCAAGGCATATTCATTTAATAAACCTTGTCCGGAACCAATGGGCGAAGCCCACGGCATTACAACATTACAACCGAGATCAACTAATGCTTTGCAAAGCACCAAATCATCTGTGCAATAAGGTAATGCGGTGAATCCTCGCTGCAACAATTGTTCTACGGCCTTAACCAACTCGAATGGATTTGGTTGAAGGTTGTAATCATCGCCCACCACTTCAACCTTGATCCAATTGGTTTTAAAAATTTCTCTTGCCATTTCTGCAACGGTTACAGCCTCTTTGGCATTTCGACTTCCAGCCGTATTGGGAAGGATATTCACATTTAAGCTTTTTAAAAGGTCCCAAAATTTATTATCTTTAAAACCGGCTAATTGTCGTTTGAGTGCCACGGTAACAACTTGCGTATTGGAATGACGAATGGATTCACACATGATATCCGGCGATGGATATAGAGCTGTTCCTAAAATCAATCGAGAATCCAACTGTTTTTCTGCTAATTTCCACATGATTGACCCTCATCCACCTTGCATAGGAATAATAATATCGATTTTATCATTATCAGTAAGTTTAAAATCTTTGTATTGTTGCCGAGGAATAAATTCCTGGTTAATCGCAACAGCAAAATTATGATCGGTATATTTCCACACGTTTAATGCTTCATCCAGGGTTTTTATTTCTTGCAACTGCTTTAATTCATCATTTAACCATACTTGCATTTTTCACCTCCTTTATACAACAAGCTACTGCAGCGGATACAACTTTTGGCGTTAACAAATAACCATGGCGGAATAAACCATTCACATGAATGCAATCAGGTGTCGGGATAATTTTAGGCATATGATCAGGAAATGCAGGACGACATTGTGTTTGAGTTTTTATGATACGTGCTTCTGCAAAACCCGGATGCAAACTGTAACAAGCAGACAATAATTCAAGTGCGGATTGAACAGAAATAGGTGAGTGATCGTCACTTTCAATTTGTGTAGCGCCGACCAGATATATATTATTTTTTCGTGGAACCACGTAAATCGCGTAACGTGGATGCAACACGCGTACAGGTCGTGTTAGATTAACATCTTTAGTTTGAAGCCAGATAATTTCACCGCGTACGGCACGTAACTGAGGTAACGCTGCACTTGCACCCAAACCTCGGCAATCAAATACCTGATCAAATTTTTTCGAGAAAGTATCGCCTTTAACTGTTTTATTTTCGATGCTTATAATGTCGGTTTTTTCATGCCAAGCGATCGGCAGTCGTTTTATTTCAGCCGTGAGCGCGTTCATCACTTCATGCGTATCTAAAAAACCTTCCTCAGGTAAATAAATTCCGGTAAAAGAATGACCTTCT
Organism: uncultured Gammaproteobacteria bacterium; assembly: GCA_964443025.1. Taxonomy (GTDB): domain Bacteria; phylum Pseudomonadota; class Gammaproteobacteria; order JABCZS01; family JABCZS01; genus JAJFKJ01. Next base: position 15,791 of record CAYUEL010000024.1, on the reverse strand, counting down.
AGATCGGGTTCTAATTCTGCAATCGAACGGCTGTTAATTAACTTTAAAGAGACATTTATGCGCTTGGCACGATCAATAAAATGTTGCAATTCCGGTAATTCATTCGGTTTTGCCAAAAGCAAACTTCCGGTATGTTTTAATTCAACGGGATATTTCAGTTTACTCAGAATGGATTGCCACCGTAAGATTGCATCTTGCGCAAGTTCAAATAACTTTGTCTCACCATTTTCAAGTTCGGCATAAGGGGATAACATACCAGCTGCAACAAAACTGGCGGTGCTTGTATCATCCGCCGTTGTTTTATCAAACAAAGTCACTTTGTGATCAAGTAAAGCTAGCGTCCATGCTAGCAGGCGACCGACAATGCCAGCGCCTACAATCCCTATATTCATACAACCTCTTCTTCCTTGATAGGATGGTAAATCTCACTTCCTTTTTCTCGAAATTCTTTGGCTTTCTCTTGCATCCCTGATTCAATTTCAGCTGCATAATCTCGAATTTGTTGTGTAATCTCCATTGAGCAAAACTTAGGTCCGCACATTGCGCAAAAATGCGCTGTTTTAGCACCTTCTTGTGGCAAGTGCTCATCATGAAGTTCGCGTGCACGATCAGGATCTAACGATAAATTAAATTGATCATTCCATCGAAATTCGAAACGAGCGCGTGAAAGTGCATCATCACGTAAGCGCGCTGATGGATGACCTTTCGCGACATCGGATGCGTGTGCCGCAATTTTATATACAATCACGCCATCTTTGACATCTTGTTTATCAGGCAATCCCAGGTGTTCGCGTGGTGTGACGTAACATAATAATGAAGTTCCGTACCAACCAATATTGGCAGCACCCATTCCACTGGTAATATGATCATATCCAGGCGCGATATCAGTGACTAATGGGCCTAATGTGTAAAATGGCGCTTCATGACAATCTTTCAATTGTTTTTGAACATTGTAATGAATCATGTGTTGAGGAACATGTCCAGGGCCTTCGCACATCACTTGCACATCTTGCTCCCATGCCAGTTTTACAAGATCACCTTGTGTTTCAAGTTCACCAAATTGTGCGGCATCATTGGCATCAGCTAATGAACCTGGACGTAAACCATCGCCAATGGAATGTGATACATCATAGGCTTTCATGATTTCATTAATTTCACGCCAGTGCGTGTATAAGAAATTTTCTTTATGATGCGCTAAGCACCATTTTGCCATGATGGATCCGCCACGCGATACAATACCTGTTACGCGTTTTGCGGTCAGTGGTACAAAGCGCAATAATACACCTGCATGAATGGTAAAATAACTGACGCCTTGTTCCGCTTGTTCGATTAAAGTATCGCGGTAAATATCCCAAGTTAAATCTTCCGCAATACCACCGACTTTTTCAAGCGCTTGATATAACGGCACCGTTCCAATTGGTACGGGAGAGTTGCGAATAATGTATTCACGCGTGGTATGAATATTTTTACCGGTTGACAAATCCATCATGGTGTCACTTCCCCAGCGCACACCCCAAACTAATTTTTCGACTTCATCAGGAATAGAAGAGATAATTGCAGAGTTACCAATATTGCCATTAATTTTTGTTAAAAAATTACGACCAATAATCATCGGTTCAAGTTCGGGATGGTTAATATTCGCAGGGATAATCGCACGTCCGCGCGCCACTTCGCTGCGCACAAATTCAGGTGTGATTTCATCGGGAATAGATGCACCAAAACTATTGCCTTTTAAACGTTGTTCACGCTCGGCATCAAAATATTTTTGACGTAATTGTTCATTACGCATGTTCTCACGAATAGCAACATATTCCATTTCTGGTGTGATAATACCTTGACGTGCATAATGCATTTGCGACACGTTATGTCCCGGTTTGGCGCGACGAATGTTTCGTTCAAATTGATCAATGTGTGGTGTATTCTTTTTGAAAGCAGTGTAGCCATCATCTTCAGGTTGAATGTTGCGACCCTCGATAATATGCGTATCATTGCGCGCATTGATCCATGCGCTTCGTACATCCGGCAAGCCACGTAATACATCAATTGTCACCGCAGGATCAGTATAAGGCCCCGTGGTATCGTACACACGGATTGTTTCACCGTTCGTTAATGCAATCTCGCGCATGGGCACGCGAATATCAGAATGAATCACACCTTTTTCGTAAACTTTTGTTGAAGCAGGAAACTGTTGGGTAATAATATGACTACTGTTGTCGCTCATGAAATCTCCTTCGCGCAGGCGTAGCCATAGAAATAGGCTGTCTCTTTCCTACGCCGATGCTAATCAGTTCAGGTTCAACGGGTACCGAGACTTGCGCAAAACACGCCTCGCTGCTCACATACTAACGTGTATGCTCCGCTTTTTCAGAGCCTTTTGCCTGGCGATCCGCGTTTTGCGTAGGTCTCGGTTCTCAGCCCAAAAGCGGGCACCCCGAGAGATTTGAACATCCATCATAACGCGAATGGAAGGAAAAAAGAAGAGGTGTTGCTTAGGTAGAAAACTCATGTTATTATTTCAACTTCTGTTTTATTGTAGTCAGCAGGAGTTTTAATATGTTAAAGCGTGGTGGTTCTCAAAATTTAAACCCAGATAAAAAACAAAAACTTGAAACTGAAAGCTCTAGTAACAACAATAATACAGTGGCGAGGCCAATAGTTCCGCTACAGAAAATGAGATATCAGACTCGTTCCCAAACTTTTCGAGATGCCGCAGCCGCTGCGCTCAAAGCTCATGAGGCTCGTGAAGCAGCCCAAAATGAATGGTGGCCCAAAGTCATGGTGTTTGACTTTGATTTAACAGCAACCCAGAAGCATACCAATGGATATCCTCAGGAAGAACATGAGCTACTTAAGAAAAAAGGCTTAGAAGATTTTCAGGAGTTAGAGCAGGATGAAGGGTATCTGGCTGCGAAGCAAATTGCAGAAGATCCTGCCGGTCTTTTAAAAGAAGGCTTTTTGGATTATATCCACGCATTACATCAACATGGAACTATCATTATGTTTGCCACGGTAGGCTCGGTTGATAATGTTATCAATTGTGTAGGTAAGGCTTATAAGCAAAAATTTGGAGAAGAATTACCTCTGGTGGTGGACCAAACTGTTTTTGGAAGAAAGCAAAAATTTGATGAAGATAAAGATAAGTTTCGAAATAGTTTTAATGCTGTAAATAAAGAAATATCTCTTATCAACCAAACGCATAAAAAAGGTTTTTTTGATAAGATAATTGAGCAATGCGAACAAAAGAATATAAAACCCCATGAAATTTTAGTGGCAGATGATAGCGCTGACAAATTATTTACAGCGGTTAAGATGAATATGGCAGGTGTGGGTGTTGTTAACGATGAATCAAGCAGTGCCAATGCTGCAGAATGCATTGAGAGTAATGAGGTATTTAAAAATTGGTGCAAAAGCGGACCCTTTTCTCTTAAAGCATTGCAAGATGCTGTAACATTTGCTGAAGAGAATCAAAACAGGCTCAATAAGGTTAAGAGATACAAAAATTAAAAATCATTTTCATCCGATGATACATTAAAAAAATAAGCTTCTATCAGTTGTGAGACATTTTTGTTTTCATCATCGTCAGAAGTAATATTTTGTAATAGCACAATCATGCTCGATACATGCGCATTCAATTGACCATTATGTATTTTAGCGAGCGGTTGTAGCTCGATCAATTGTATTTTAATGGCTGTTAAAAGAGCCATCAATGCATCATGTTCTGCTTTAATGGATGAACTTTGTTCAGCCACTTCATTGCGATAAAATTGTGTGGATTCATTTAATCGGTAAATGGTTGCAATGGCGCACGCCATGTATTGTTGCAAAAACCGGATTTGTTCGCAGAAATGGGTGTCATTGTCATTGGCGAAACTTTCATTCATTCCCAGGCAGCGAATGCAGCCTTGTGTAGGAGAGGATTGACTTAGCAGTGGCAATAAAATGCGCTGCAGTTGTGACATCTCGCTTAAGCACTCATTTAAGAAGGGCTTGGATAGGGGTTGAATGGATTGTTTGTACATCATGTTATCATTCTAGCTCAATTTTATAGGTATCCTAATAGAATGAATTTATGTCTTTTTTAATAAAATTAAATGTATAAAATTGTAACAAATTGATTTTAAAGGAGAAATAGAGTTGTAGTAGGGGTTGATTTAGTCGTATAATTGAGATAGGCAGTTAAATTTAAGTATTGGAGCGACCATGGGTAAAACAACAGTTAATGATAAAGTTGTGGATGCGCAAATTGCACTTAAAAAAGCGTCTCAGACCTTTCATAAAGGATTAAGCCAAGGAATAGCACAGCAAGAAAGCCATAGAACTATAACGCTAGGACCTATAGGTCAAGGAACAAAGGAGCGTCGAATAAAGAAGAAAGATGCTCTTAAGAATATGCAAGAAAAAGCCGCAAACTCCAAAATCTTCATTAATGATAATGTTTATGGGCAAGTAGTTAAAGCGGAAACGTTTAAAAGTAACGAAGGTGATTGGAATGCGATGAAGGACATACTTGAAAGTAGCGATGCTTTGAAATATGCAAATGGCGAGAATGATAATGAATGGAAACAGAAACATCCAGGCGAGTCGCACCCCACATCTGAAACGTATAATACATTGTATGAGGCCATGAACACTATTGAGAATACTTATAAAGAACTTGCGGCGCTTCAAAATCTTCAAGATACTTTAAATACTATGGATCAAGATGTGCAAATTTGGCGTGAACATGAAAAGAATGATCCGAGTGCATTAGGCGGCAATATTTTGAGGGCAGAAGAGACCAGTCTTGTAAATACCACAGTTTCTGACGAAAAAATAGATGATAAATATCTAGAAATAAGACAGCCATTTTTGGAAAAAGCAGCTACAGAAGTAGATGAAGTAAAAAAGGAAATACACGCAGTTGCTGATAAAATTGCTGAGCTTAATCCATCTTCACAGGAATTTGAAGAAAAAGTAGAAGACTTGCAAATTTACATTGAAGCTTTGAATGGTATGGAGAGGGCTGTTATTGATAAGGCAGATTTTTCTCCGGATCAATTAGAAAAAATAAACGACGATCAAGAGATATTATTGAATGAAATTGAATCATTTGGTTCACAGATTAAAGAATTTGGTAAGAATATTAACCCACCTTCGATTAATGAAGATAATAAGAGCGTACCTCGACAATTTACCCATTGAGACAATGTTCACAAAACTGTCATTTTTGCCTACTAGGCTAATTTAAATCAATAGCCTCCATAGGGAGTTAATATATGCCTAATGTATTAAACTCGGTGGTAAAGAATTACGAGGAAAATAACCAGAAAACAGCAGGGTTATTTTTATATGATGCTAGTGTAAAGCGGCATATTCACGGTCGCCGCTTATCCGCTCCACCTGAATTACCTTCTTCTGTTGTTGTGAATTACCAAGAACCTCTTTCAACGCCCGTGGCGACACCAACCCGATTGTCTTCAATTTATGGTTCTACGCCTTATGAGGATGATGACAATGATGATGAAGAGGCAACTACTGCGGTCTATTTTTCGAGTATGTTTGTAAACGCTTGTAAACTCGCCGTCAGCTGTTCCAGGAAGGTTATACGAAGCACGCTTGACTACACTATTGATATTGCCCTCGGATCGTAGTTTACTTCAACAGACTATGGCGCTTAAAGTAGCACAAACCCATCAATTATGTTACGGTATGAACATGTTACGAAACATCATTTTTATCGCATTGTTAATAGGAGGAGCAAGCGCCATGTCTTTACCTCAAGGTTTTGTTTATTTAAACGATATCGATAAAACTATTTTACAAGACATGAAGTATTTAACCGATGATAATTTTCTCGGACGGCCGGTTAAAGGTTACATTGAACCCCATTGCATTTTAACGGAAAGAGCAGCGAATGCTTTGGCAGCTGTTCAAAAACAACTTAAATCTCAGGGGTTGGCGTTAAAAGTATTTGATTGTTATCGACCTCAAACAGCGGTTGATGATTTCATTGCATGGAGTGAAAATCCAGCCGATCAAAAAATGAAAGAACGTTATTACCCGCATATTAACAAAAAAGATTTTTTTGATTTAGGTTATACCGCAAAAAAATCATCTCACACACGCGGTAGCACCGTCGATTTAACGATCGTTAATCTTAATGATAATACCGAATTGGATATGGGAACTATTTACGATTTTATGGACCCGTTGTCACACCCAGATAATCAAGAGGTTTCGGAAACAGCCTATAAAAACCGGATGATTTTGCGTGAGGTGATGACCACCAACGGTTTTAGTAGCTTTGATACGGAATGGTGGCACTTTACTCTTATCAATGAACCCTATCCTGACACCTACTTTAACTTTGATGTCGAGTAGTAGGCAAAACGAAAAAATTACTGCTATCCTCTAAAGCATATCCACCACTTTAGAGGAACTCACCATGATACGTTTGTTAGCCCTTCTTTTAACTGTTATGGCTGCGCCTGTTTGGGCTTGCACAGGGGTTATGTTAAAAGCGAATGATGGTACGACGGTGAATGGTCGCACAGTCGAATTTGCCGTGGATTTAGATATTAGCGGATTGGTTATTCCTCAAGGTTATGCGTTTAACGGTACTCTTCCCGATGGGAGCACTGGCTTAGCGTATCAATCTAAATATGCCGTGGTAGGTGCTAATGCGTTTGGTGAGAAAGCTATCATCGATGGTTTGAATGAAGCAGGTTTAAGTGTAGGAACATTTTATTTTCCTGGATATGCTGAATATACGTCAGTGACACCCGATAATCAAAATAAAGCATTATCTTCTATTGAATATCCCAACTGGCTCTTAACACAATTTGCAACGGTTGATGAAGTAAAAGCGCATTACACTGATGCAGTGATTGTTCCAACCCAGCCGAAAGGATGGCCATTGGTTCCGCCATTTCATTACGTTATTTATGATAAATCCGGTAAAAGTGTGGTGATTGAACCGATTAATGGTGAATTAGTCATTTATGATAATCCGATCGGCGTGTTTACGAATTCACCGACATTCGATTGGCACATGACAAATTTATCAAATTACGTTAGCTTATCTCCCGTCGGCGCATCTCCTGTTATAGTGGATGGCGTAAAATTGCAAGCCTTTGGCGCAGGATCAGGATTACATGGATTACCCGGTGATTTTACACCACCTTCACGTTTTGTACGTGCTGCTGTATTTTCTGCCACTGCGTTACAACCTGAAACAGGTTACGATGCTGTGTTGCAAACATTTCATTTACTCAATCAATTTGATATTCCGAAAGGTTCCGTGCGTGTTGCA
>CAYUEL010000024.1:2169-8490 GCA_964443025.1 uncultured Gammaproteobacteria bacterium | reverse complement strand
CTACCGAAGCTGAATATACATTGGCAACATCCGTTAAAGATCCAACCAATCTGCAATATTACTTAAGAACTTATGAAGATCAAACCATTCGCGCAATGGATTTAAATACGTTTGATAAACAAGCAAAAGATTTGGTTACCATTAATGTAGATACTCAGCAACCGATTGTGGATATTTCTGGGCAGTAGACTTTTTTGGTATTGCACATCAAAATAAAATAATAGATAATGGCGGTTTTTATTTTGCAAGGTGTTGTATGCCAGATGGTCGCTTTCTTTATAATTCACACAAGGGTCAAAATCTTACTGCGGATGATCGCAGGAAGTATTATCGTACACGTCCTGGCAGATATAAGAGGGATGTGCAAGAGCTTAAATCGCTCGAAAAACAATATCAAAAACCAGGCTATATAAGCTTGAATGCAGATAATGAGATACAAATAAGACATACAAAACTGCAACAAATAACTTCCACGCTTAACAGATTAAGCTTTCTTGCAAATAAAGGGCAAGTTGCAAGAACAAAGGGGGATTGTGTATTTATAAAAGCCGGCGATTATTATTCGATCATTAAAGCAGCGGACATTCCAGTTAAAGAAATAGATATTACTTTTGAGAAACATGATACAGAAATTTATGGGGAAATATTTACCCCCGAAGAACGAAAAGATTATCATGAAAAAAATCCCGATCGATACAGAAGAGATATTAATTTTTTGCAGAATAATTTTTTTAATTTAGCTATCGATGAGAATAATACTCATGAAATAATGAAGCTTACCCTAGACGATAAGGATCTTGCACATGGTGTTACCCGATCGCTCAATAATTGTTCTTATTTTGTTGGGAAAGGAAAGGTTATAAGCAGCAGCGAAGGAACAGTTAAATTATTGCGAGAAGATTATTTAGCTTTAAAAGCAGAGATAGTGTCGCTCAAAATCCAAGATCAAAGAAAGGTTGAAAAACTATCGGCGGAAGATAGAATGAAATACCATAAAAAAAATTTAGATCGTAAAAAATCAGATGCCTCAGCGGCAGAACGAGTTCTTCCTGAATTTTATGAAAATAATGGAATGATGGTTCATGTTTTTTCCGGAAAGAGTCGTGCCAAGAATGTATATAATTTACTCCAACGATGGAGTTATGTTGTTGGAAAAGGCAGCTGCGTTCAGAAAGATAATGAAAAAATTTCAATACTTCAAGAAGACTTTCATAAACTCCGTAATTATTTCAAGGAAAATAATCCTGTTTCTACCGCAACCATGAAACCTGTGTGCAATTACAAAAAACCTGCGGCACTGAAAAAGGAAATGAATATGTTGCATTTATCGAAAGCCACGCTTAAATAAAGATTACTTGCCAATCACTTTATTCAAGTCCTGTAATAATTCTTGACTGGTAATAGGATAATAAAAATAGGCTTGTACTTGGGCTTGCGGATTAATCAGTATAATTTCAGTGCCATGGCTCGAGGGTGCATTAGAAACTGGAACATGCATTTGTTTTTGTAATGCATTGATAGCAGACATTTGACCCGTCAATGCGATAAAATGTTTGTCGAATGGTTGCATGTATTTATTTAAATGTTGCACAGAATCATGTTCAGGATCAACAGAAACAAAAATAATTTCAAACTTTTTAGATTCTGGAAAATGCTCATTGACTTGTTTAAGGATATCCAAGGTGACTGGACAAATCATCGGGCACGAAGTAAAACCAAAAAAGAGCAAAGACCAATGATCCGTTAATTGCGTCTGCGTAAACACGTGACCTTGATGATCCATCAACTCAAACGGTGCGATCGTTTGAGGAGGGTCAACATAAATGCCTTTTTTTAATTGTATCGGACTAAAATGTAGAAAAATGTATGCTATAAATATAGTTATTATGATTACATAAATCAAAATTGTTCTGGTCGTCCTTACCATTTCCGCCCCAGCTGCTAATATGAATAATTATAATAGTACAGGTGACTTGAATGTATACAGAATTCTTTGAATTCGGCACATTACCCGCCGGCCAGCTAAAGGGTGTATATGATTTTAAACTAGTCATACTCTCTTATTTGGTAGCTGTGATGGCCTCCTATGTAGCACTTGATTTAACAGGTAGGTTACGTGACCGCACGAACACTAAGGGTGAATCAAACCTGTGGTTAATCGGTGGCGCCATTGCAATGGGCGCAGGAATTTGGTCAATGCATTTTATTGGCATGCTATCGTTCACTATTCCTGGCCTTACTTTGCAATATGATTTATTTTGGACGACTCTTTCTCTGGTGGTGGCTATATTTGCATCCGGTTTTGCTTTGCTATTGTTGAAAAAATCAGTGATTAACGTCATTCATTTAATTGCAGGGGGTTTTATTTTAGGATTAGCCATTGCTGCCATGCATTATACCGGAATGACAGCAATGCTTATTTCATTGGATATCAGCTACCTACCCGTGATATTTTTATTATCGGTCATTGTGGCTATTCTAGCATCCATAGCGGCCATTTGGCTTGCCTTAAAAAGTAATACAGTTATTTTAAGATTAAGAGCCCGCATTAAATTTTTAGCAGCTCTCATTATGGGCGTTGCAATTTGTGGTATGCATTATACTGGCATGAGTGCTTCTATATTTTCTAAACTTTGCAGCCCAACCAATTCTGCAGCTTATCTGGGTCTTGATCCGAATGCTTTATCATTTGCGATTGCTGGAATTGCTTTCATTATTTTAGCGGTAGCCTTTTTAGCATCGAATTATAAAGATGCTAAAAATCAACAGCAACTTGAAATATCACGTGGAATAGGAATGTCGGAAATTTCAGCATCCGTGTTACACAATGTGGGCAATGTGCTCAATTCTATTAATGTTTCAGCCGAGACTTTACATGCTAGCAAAGATTCTTCTCCTTTAAAATCACTAAAAAAATTAGCCGAACTACTCAATGCACATAAAGAAAATTTACAACAGTTCTTGACGACGGATCCTCAAGGCACCCGTGTCATAGAATACATTGATGAGCTAGCAAGATGTTGGGATCATGAACACAAACAAGACCTACAGGAGTTCCAGGAGATTCTTAAAAATGTCACACTGATTAAAAATATTATTTCAACGCAACAATCCGTTGTTAAAGTAGATAGTTTAGAACAGATTGTTTCTATCGATGAATTGCTTGAAGAGGTTTTGCTTTTATCAGGTATATATTCCAAAAAAGAAATTACAATTAAAAAAGACTATGGAGAAGTAAAACCTATTATGATCGATCATATCAAATTATTTCAAGTGCTGAACAATATCATTTCTAATGGAAGGGATGCATTGCTTGAGTCTGATAATGAAAATAAAACAATGATAATTAAAACAAAAGTGATTGAAAATAACATTGTCATTGAAGTTGCTGATAATGGGGTTGGCATTGATCCGGCTAATTTGAATAAAATATTTAATTTCGGGTTTACAACTAAAAAGACGGGTCATGGATTTGGTCTGCATGCAGCCGCCCTTGCTGTCAACCAATTAGGAGGGGAAATTAGTGTTAAAAGTAATGGCATTAATCAAGGTGCAACATTTACTATTCATATACCTTATCGAAGACCTAGTTTATTATGAAATATAAAGGAGAATCGCATTGAACAATCAAACTGAGTTTCGAATCTTAGTTATTGATGATAATCTTGCTATTCATGCGGATTTTCAAAAAATATTAAAAATGGGAAAAAAAGCTGCAGAAAATGCTCAGCTTAACAAGCTCAGCGATATAGTTTTTGGAGAAGAAGACACTAGCAATGTGAAAATTTCTGAATTCAACACAAATGATTTACCTATTTTTCAGATGGATTTTGCTTCGCAAGGTGAAGAAGGTGTTCAATGCATTAAAGAAGCCCTGAATAATGGAAGGCGATATGCTCTGACTTTTGTTGATATTCGCATGCCTCCAGGCATTGATGGGATAGAAACCATTAAGCGTATTTGGGCGTTAGATAATGATGTTGAGATCGTTATATGCACGGCTTATTCTGATTACTCTTGGGAGGAAACAATAAATGAACTTGGAGTTCGTGATAATTTATTGATTTTGAAAAAACCTTTTGACAGTCTTGCGGTACGTCAATTGGCATGTTCATTAACAAAAAAATGGCGATTGATTCAAGAATCAAAAAATCGTGAAGAAAACCTTGAAGAAACTGTCAAACAACGCACCCATTCCTTGAATGAAAGTTTATCATTACTTGAGCATCGATCATCTCATGATAGCCTTACCAATTTACCCAATAGAATGCTGCTGATAGATAGGATCTCACAAGCCATTGTTCGATGCGCAAGAACAAAAGAAATATTTGGGGTCTTTTTTATCGATCTGGATCGGTTTAAATTGGTTAATGACAGTTTGAATCATAATGCAGGCGACGAGCTTCTAAAAGCAATAGCAGAACGTTTAACAAAAATTACTAGAAAAGATGACACTATTGCTCGTTTAAGTGGTGATGAGTTTGTTTTTGTTTATGTTCCATCAGGGATAAATGAAATTTATTATTTAGCAAAAATTGCAAACAGAATTTTAAAAATTATTAATGAAAGTATTCAAATTTCCAAAAGGGATATGATGGTTTCTGCAAGTATTGGAGTGAGTGTCTATCCTCAGGATGGTACAACAGTCGATGACCTTTTACGCAATGCTGATTTGGCTATGTATAGGGCAAAATCTTTAGGTGGTAACCAATTTCAAATGTATACTACAGCATTAAAAATAGAATGTGAAACTCGTTTAGAAAAAGAATACGAATTGCATAATGCATTAATCAACAATGAATTTTTTATAGAGTATCAGCCCCAGTACGGTGACAAAAGCGATAAATTAAAACTCATAGGTGTCGAAGCATTAATTCGCTGGCAACACCCTAAAAAAGGTGTAGTATTGCCCATGGATTTTATACCTCTTGCAGAAGAGACTGGCCTTATTGTGCCCATTGGCGAGTGGGTGATTAATGCTGTCTGCCAACAAAATAAAGCTTGGCAAGATAAAGGGCTCTTACATTTTCCCATCGCAGTGAATGTGACGACAAAACAATTCATGCAGCCTAACTTTATTTCCATCATTAAGAACGCATTAGAAACATCAAAATGTGAAAACAAATATTTAGTCATTGAAGTTACAGAAAATACCCTTCTCAATGCAAGTAATGTTATTGATTGTATCAATGGGCTAAAAAAGTTGGGTGTTCGCATTGTTCTTGATGATTTTGGCACAGGCAATTCTGGGTTTAATTATTTACACAAACTTCCGATTGATGAATTAAAAATAGATCAATCTTTTATACAAAATATAGATTCAAATACATATGATTCAGTCATTGTTAAGGCCATACTCGATTTGGCTAATGGCCTTAACCTAGATGTCGTAGCCGAAGGCGTTGAAAATACAGGTCAATTGAAATTCTTGGAGTCGCATGATTGCCATAAATTCCAAGGGTTTTATTTTCATCAACCAGTGTCTGCTGAAAAATTAGAAGAATTGATTACTGAGGGGGGGCAAGTCTCAAAATAATACTTTACCAGCCGTTCACGCATCTAATTTCTTCGTTGGTCTGTCAGCCATTCACTGCTCGCGAACAGGACCACCTGAACTAACCAGGGAATCAAGGTGTTGATTTTAGATATTGGGTTTTATTTCTTTCATGTAGCGCCTCTAACTCTTTGGCTAAAATATCCCAGCGGATTACATTAAGGTTTGTAACAGAGGAGGCAGAATTACTGTTTATTACTTCTTTAATCCGCTTCAGCTCAGGGAGAAATTCAAGGCTAGCAACAAACCCAAGCATAGCGACTATTGGGCGTCTAGGCGATCTTATCTCAGTCTCATGCTCACCATGTCGTTCAACCTCGATAGCGTAGTTCCCATGTTCAAGATAATTTCGAAAATCTCTAGTATGGAGATACGATTTAGTAATCAACTGCTTAATGGTTTGAGATTCAGGATACGTTTTTATAGATTCCATCAGCTGTAATAGTTGCCCAACATTGTATTCATAGGCATCTTGGAAAGATGGGTTTTTCTCAAAGAATGTTATAATTTTTATTCCCATATGTTGACGTTGTGAGGGGCTCACGCTGTGAAATTCTTCAAGAGTGGGAACTTTAAAATTATGATCAAGTGCGATGTCAATAATTTCATGAACATTATCTATCGCAATCAATGCGGAATTAATAATATCAATTTTTCTCAAAGCAGGGCCATCTGCATTAGTAAATTCTTTGGCGATCGCTCTTAGTTCATCAAGTCCTGTAAATTGTGCTTCTATAGCAAGCTTACGTTGCATTGCCATATTTTGG
>CAYUEL010000024.1:0-2159 GCA_964443025.1 uncultured Gammaproteobacteria bacterium | reverse complement strand
TATTTTGGGCTTCATCGCGGATTTTTAAACGCTCTTCCTTTTCTGTTCTAAGGATGCGAATTTTATCAATTAATTTTTTACAAGTGTTATGTCGAATGCGCTCTGGAGAATTTTTATCAGTTTTTGGAAACAAATCCCTCATTAGCTCACCAAATTCCATTTTATTTTTTGGTATTTCCTCTTTTCCTGCCAAAATGTTTTTCCATCTTTCTATAATTTCAGGTTTATGAGATAGAGCTGCCAATGTTTCAATAAAATATTCTGCTTCCTCTTTTGCAATGCAGGGTTCGGGTGTGACATTGGGTGCTAGAGAAGGTGTCGTCTGAGTGTTATTTTTGCATTCATGTTCATAAATACTAACCCAAAAAGCTTCATAATCAGACTGATAAAGTGGAATATGGTTGTTCTTTAAGCGAATAACATTTGAAACCTTTTGAGATAATATTTGAAATTCTTCATTGAAAATTTTTAACATTCGAGGGGTGTTATTTAGCAAGGAATCGACGACTTTTTTCCTGCCTTTTTCTTCCTGATGTGTGATTCCATCGCGTATAGTTATTAATGCGAGCCAATCTGTTGTTGGATCAATTCTATTTAAATTTAGAGAAATATGTTTACCGCTGACTAGTTCCCCCACTCGTTGTAATCGGCGTAACAGCGCATGACGTTCTATCCATTTCTTCTTAGAAGAGTCGATTTTGAATGTTGGTGTAGGATTTTTTTGCTCTGTTACAGTAATCGGGGAGGAAGGTTGGATGGGGGCGCAGAAGTTGTAAAAATCAGGAAAAATGTCAGTTGCAAATAGGAGGTGAGTTAGTTTATGCAACTCATTGGCATCACCAACTCGTTTTACTAAAGTGCTTATAGCCATTAACTCAAAATTTGGAATAACATAGTCTTCCTTCAGGCATCCCTTTACATCTGCGATCATAGTCAAAGATAATCTAATAAGTTTTGGCAAGTCATCGCCAATGATTGCATAAACAGCGGGTTCAATAAAATTTTTGACATCCATAAGCTCTTGTAAAAAACTCCTATGAGCATCTTTTGTTTTTTTCCCCACAGGCTTATCCGAGTAAAAATAATGTTTTAATTCAACTGCGGGGGTGGATGGATTGATAATCCAGGCTAGTTTTTGTAATGATTCCCAGCGCATAAACTCAGGTTGTAAATAAGGTTTGTATTTTCCGCGCAATTCGCCAGGAAGTCGAGAAAATATCATACAAATAATCAATAAATTTTCTTTGCAAAATCTTAAAGCTATTCCTTCATAAGCTATTTGCTCTGCTTCATTAAGTTGCGCATTAACTTTCAGGCCGCCATTTCTATTTCCATTCTGATGATATTTTAACAATAGTCTGCATAAATATAAGATTAGATTTAATTGTTCTACAACTTCATCGGGGGTGGGGGTATAATCAAAGTTTCTATAAAAATTATCTAGCTTTTTTTCATTAGCGGCAACCTTTTTATTTGCTTCTAACATGTCATTCATATAATCAGGATTTAGCTTTTTTTCAACTTTCTGAGATGTCGTAGCGGCGAATTTTTTGTCTTTTTGAAGTCGCTCGAGCATATGTTGTTTTCCATGAGGGCAATAAAAATTACAATTCTTTCCTGAAACAAAAAACCCCTATAATACAAGGGGTTTTTGGATGTTATGGAATGTCTTAGGTTTATCAATTTGGTGGAGGCGGCGGGAATCGAACCCGCGTCCGCAAATCCTCTGCCTTCGGCTCTACATGCATAGTGCGTCTTTGTTTTAACCATCAGTAACCGGACGAACGTCGGTAAGCTGATGGCGAGCTTGATCGGTTTTAACGCTACGACCTCAAGCGGGGTCTTCACGCGATCTAGTCAAGATGACCGTTAATTCTACCCGGGCTAGCACAAGTAGGTAACGGTGCCGTCTGCTTTCTTAGGGCAGAAACGACGATTCTTCTAGGTTACTGTTTAGGCAGCCATAGGAAGAGCTTCGTCTTCAGCATATGTGTTAAAGTTTGCACTTATAACGTTTGCAGCTAGATTTACGAGTTAAGCTACATGCTCGGCATGCACCTAGGGTGTCGCAACCTGCGTCGAAACCAGGTCGCCCCCGATGTATATAGACATTATACCACATCGAGAGTTCTCCTAAAACGTGAGTAGAGAACTTTCCT
>CAYUEL010000023.1:16359-20239 GCA_964443025.1 uncultured Gammaproteobacteria bacterium | reverse complement strand
GACTGTATCAATGGGCTTTTGATTTATTGTCAGTACGATATCACCCACACGCAAACCAGATTTTGAAGCGGGACTATCGCGATACACGTGGGCAACCATCACGCCATTTTCACCATTTACTTTACGTTCATCGGATGTCATTTCACGCACATCAAAACCAATGATATTGGATTCGCCTTCCTCTTCTTGTGCGGATGTATCAAGATCTTCACCACCTTCTAATTCACCAATTTCAACATTAAGTGTTTTATCTTTACCGTTGCGAATGATCTCAGTTTCCACTTCCGTACCTGGTTTAATAAACCCTACCAAATGAGGCAGATCAGACGCTGAATCCACGGGTATACCGTTAAACTTCACGATCACATCACCTGTTTTAAAGCCTGCTTTTTGCGCGGGACTTTCATCAATGACTTCCGCTACCAATGCGCCACGAGCACGCTTTAATCCAAACGATTCTGCCAAATCTTTATCCACATCTTGGAAAGCCACACCCAAATAACCGCGTTGTACTTTGCCACCTGCTAATATTTGCGCCACCACATCTTGCGCTACCATTGAGGGAATCGCAAAGGATAATCCTAAATAACCGCCGGTACGTGAAACAATTTGTGCATTCACACCAACGACTTCTCCATCCAAATTCAGCAAGGGCCCACCGGAACTACCAGGGTTAATTGCCACATCCGTTTGAATGAATGGCACGTATTTATCTGTCTGCAAACCACGGCCTTTCGCGCTCACAATCCCTTGAGTCACACTGTAATCAAAGCCAAAGGGTGAACCAATGGCCAATACCCACTCACCTACTTTCAAATCATCCGATGAACCAAAGCTTAAAAATTCATATTCCACATCACCATTAGCAACTTTTAATAAAGCCAGATCGCTCGTTGGATCTACGCCAATCACTTCGGCTTCTAATTCTGTACCATCCACCAAACCGACGGTGGTTATATCCGCATCACGCACCACATGGTAGTTCGTGAGAATGTGACCTTCTTTACTGATAAAAAAACCTGAACCTAATGATTGTGTGTCGTAATCAGGGATTGCATATTCAGATTGCGGACCAAAAAAATGTTCAAACATCTCATTGAACTGTTCGGCACCCGGACCTTGGAAGGGTGGAAGTGTCGGACGTGTTCCCGCTTTCACGGTGCGGGTTGAATTAATACTCACCACTGCGTTGCTGTATTTTTCGGCTAATTCAGAGAAATCAGGTAAATCACCGGCTTGAGCCGTTAAACCCAAACAGATTCCAATCATCATTAAACATGCCATGAAACCTTTCATTAATACACCTTTTGCCCCATTACCTGAATTATTTACCATGATATAGTAGTTTTACATTCTTCGCAAAATAACATAACTTACACTCAACCCACTGATACAACCGATGATACTTTGCATATCACCCCAGTGAGCGCCAATGCATGCGCCTGTTAAACATAACCCTAATGGCAGACCGTAAGCCTTGAATGCTGATTTAATGTTATATAACTCACTCTCGTATACGTGCGCTCGTGCTTGTCCAAAGAGATTAAACAAACGAGCACAACCTCCGCCTTGAGCGCAAAGACGACACCCTGTGGTATTATAATCTTTACTTATGATGACACCCTATCAACTATTTACCCGCCATCAATGGCGCGAGTACCGCCATGATACACCGCTCACCCTCACCGAGGAAGAGTTAACTCGGTTGCGCGGTTTTAATGAATCCGTTTCGATGGCAGAAGTGGAAGATATTTATTTGCCTCTTTCACGCTTATTAAGCCTGTATGCCACACAAACACATAATTTACACGCCGCCACGAACCAATTTTTATACCACAACTCCGTCAAAGTCCCCTACGTGATCGGTATTTCAGGCAGTGTTGCGGTAGGGAAAAGCACCACCAGTCGTATATTACAAACCTTATTATCCCGCTGGGAAAATCACCCACGTGTAAGTCTCCTCACCACCGATGGATTCTTGTATTCCAATTCAGTATTAAAAGCGCGCAATATCATGCATAAAAAAGGCTTTCCTGAAAGTTACGATCGCAGCGCATTGATCGATTTTTTAATCCAGATGAAATCAGGCAAACCTTCCGCTGCCATACCGGTTTATTCACATGAAATTTATGATATTACGGATGATAAAGAGATCATTGATCAACCGGATATTTTACTCATCGAAGGATTAAATATTTTACAAACTCCACGAAGTAATGATCCTAATCAAGTGTATGTGTCAGACTTCATTGACTTTAATATTTTCGTAGATGCAGAACCTCGTATTATCAAACAATGGTACATGGAACGTTATATGGCATTTCGTGATCATGCTCATAATCAACCGCATTTGTACTTTCATCAATTCTCGCAAATGCCTGATGATGAAGCTTATGCTTATGGCGAACATATTTGGGAAACAATCAACGAACCCAATTTGATGCGAAACATTTTACCCTATAAATACAGGGCTCATTTGATATTGACGAAAGATGCGAATCATCAGATTCAGCAAGTTCAGTTGAGAAGATTGTGATGAAGAAAAAGGAATGCCGTGTGAATACACACGACATGCTAATTGTATGAAAAAATGACTCATCCGATCGCTCGTTAACACTCGCGCTCTGACTCGAGATGAGCGGTAAGCGTGGGTCAGAGCGCGAGCGCAAGCGAGCGATCAGGCGAGCTACAGATTTACGTGATTTATTGAACAGAGTCGCACGCAATATCATCAGCATATCGTGTGTATTCACACAACATTCCTTTTCAATCCATCAATAAAGGTTTCACGCCTTGGTCAATAATATCGCGTGCGCGAGAAATGCGGGAACGTACGGTACCGATGGGACATTGCATCAATTCAGCAATGCTTTCATAAGATAATCCTTCAATTTCACGTAATGTAATCGCTTGTTGCAAATCATCAGGAAGACCTTGAATCAGATCGAATACTTTTTTTTCGATCTCATCGCGTAATAATAAATGTTCTGGGCTTGCGATCTCTTTAAAGTTACCCAGGGAAAACAGTTCAGCAATTTCGCTATCAATATCAGAGTCGGGTGGTCGACGATCTTTTGCTTGTAAATAATTTTTTGCGGTATTTGTCGCAATGCGATAAAGCCAGGTGAAGAAGGCGCTATCACCTCGGAAATCATCAATCCCTTTATACGCACGTAAAAATGTTTCTTGCACAACATCTAACAACTCATGACGATCATACACGTAACGCGCAACAACAGCTTCGATTCTCTTTTGATACTTAGATACGAGAATATTAAACGCAACAGCATCCCCTTCCTGCACGCGGCGCACAAGAACTTGATCAGCCAGCACACTGCTAGCCGAGGGTTGATCACCATCAAAAGGGGGCATATCCATTCTCACAGTATAGGCAGAGATTTCCAAAACTGGTAAAATATCATGCGGTGTTTCATTAAAATGATCTAAGTGGTTAAATTCCTTGAATAAGCCCGATCCTACAGCAACAGACGTATTGATCATCGGCACAGGTGCGGCCGGGTTAAGCCTGGCTTTACAATTGCCCCGCCACACCAAGGTACTTTTAGTCTGCAAAAATACCTCTAATGAAGGCGCTACGTTTCATGCCCAAGGCGGAATTGCCGCTGTTATGCAAGCACAAGATAGCCTTGAATCGCATATTCAAGATACGTTAATAGCGGGTTGCGGCTTATCGGATCCTGATGTCGTTAATTTTGTGGTAAGGCAAGCTGCACAATCTGTTCAATGGTTGATCGATCTTGGCGTGCCATTCACGCAAGAACACCATAATGGCAAACTCGAATACCACCTGCATCAAGAAGGCGGGCATTCGCATCGGCGTATATTTCATGCCAAAGATGCAACCGGCAAAGCTGTTAGC
>CAYUEL010000023.1:0-16349 GCA_964443025.1 uncultured Gammaproteobacteria bacterium | reverse complement strand
AGATGCCGTATTAGCACGCGATAATATTCAAATATTAGAAAATTATATGGCTGTGGATATTATAAGTGATCAGGGCCAATGTGTTGGTGCTTATTTGTATAATACTCGAACAGATCGGGTTATTGCCGTGGCTGCTCGAGCAGTAGTATTAGCAACCGGTGGCGCAAGTCGCGTTTATCTTTATTCAACCAATCCCGATGTCTCCAGCGGCGATGGCATTGCAATGGCCGCACGCGCAGGTTGCGCCATTAAACACATGGAATTTAATCAGTTTCATCCAACCTGTTTGTATCATCCTGACGCACGTACATTGTTATTAACGGAAGCCATTCGCGGTGAAGGTGGAAAGTTACTATTACCGAATGGCGAACGTTTTATGGATCGTTATGATTCTCGTGGTGAATTAGCTCCGCGCGATATCGTCGCACGTGCGATCGATTCGGAAATGAAACGTTTAGGCTTAGAATGTGTGTATCTTGATATATCGCATAAACCTTATCAATTCATCAGGCAACATTTTCCTAATTTATACGAACAATGTTTAACGTACGGTTTTGATATGGCCAAACAAGCACTTCCCGTGGTTCCCGCGGCGCATTATACCTGCGGCGGTGTTGCAACGGATTTACAAGGGCAAACGAATCTACCAGGTTTATACGCAATCGGCGAAACAGCTTATACCGGTTTGCACGGCGCTAATCGTATGGCAAGTAATTCATTATTGGAATGCCTTGTATTTGCACACAGTTGCGCGAACCATCTGAAACAGCTGCTTGATTTAAATGCACCACACCCTGCATTAAAACCTTGGGATGAATCGCAAGTGATCGATTCCGATGAAGCCGTTGTGATTATGCACAATTGGAATGAACTGCGTCATTTTATGTGGGATTATGTTGGCATTGTACGCAGCAATAAACGCTTGCAACGCGCGCATGCCCGCATTAACTTGTTGAAGCAAGAAGTACAAGATTATTATGCTCAATACCGCATCAGCCGTGATTTTTTAGAATTACGTAATCTTGTGATTGTCGCTGAATTAATCATTCAACAAGCCATTGCCCGCAAAGAAAATATTGGGCTGCATTATAATATTGATTATCCGTTGACTGGTCTCGTGTCTGAGCGATAGCCTATGTTGTCTTT
The DNA here is from genome assembly GCA_964443025.1 of uncultured Gammaproteobacteria bacterium. Taxonomy (GTDB): domain Bacteria; phylum Pseudomonadota; class Gammaproteobacteria; order JABCZS01; family JABCZS01; genus JAJFKJ01. The sequence continues at coordinate 15,203 of CAYUEL010000023.1, read as the reverse complement.
GCGAGGCCGTTAGGCCGAAGCAATCCATTTTAGGAGTGGATTGTTTCGCCTCGCTGCGCGAGTCTCGCAATGACAACATCCCCCTAAACAATCACGAGTAAATACGTTTTTCCACCTTCATCAATCCGGTTCACAATTTCACCGACATTGGGTGAAATCTCGCCATCAACCACCAATGATTCACAATGCTTTTTTAGTTTCCCACGATATTCCATGCGAGCAATAATCTCCTGCCCTACAAAGCAGCCTTTTTTAAAACTGACCGCGTTCAGATCAATCAAGTTAATTGTGTGGGGTAAGAATTTTTCAGATTCGTTCAATCCGATGTAGGGGATTTTGTGTTCAATTAAAAACTTTCGCCATTCATGATCGGATAATTCGTATTCAATAATTAAATTAGAATCGGTTGTAATACCTAAGAACACATTGTCTGCGATATTTATTTCTTTATTTAACCGCTCTCTAACGTTCGCGGCTCTCGTATACATGTACCAGTCATTCGACACATCTTTCAAGGTGGCTTTTGAAAACACGATAAACTTTTGCAATTTTTGCAACAGCATTGGAATTAAATCACGTGGGAGAATTAAATAGTACGCATTATCCACCATCGCAATATAAAATAGCGCAATCACACGACCTTGAAGATTACAATAAGCCCCTAGCCCACCCTGTTCAGGAGTGATATTTCTCATGTCGCAAGAAACCTGTCCTTGTAAAAAGGTTAAAGCGTCTTGGCCGCTGCATTGAATGACACCATAAGATGAGTTCATGTAGGTATGGTATAATGGCGGCAAGGTTACTGCAAGGTATAAACATGGAAAAATCTCAAATTCGTTGGGGTTGCCGCCGCGGCATGTTGGAACTCGATATCTTACTATGCGGGTTTTTTGATGCGCGCTTCGATGCATTAACCCCTGAACAACAAGATGACTTTATCGCCCTATTACGCGAAGCCGACCAAGATTTATTTCGTTGGTTGGTGGGGCAATTAGAACCTGAAGAAGAAAAACTAAAAAATATGGTAAATTTAATCCGTGAATACCAACTTCAAAACCCTGGTTCTAAAACGATCTAATCGATTGTTTTGTTTCTATGCTATTTCAACGTTGCTTGCGATCGTTGCGGTGTTTTTTATGGATATGCCGAGTGTAATCTATCAATGTATGATCGGTTTGTATGTTTTAATGGCAGCAGGTTTTTATTATTATCGCCATTTTTCGAGGGTTGCGGTGAGGAAGATTCGTTTATATCCCAATGGCAAAATCGATCTCGAAAGTGATGCAAAAATATGGCGAAATGTGCGGCCATTACCCAGCTCGCGTGTCTATGCGTTTTGCGTTGTGTTGAATTTTAAAGAAGGAATTTTCAAACATCAGGTCATTATTCTTCCCAATAGTCTTGATCCAGAAAACTTTAGAGCGCTAAAGGTTCATTTACGGTTTATTGAATGTGAGTGAAATATTTTGTCATTGCGAGGAACGCGAAGCGTGACGAAGCAATCTATTAATGGATTGCCTCGCCTATGGGCTCGCAATGACAACTTAAACGCGTTATCATACCTTCATGAACCAGAAACCTTTTAACACACAACCTTTAGCTGCTCGGATGCGACCGCGAACGTTGGCGGAATTTGCCGGCCAGCAGCATTTGTTAGCTAATAATCATGCGTTGGCCAAGGTGCTAGCAGCGCGTTCCTTGCAATCCATGATTTTATGGGGACCACCTGGAACGGGTAAAACCACATTAGCACATTTGATTGCCAATCATACTCATGCGCATTTAGAAGCCTTATCCGCCGTATTGGCCGGCGTTAAAGACGTTCGTGCAATCATTGATGCTGCACAAATAAGGCAAACGGAAACAGGGCAACCAACCATTTTATTTATTGATGAAGTCCATCGGTTTAATAAATCACAACAAGATGCTTTTCTACCTGCTGTTGAAAATGGCATTATTACACTCATTGGCGCAACCACCGAAAACCCTTCGTTTTCATTAAATAATGCGTTGTTATCGCGTGCGCGAGTGTATGTATTAAAACCTTTAACAGCGGATGATATTGTATTCGTATTAAAACGTGCATTAATCGATAAAGAGCGCGGTTTAGGCGATCAATCATTACAAATCAGCGATGAATTATTAATGCAAATCGCAACCAGTGCGGGTGGCGATGCGCGACGTGCGTTAGGTTATTTGGAAATGAGTGCAGATTTAGCGCAAGATCAGATCATCCATCAAGCCGCTATTGAGCAAGTGCTCAGTGAACCGCATGTGGTATTTGATAGGCAAGGTGATGAGTTTTACGAACAGATTTCTGCGTTGCATAAATCCGTGCGTGGCAGCGACCCTGACGCGAGTTTGTATTGGTTGGCACGCATGTTAGTGGGCGGCTGCGATCCTTTGTATATTGCACGACGTGCAGTACGTATGGCAAGTGAAGATATCGGCAATGCCGATCCGAAAGCGTTAGATATAGCCTTGAGTGCATGGGAAGTCGTTGAACGTTTAGGTCAACCTGAAGGTGAATTAGCACTTGCACAAGCAATTGTCTATATGGCGATTGCTGCAAAAAGTAATGCAGTTTATAAAGCTTATGATGCTGCTTGCAATGATGCTAAAACCTTTGGCACATTGAATGTTCCCAATCATTTACGCAACGCGCCAACGAAACTCATGAAATCTCTCGATTATGGCAAAAATTACCGTTACGCGCATGATGAAAAACATGCATATGCCGCCGGTGAAAATTATTTTCCGGAAGGAATGCCTAAACGACACTATTACGAACCCGTTTCACGTGGGTTGGAAATCAAGATCGCGGAAAAATTAGTGATGTTAAGGGGATTGGATAAGGAACACAAATCGTAAGGAGGCTGCGCTAAAACCGATACGACACCAAAATGTCAACTTACGTGCGTTCGCGGTTCTGAGGCCGCATATGTGGAAATAAAATCACATCACGAATAGCCGGTGAATCGGTCAGTAGCATCACAAGGCGATCAATCCCGATTCCAACACCAGAAGCAGGCGGCATTCCATGTTCCAATGCAATGATAAAATCTTCATCGTACGCCATGGCTTCTTCATCACCACCATCACGCGCAGCCACTTGTTCACGGAAGCGTTCTGCTTGATCTTCTGGATCATTTAATTCTGAAAATCCATTGGCAATTTCACGACCTGCAACAATCAATTCAAATCGATCGGTCACAAAAGGATTGTCATCACTACGGCGCGCCAAGGGCGACACTTCTGCAGGATAATGCGTAATAAACGTTGGATCTTTCAAATTGTGCTCAACGGTTTTCTCAAAGATTTCAAGTTGAAGCTTCCCTAATCCATGATCGTTTTTATAGGGTATTGCTAATCTATCGCAAATCTTACGAACAGTTTCAATGTGATTAAGATCTTTTTCAGATATATCTCGATTATATTTCACAATCGATTCAATCACTGTTAACCGCGTAAAGGGTTTACTTAAATCAATATCAAGACCTTGATAATTAATTTGCAATGTATCAATGGCTTGCACAGCAGCATTACGAATAACGGCTTCGGTGATACTCATTCCTTCCTGAAAATCAGAATAGGCTTGATAAAACTCAAGCATCGTAAATTCAGGATTGTGTCTAACAGATAATCCTTCATTGCGGAAATTTCGATTGATTTCAAACACACGCTCAAAACCGCCAACCAATAAACGTTTCAAATACAATTCCGGTGCAATACGCAAATACAATTGCATATCGAGCGCATTATGGTGCGTCACAAATGGTTTTGCAGCAGCGCCACCGGGAAGTACTTGCATCATCGGTGTTTCGACTTCTAAAAAACGCTGAGATACTAGATAGTCACGTATTGCCGTAATTGTTTTTGTTCTGATTTGAAATGTCTCGCGAGATTTTTCATTCGCAATTAAATCAAGGTAACGTTGACGATATTTAGCTTCAACATCCGATAAACCGTGATACTTATCAGGCAACGGTCGTAATGCTTTAGTTAATAATTGTACTTGCGTTGCATGAATGGATAATTCTCCAGTATTTGTTTTAAATACACGACCTTCTGCAGCGATGATGTCACCCAGATCCATCTTCTTAAACGCTTCGTATTGATCTTCAGGTAATTCAGTTGATTTCAAATAAATTTGAATTGAACCGGTCATGTCGTTAATGGTGGTAAAACTAGCTTTCCCCATCAAGCGACGCAACATGATCCGCCCCGCCACTTTTACTACCACATCTTTTTCTGCCAACGGTTCTTTTTCCATGCTTCCATATTGAGCATGTAAATCTGCCGCAAACGCATCGCGTTTAAAATCATTCGGGAACGCTTGACCCTGTTTGCGTAACTCGTCTAATTTCGCCTTACGTTCGGCCATTAAATCATGATGATCAATTTCTGACATTATATCCCCTTTTATATATTTTGCTTCAAACTGGCAATGATAAACTTATCTAAATCGCCGTCTAATACCGCAGTAGTATTCGTGTTTTCCACACCTGTACGTAAATCTTTAATGCGCGATTGATCTAACACGTACGAGCGAATTTGATGACCCCATCCGATGTCTGTCTTACCTGCTTCAATGACTTGTTGTTCCTCCCTGCGCTTTTGTTCTTCAAGCTCATATAACTTTGCTTTTAATTGCTTCATCGCTTGCGCGCGGTTCTTGTGTTGTGAACGATCGCTTTGGCATTGAACCACAATGCCAGTCGGTTCATGCGTAATGCGCACTGCAGAATCCGTTCGATTCACATGTTGTCCACCTGCGCCACTTGCACGGTAAGTATCCGTGCGTAAATCTGCAGGATTAATTTCTATTTCAATATCATCGGCAATTTCAGGCGATACGAATACGGATGCAAACGATGTATGTCGACGATTACCCGAATCAAACGGTGATTTACGTACTAAACGATGAACACCGGTTTCCGTACGCAACCAACCAAATGCATAATCCCCTTGAACATGAATAGTAGCACTTTTAATACCTGCTACATCACCAGGAGAGGCTTCGATTAACTCCGCTTTAAAGCCTTTACTATCAGCCCAACGCAAATACATGCGCAGCAACATTTCGGCCCAATCTTGCGCTTCCGTACCACCAGAACCTGAATTAATATCGAGAAACGCGCTGCATGCATCCATCTTGCCAGAAAACATACGTTGAAACTCTAGACGCGCTAATGCTGCTTCATGCGTGGCTAATTCATCCATCACGGCTTGCAATGCATCGATATCTTGTTCCGCTACAACCATATTTAAAAGTTCGACACAATCATCAATACCTTGTTCCAACGATACAATCGTGTCGACAATATGGCCTAATTGTGCGCGTTCGCGACCCAATGTTTCTGCACGCTCGGGATCATTCCAAACATTAGGCTGCTCAAGTTCACGAGAGACTTCCTGCAGTTGCTCTTGCTTTTGCTCAAAGTCAAAGGTACCTCCGAATAGAATCGAGGCGTTGTTTTAAATCACTGATTTTTTCTTTAATTGGATTAATTTCAAGCATGTTTTATCTTAACTCTAACTTGTCTTCTCTGTCTTTGCGAGGCCGAGAGGCCGAAGCAACCCATTTACTATTAGATTGCTTCGTCACGCTTCGCGTTCCTCGCAATGACAACAAACTACTTCAAATTCTTACTCACAAAATCCCAATTCACCAACTTCCAAAATTCTTCGAGGTATTTGGGTCGTGCGTTACGGTAATCGATGTAATACGCATGTTCCCACACATCACAGGTTAATAACGCCGTGCGATTTTCTGTGAGTGGCGTACCTGCGTTGGATGTTGAAATGATTTCTAATTTATCGTCATGCGTTTTCACCAACCAAGCCCATCCTGAACCAAATGTTTTAATCGCTGTATCTGTGAATTTTTCATGAAACACTGCAAAACTACCAAAGTCTTTTTTAATCGCATCGGCTAATTTACCGGTAGGTTCATTACCACCTTTCGGGCTTAAGCAGTTCCAATAAAATGTATGATTCCACACTTGCGCCGCATTATTAAACACCGGTCCTGCTGATTTACGAATAATCTCTTCTAATGACATATTTTCGTATTCTGTACCGGGCACCAATTTGTTCAAATTATCGACATACGCCTTGTGATGTTTGCCATAATGATATTCAATGGTTTCCAAAGAAATATGCGGAGCGAGCGCATCTTTTGCGTAGGGTAATTCAGGTAGTTGGAATGTCATAGGATCCTCCTTGCTTGGATGGCCCTAGTCTATCAGTGCATCCTATATTAGGTCAAATGGATTGCCCTAGCCTTCTAGAATAAATGAAACTATTTATTTTGGCGCCTGCTTTCATTCCTCTCTTGCACTACATTAACTTGATCATAAATATGTTTCAGTTTTTGGCTTGTAATATCTGTTGTTTGCCATCCTGCGCCTTTACCGCCCATTTTATCAAACGTCAACTCAGTCATTTCAATGAAGGTATTCCTTAATGTTTGCTGTTCACCTATGGTTTGATTATCACCAGGGATAAGAAGCGCTTCCCCTGCTTTTATCAAAATAGCAAGGGCACAAGTAAACTTGTCACGCGTTGCTAAACATAATAATGCTGGAATAGAGGCCAGTTGTTTTGCTGTATAGCCCATTGTATTTGTCGCTAATGTATCCGGATTCAGATTAGCTTCCGTTTTTGAGCCCTCTTGAAAGAGTTTTAATGGACCATCTTCTTTCGACATATTGGCAGATTTTTCATCTTCTCGATTTTTTGGCTTATTTTGAGCGTTCTGGTTACGTTTTTCAGCTCTTCTTGACCCCTTGCTATTTTTGCCAATTAAGACAGGCTTTTTAGTTCCATTGTTTTCTGTAGAAGATCCAAATATCTCCTTTTGAGGATTCGATTCTCTAGACATATTCTCAGGCTTCTCGCCTTGATTATCCAACCACTGACCAAAATTAGGTTTATTATTAACAGGTTTAGGGGATTCTTGCATTGGGGGTTTGCTAACCGATGGTTTAGTAGTTAAATAATCAACAGTCGCACGTGTTCCCGCCTCCACTCCTTTAGTAAATCCTTTATTAATAGCGCTATCCGCCGCTGCCGTCGCTGTTTGTTTAAGATCAACTTTACCAGTCTCTTGATACTGACGAACCATATTGTCGCTCGCGCCTGAAGCACCACTTCTCATCATCTCCGAACCTACGCCATTCCCCTGAACAGCACCTCCTGCAGCACCGCCTGCGGCTCCTGCAAACACTTCTTTTCTAAGTTCTCCCGCGTTTATTTTTCCATCATTTTTTGCAACATAAGCTGCTCCATTTTGAGCTGCGCCCGCTGCTGCAGCTCCAATAATTTGTCCACCCACTTCTCCTACAACACCTGAAGCAGCGCTTCCCGCAGCATTTCCAACGGCACCCCCCACGCTTGCAGCCACCGCATCTATAAGTACATCTTTACCCGTCACCGTTTCTCCTTGCGCATCCCTTACAACGGCAACGGCTGCTGCTGCTCCAAGTGGCCCACCCACAGCACCACCTACCATCCCTGCTACCACTTTAGCACCTACTTTCGCAGTGACGGTTTTTTCAGCAATTTTTACAACTGTATCCGCTACTTCATTTACTCCTTTAGAAAAATTCTCTCTATTTTGGTTAAGGTTATTCTGAGTTTCTTTATCTCCAAGGGCACCTGCTAAGTCGCTTGCAATATGTAAAGCTGCTTCAGCAGGCAAAGCGACTACTTTTATAGCGGCTTTTGTGACATCTTTTAAGACAGGATTTACTGTATCTTCTATCGGTTGAAGTAGGGGTCTCGTAGCATCACTGAGATCATTAGTAGCCTGACGCATCTGTTTACTTGCATCTTTTAAAACAGGGTTTACTTTATCTTCTATGGGTTTAAGAATTGGTTCTGCAGCTTTATTTAAATCATCCTTTGCTTTTTGCAGAGTTTTACCTGTATCTTGAACCGCTTTTTTTGTAGCTGTTTTTGCATCGCTAGCTGCTTTGCCTGCAGTTTTACTTATACCACTTCCTATTTTAGGAGTTGTTCCTAAAGATCCAAGGGCTTTCTTTATTGCCGCTGGTGCATTATTTTCTGCATTCTTACCTATGTCTAATGCCATTTTACTCATATCCTCAGGTGTTTTTTGTGGATTTCTAATTACTCCACTATTCGCTATTCTTTCTAGAGGCGTAGGCGCTGAGTTCTTTTTAGCTTCTTGCGCTGCTTTCTCACGCGCTTCTGCTGCGGCTTTCTCGCGTGCTTCTTGCGCTGCTTTCTCACGCGCTTCTTGCGCTGCTTTATCACGCGCTTCTTGTGCTGCTTTCTCATGGACTTGCCGTGCCGCCATTCTTTGCATGTCTCTTGCCTGTTCTACACGTTCACGCTCTTCTCCCCACTTTTTTGCCTCTTCTACTGCTTTGTCTATTTCTTTCATTTGCTCGTCGGAAATTATTTTCTGGTTTTTGTTTATCATTTTTTCTGGTGGTTTTATTGTCGCTTTTGTTTCTTCTACTGGATTATCTGCTTTTTTCATCTCATCTACTGCATCTTGCATCTCTTTCACAGTCTTTTGATATTCAGCATTTTCTTGTTCTCGTTTTTCCATTTTTATTTTGTTTTGTGCACGTCCTCGCATCGCACCATCTACTGCACCAAAACCAACACCAATAACAATTGCCTGTAACAATCCATCATCATTTTCTGATTTTTTTTCTTTTTCATTATTTATAGTAGAATGAACATAACCTGATACTTTATGCCCTACTGCACCACCTGCACCACCTCCTATTCCACTTGCAGCTGCATTGGCAAAAATATTGGCAACCTCATCATCTACTGCGCCTATTACATTCGACACGGCATTGGATTTAACGATACCCCCCAGAACCCCTTTACCTACATTGGCGACTCCACCTTTAATGAGCTCGCCTGCTTTTGAACCCACAGCTCCCGCAACGGCTTGTATGGCTACCTCTCCAGGCGCAAGCCTGTCCTTTAATTTTTCTCCAAGACTTTTAGTTTTAATTTTATCTAGATCAATGTCTGGGTCAAAGGTCACGCCCCTTCCTTGAACTATCTCAGTCTGGATTGCTTTTAAAATTGTTCTTGCATCATTCTCAGGTTCCACAGTGAACGCATCATAATGGTCCACGCCGTTATAATAAAGGAAAATAGGAGTATTTGGATATTTGGTTAAATTATCAGGTATATTTGGGTTACTGTCTGGTCTAATAATAATAATTGGATGATCAGTAATTCGTTGAATACTCTCAATTTCAATATGACCTCCCCATTCTGCTTCATTACGTATACTCTCAATGTATTTTTTAAAATCTTCTTCTGTACCTGGCCTATAAGACTTAAACTCTTTAAAATTTGCCTCCATATAGGCAGCAATTTTTTTTCTTAAATAAACTACATCTTGATTTAAGAGCAATCCAATTGCACTGAATAAGCAATGGCCATCTGCTGGAATTTTATTATATTGTAAGCCTTGTAATGGATTCAAGCTGGTTATAGACCGAATACTTACATCCGCAACCGTCCCAGCTACATTCCCTGCCACATTGGTTACAGCGCTCCTTGCTAAGCTCATGCCAGCATTTTTAGCCACAGTACTAAAGGTCGTGGTAGCAGCTGTAGTCGCAGCGGTTGTTGTAGTTGTGGTTGCAGCAGTCGTTGCAGCCGCAGTTCCCACCGTTGCAGCAGGAGCCAGTGCTGCCCCGACTCCACCCGTTACCGCCCCGCTTACTAAACCAACGCCTACGCGAGTCGCGTATTCTCCCAAAGAAAGTTCTTTTTCAGGAGTGGTAACAGAATACACGGTACTGCTTATGCCGGAGCTAATTAATGCAGATCCAAGTGGCGCTGCAAGACCTCCACTCCCTGCCATAATCACTAAACCAGCGCCAGCTTGTGCAACACCTGCCACTGTACCAACAACATTTCCCCAGCCGCCTCCTTGCAAACCATAAGGCGCAAATACAACCGTTAATTCATTACCTTTTTTTACTAATTGAATATCAAAACTTTGTTTTTTTGAAAAACCATTGGCTTTTTCAATGACTTCATCAAATGCTTTTTCAATTTCGTTTGAAGCTAAGCGATCAGCATTTGCATCGGACTGTGCAAAAGTATCTAAAACTTTGGGATCAATTTGACTCAGCATTACTTGCGATGCAATACCTCTATTAATTCCAAACCTATCAACAACCGTAATCACCCACTTATCATGATTATCTCGGGAAAAAGTAAAAGTAAATCCCTCGTTATTTTGAACTTGCTTTGACATTGTATTTCCTCCAGCCTTTGGCTTCAATCTGCCGTTAAGGTTAATCCATAAGGCTTAACTAAACCTATAGGGATTTCCCCCTAGATCCGTAGTCCTAAATAAATCATGCTACAATGCAGCTTTATATAACAGGAGATGCCATGGATACCGAAACACAAATTAAGCAGCAAATCGCGGAAAATCCTATACTACTTTACATGAAAGGCACGCCGGATTTTCCGCAATGCGGCTTTTCTGGACAAGCGGTACAATTGTTACGTGCGTGCGGCATTGAAACATTTGCACATGTGAATGTGCTTGAAAACCCGGATATCCGCGCAACATTACCTAAGATTGCCAATTGGCCAACATTCCCTCAGCTCTATGTGAATGGCGAACTTATCGGTGGCGCTGATATTATGTTAGAAATGTATCAAAGTGGTGAGTTGCAAACACTTCTCTCTCAGGAACAAGTATGACTGATCCGCTCATGACCACTTATAATCCCTTGCCCATCGCTTTCACGCATGGCGAAGGTGTTTATTTATTCGATGAAAATGGCAAGCAATACTTAGATGGTCTTGCCGGTATTGCCGTCAATTGTTTAGGTTATAATCACCCAGCATGGGTGACTGCCATTCAAGATCAAGCAGCAAAAATCACTCATTCCTCGAATATCTTTACGATTCCCAATCAAATTGCTTGTGCGCAAAAGTTGGTGGATCTTTCCGGCATGGATCAAGTGTTTTTTTGTTCAACCGGTGTGGAAGCTAATGAATGCATGCTCAAATTGGCGCGACTTTATGGGCATCAGAAAGGAATTGAAGAACCTGCCATCATTGTGATGGAAAAAGCTTTTCATGGCCGCAGTTTAGCCACATTATCTGCCAGTGGATCACGTAAAGTGCAAGCAGGTTTTGAACCTTTAGTACAAGGTTTTTTACGCGCACCCTATAACGATCTGGACGCTATCCGCAAAATTGCAAAAAATACCCATAACGTTGTCGCGTTATTGGTTGAACCCGTTCAAGGTGAAGGCGGTATACAAATTCCTGATCCCGATTACCTTCCTGGATTACGTCAAATTTGTGACGAGCATGGTTGGTTATTGATGATTGATGAAATTCAATCGGGTATTGGACGCACCGGCAAAATGTTTGCCTTTCAGCATTACGCTTTCAAACCTGATGTGATGTCTCTTGCCAAAGCATTAGGCGGTGGCGTTCCCATTGGTGCTTGTTTAAGCCGTGGCCCCGCCAACGGATTGATGAAACCGGGTAATCATGGTTCAACGTTTGGTGGTAACCCATTGGTGACACGGGCTGCTTTAACAGTATTAGAAACTATCGAAAAAGAACATTTGCTCGAAAATACCACGCATGTGGGTGCTTATTTCCTCGCGCAATTAAAAACGCACATTGCCCCGTTAAAACACGTTGTCGGCGTTCGTGGCCAAGGACTATGGTTAGGTGTTGAAATGGATGCACCGGCCCGCCCCTTGCTATTAAAAGGCGCTCAAGCGGGGATTCTGTTTAGCGTGACGGCAGAAAACGTCATTCGGATTGCCCCACCGTTGATCTTTCAGAAATCACATGTCGATGAGTATGTGCCTGTTTTGAAATCGGTACTTGAGGGCTAATGACAAATTCCTTTTCCGACTTATCCACAATTTCTGTGGATAACTCTGTGAATTCCTATGTAAAACTCCGTCGATGCCTTGATGCAATAAGGCCTTAGACACTTTGCGTATTTTTTGAACATATATTTCTTCTTATTTTTCAATGAGTTATGAAATATGCGCAAACTCCGCACAAAGTTTATGGTTAATGTCTTAATAACCATATAACTTACCCACATGTGCATAACTTTTTTGACGCAGGGTATTATTTAAGTATCCTAACAAGCTGAAGTCATTAATGTGATGAAAATGTTAGAAAATTTTTAAATTGTGGAAATCATTAAATATATATCAATTAGCTTACTTAAACTCTTCTAAAAAATATTTTTTTAGAGATTCATGAAACTAACCTTTCTCCAACTATCGGATTGTTTTATCATTTTTATTTTGGGAAAAACTTTCCCACAATTTATCCACATATTATCCTCAAGTGCAAGACTTGTCATTTAGAAAAATACACGCTATCTTGTATGGGGTGAGTACGACATGTCTACATATTGTGGTGTCAACACTTGTACACCACATGTAGTAAATCCCATTACATTATCAAAAACAATTTTTTAGAGGTAAAGCATATGAATGTAAATAAACAACATGAACAAGCAAAACAAACTTTCAATCAAATACCTGAAGAGCAAACACCCGAGGCGATTGAACCAGGTCATTTGCGCGTTATCAAGCGTAATGGCAAGGTTTCCACCTTTACGAGTGAAAAAATTTCCGTTGCCATTACCAAAGCTTTTCTTGCAGTAGAAGGCGGTAACGCTGCAGCCAGTACCCGCATTCATGAAACCGTAGCCAAATTAACCATTGATATCGAAGGCGCATTTTGGCGCCGCATGCCTTCTGGCGGTACATTGCACATTGAAGATATTCAAGATCAAGTCGAATTAGCGCTCATGCGCGAAGGATTGCATAAAGTTGCTCGTGCTTATGTGCTGTACCGTGAAGCACGTAAACGTGATCGTGAAAAGGCTCAAGCTGAAGCAAGCAAAGAAAGCACAGGCATTCATGTGACGCTGCCCGATGGCCGGCAAGTACCTCTCGCAAACATCGACATCAACAGTTTGATTCAACAAGCCTGCGGCAATGATTTAAACGATGTTTCTGCAGATCTCATTATTCGTGAAACAACCCGTAATTTATTTGATGGCGTTGCATTGAATGATGTTTATAAAGCCGCGGTCATGAGTGCGCGTACATTGATTGAAAAAGAACCCGATTATTCTTTTGTTACCGCTCGCCTATTGTTAACCGATTTATACCGTGAAGCGTTGAGTTTTCTAGAAATCACGCACAACACAAGGCTTGATAATGTTACTGAAATATATCCACTCGCGTTTACTACATACATCAAACGCGCGGTAGAATTGGAGCGGATTGATCCCAAACTTCTGACATTTGATCTTGATAAGCTGGCTGCAGCATTATTACCTGAGCGCGATTTACAATTCACTTATTTAGGCTTACAAACACTTTACGATCGTTATTTTATTCATCATCGTGGTATACGTTTTGAGTTTCCTCAAGTATTTTTCATGCGTGTTGCGATGGGACTTGCATTAAACGAAGCTGAAAAAGAAGAACGTGCCATTGAATTTTATCGTTTACTTTCAAGCTTTGACTACATGAGTTCAACGCCTACATTATTTAACTCAGGCACATTACGTCCACAACTTTCAAGCTGTTACTTAACCACTGTTCCCGATGATCTTGCTGGTATTTATAATGCAATCCGTGATAATGCATTGTTATCAAAATATGCCGGTGGATTAGGAAACGATTGGACATGCGTCCGTGCGATGCGCGCGCATATCAAAGGCACCAATGGTCAATCGCAAGGTGTTGTTCCCTTTTTGAAAGTTGCTAATGACACCGCAGTCGCAGTCAATCAAGGTGGTAAACGCAAAGGCGCTGTTTGCGCGTACCTTGAAACATGGCACTTGGATATTGAAGAATTTTTAGATCTACGTAAAAATACAGGCGATGAGCGTCGCCGCACACATGACATGAACACAGCCAACTGGGTTCCTGATTTATTCATGAAGCGTGTTATGGAAAATAAGCCTTGGACGTTATTCTCCCCTAATGACACACCTGATTTGCATGATAGTTACGGTGACGAATTTGAAAACAAATACGTTGCTTATGAACAAATGGCCGCACGTGGTGAAATTGAAAACTTCAAAACGATTCCAGCACAAAATCTCTGGCGTAAAATGTTGGGTATGTTATTTGAAACAGGTCATCCTTGGATTACTTTTAAAGATGCCGCTAATTTACGTTCACCTCAACAACATGCGGGTGTCATTCACAGTTCAAATTTATGCACGGAAATTACGCTGAATACTTCCGTGGATGAAATTGCCGTATGTAATTTGGGTAGTATTAACTTAGCGCAACATATCAATGAAAACGGACTCGACGTTGCAAAACTTGAACGGACTATCATAACTGCAATGCGTATGCTCGATAACGTGATCGACTACAACTTTTATTCCGTGATTCAAGCACGTCGCTCAAATCTACGTCACCGTCCTGTAGGTTTAGGTATTATGGGTTTCCAAGATGCGTTATATCAATTGGATATTCCCTATGGATCTAAAAGAGCCGTGGAATTTGCTGATGCGAGCATGGAACAAATCAGTTATTTCGCAATTAAAGCATCGTGTGATTTAGCAGAAGAACGCGGCCCTTATTCCACATTTGAAGGATCTTTGTGGAGTAAAGGCATATTCCCGCTTGATTCCATTGAGCTGCTTGCACAAACACGCGGCGAGTATTTGGAACAAGATCGTTCACAACGTTTAGATTGGGAAACGCTTCGTAAACGTGTGATGACCGTCGGTATGCGTAACTCTAATACCATGGCAATTGCTCCCACGGCTACGATTTCCAATATTTGCGGTGTTGCACAATCCATTGAACCCACTTATCAAAACTTGTTTGTAAAATCAAACTTGTCAGGTGAATTTACGGTGGTCAATCCTTACCTTGTGAAAGAATTAAAAGCGTTGAACCTTTGGGATGAAGTGATGGTTAACGATCTGAAATACTTTGATGGCAGCGTTCAACAAATCGACCGCATTCCTAATGAAATCAAAGCTAAGTTTGCGACATCATTTGAACTCGATCCCACTTGGTTAATCGAAGCAGGATCTCGTAGACAAAAATGGATTGATCAGGCACAATCACTCAACCTGTATATGGCACAACCTTCAGGTAAAAAATTAGATGCCTTATATAAACTGGCTTGGCTTCGCGGCTTGAAAACGA
>CAYUEL010000022.1:0-20365 GCA_964443025.1 uncultured Gammaproteobacteria bacterium | reverse complement strand
CCTCAAAAAAAACTTCTTGCCCAAACATATCACCCATTGCACCTAATGACGATGAAATAATAATATTTCCAATTTCAACTAAAACATCTTCAGGTTTTTGAGCCTTGGCTTGTGCAGGGAAAAGTTGCTCTGTAAACAATTCACAAAGACGGGTGCTATCTTCTGCTTTAAATAAAAGAACTGTTAATCCTTTCAAACTACCATACATGCTCACAGTAATGGATGGACGATATTCATTCAACGACAAATGAAATAATTTAAGAACTTCATCAACAGTAGTAATCACTATTTCTGGAATAGTGATAGATACATTTTTTCGCGTTAACGCAGAAAGCTGTCTCGCCGCTCTACTCACACCGATATTGCCCACTTCTTTTAACGCATCGTATTGCTTTGGTGTTAATTCCATCACAATAAACTCCCCAACACGTTAGAGACAGTTTGTGCATTCAATGGTTTTTCAAGCACCGCCACAAAACCCAGCTTCTTTGCTTCGTCTAGTATGCTTTTTTGTGTATTGGCTGTCATTAAAACAAATTTTGTGATGACATTTTGTTCAATCATGGATTTGGCAATTTCAACCCCATTTTTATTGGGTAAGTTGTAATCCATAACACAGATATCAGGATTGACTTCTTTAGCAATTGATATAGCCGATTCGTGATCCCCTGCTTCATAAAGTTCATATTTCCCGTTGCGCGGCATATACGCCCGAAAGAGAGCGCGAGATGTGGCGCTGTCATCAACCACTAGTATTTTCATCATGGCATATCCTTACGTGATTATATAAAAAATAGTCCTAATTTTCCGATATTACAACTGGTTTTTTTTGAGACTTGAAATGAATACTTCAGGTAACATGGGCTTTGAAAAATAAAACCCTTGTGCCTGATCACATCCATGCTCTGTCAAAAATTTTACTTCCTCTGCATCCTCAACCCCCTCGGCAACTACCATCATTCCTAACGCATGCACCATATCAATGGTCGATTTTACAATTTCTGCATTATGTGGAACCTTATGAACATCCTTGATAAAAGACCGATCAATTTTAACCGTATCAGCAGGTAAAAGCCTCAAGTAACTTAGCGATGAATACCCTGTTCCAAAATCATCAATAGAAATATGAGTATTTTTGCTTTTGAGATACCGAAGAACCTCAAAACCATCACGTTGATTAGACATAATCGCACTCTCAGTTATTTCCGCTCCAAGATAAGGCAATTCTTCTGAATATTCACTAAATATTCTTTCAAGTGATTCAATAAAATCTAATTGGCTCACCTGAACCGGAGAAATATTGATATCTATCGGTAAAATATCAATATCCGGATGATTCTTCTTAAAGCCTCGAATAAGCTGCAGGCAATTTCGTATCACCCATTCTCCAATAGAAACGATCATGTTGGTTTCTTCAGCAATTTTAATGAACTGGCCTGGCGAAACCAATCCCAATTTAGGATGCTGCCACCGAATAAGCGCTTCACCTCGAACTGTTGCTCTTGTTTTGAGATCAACTTTAGGCTGAATTAATAAAAATAATTCTCCATTCATTTGCGCTGTTTTTAGGTCATGAAATATGGCGGTGTACTGATCAAACTGCGTTGAAACCTTGTTAGAATACAAACAATATTTATGCCATCCCTCTTCTTTTGCAATGCGTGTAGCAATATAGGCTTTTTCGATAAGATCTTCTGGATCATGCGTATCACAAGGATACCTGCTAATTCCAATGCTGGTAGTGATAGATATTTTCTCATCCTGAATCATAATAGGTTTTCTTAACTGAAGAAGCAGCTCTTCAGCGAAATGGGATACCTGTTTTTCATCCATGTCTTTAGGTAAAAGTGATGAAAATTGAAAACTTTCTGAACGAGCAACGATAGCATCGTCATCATTATGTAATTCATTCAGACGATTTCCAAGATTTTTAAGTAACACGTCGCCATAACTTAACCCCAACGAATAATTAACCTGCTGCAAGCCTTGTAATTCAATATTAAACAATGCATACCGCTTTTTGCGCTCAATATCATTGACAAGACTTCTATTAAGATAATCAATAAGAAATCGTTTATTGGGCAATCCGGTTAATTGATCATGCGTTAAAAAATGATCTTCCCTTCTTCGAGTAATGTCATCTTTTATCATCAATGCCTGCTGCCTTTCTATGGCAAAACAAATTGTTCGAATCAACATGTTTTTATTGTATGTTCCGGTCACAATACAATCTTGTATTCCTGCTTGAATTGCAGTGACTGTAAAAACTTCATCATCAATATCGCTCACTGCAATAATAGGGGTGTCTGGACAAAATTTATGAAAATTCACTGCTGTCTCGATGCCCCGACTATCCGGCAAATTAAGCTTGAGAAGCACAATGTCATAATGATTTTTAAATTTCTTATCAATTGATTCTTTTAATGTTTGAGCGGTTTCTATTTCAAAATTTTCAATTTGCGATTGGGAAAGCAATGCTTTAACAATATTGACTTCATTTATATTATCTTCGACAAGCAATATTTTCATAAGCTAATCTTATCTCTTCACAAATGTTACTAAATAATTTGCTATTTCGTCTAACGACAACACATCATCAGCAGCATTTTTATCCAATGCCGCTTTTGGCATGCCAAAAATTACTGAGCTTGCTGCATCCTGAACAAACGTACGGCATTTTTTATGACGAAGGTTTAATAACCCCTCCGCCCCATCTTGTCCCATGCCGGTAAGAAGGCCAGCAATGACATTTCCTTGAGTATAGCTGGCTAATGAATCAAATAACACATTGATAGAAGGCTTAAAACCACCTACTTCAGGTGTGTCTAATAAATTGATATTATATGATTTATTTATTCTACTTTGTCTAATAGTCAAATGAACACTATCCGGTGAAACATAAATAACCCCCGGCTGTAATCGCTCATTATCATCTGCAATCTTAACTTTTAATTTTGTAAATTGATCAAGCCAAGTAGCAAGCGCCCCACCAAAGCCCAAACCAATATGCTGAACCACTACAATGGGAAGATTAAAATCTTCAGGTAAAGCTGAAAAAATAGTTTTTAATGCACCAGGTCCGCCTGTTGAACAACCCAACGCAATGATGTCATATTTTTTATTATAATTTTCTTTGGAAATCTCTGTTTTTTTGATGCTAGGATTTTGTTTTTCCCTTCGTTTTGATAATTTTATTTCCGACATAGCCCGAATAGTTTTCACAATATACTGTTGCTTTCGCTGAAAATTTGCATTATTAATATCTTTCGGCTTTGGTATGGCAGTTAATGCACCGGCCTCAAGCGCTTTAAATGTATTGTAGATCTCTCCATCGAGATGACTGCTGATAATAATAATAGGCGTTGGTGTTGTTGACATAATGCGCTTTGTTGCTTCGATACCGTCTAACTCCGGCATAATAATATCCATCGTGATAAGATCGGGCTTCAATTCTCGCGTCATTTCAACCGCTAAAAGTCCATTGGTCGCAATACCAACAACCTCCATATCGCTTTCTTGTTGAATACAGTCTTTTATTATTTTTGAAATAAGCATAGAATCTTCAACAATCAACACTCTAATTTTGTTTTTTTTCAATCTAGCTCACCATGTCATTTATTAATGATAATAAAGCCTTAGTCTCAAACTGATTTTTAATAATGTACGCATTAGCCCCAACTTCAACACCTCGTTTTCTGTCGCTCTCTTTCGAGAGAGATGTCACCATAATAACCGGAATATCTTTAAGCTTTTCATCTTTCTTTATTTTTTCTGTTAATTCAAATCCATCCATCACGGGCATGGTGATATCCGTAATAACCAAATCAAATGACTCTTTTCTCAGCATTTCCAGAGCTTCAACGCCATTCACTGCGCTTTTTACATCAAACCCGCGATTTAATAAAATATCAACCTCTAAGGTGCGCGTGGTAATGGAATCTTCAACTACGAGGATCTTCGTTTTCTTATTTTGCAGCTCTTTTTTGATCTCTATACCAGATACTTTAGTCTTTTGTGCAGCTGCGATTATATCTGTGGGAGATAATACAAGAATAACATCCCCTCTTCCGCTTAATGTGGCACCTGATATAAATTGCGATTTTGATAAAGGAGGTAATAACGATTTAATAGCAATTTCTCGTTCGCTTATGATTGAATCCACTAAAAAAGCAATTTTACTTACACCCAAATATAAAATTAACACGGAAATCTGTTGCCCTGGTTCTACTTTTTGTGTTTCGAGCTTAAGTATCTCAGCAAGATTATAAACTGCGATAGCTTCATTATTCAAATGGAGCACCTTTTTGCCTTCTAAACTGTGAATGTCCTCTGTAGTTAAATTCAAAATCCTCCAAATAGAAACGGTTGGGATAATAAATGTTTGTCCAGAAAGCTTAATTAACATGCCCCTATCTGTTGCCAATGTTAATGGCACGCTAATGGTAACTGTTGTTCCTTTATGAATTTGACTTTTCAAAGACAGCGTTCCCTTGATCTTATGAACATTGTGCAAAACCACATCCATGCCTACGCCACGACCCGAAAGATCCGTGATAATACTTTTTGTTGATAACCCTGCCATAAAAATTAAATTTAGCGCATCCTTATGATTTAATTTTTGCGCTTCTTCAGGCGATATCATATTTTTACTAACCGCCACTTCCTTAAGACGTTTTTCATCAATACCCATCCCATCATCTGTCACAGAAATAAGTACGCGCCCACTTTCTTCATTAATTTCAATACTAATATTACCTTCATCTGATTTTCCATTTTTCTTGCGCATGCTTGGATCTTCAATACCATGATCTATAGCGTTTCGAATTAAGTGAATCAAAGGATCCTTGAGATTTTCCAATACTAAGCGATCAATTTCAATTTCATCGCCTTTGGTAGTGAAGCTGACCTGCTTTTCAAGTCGCTGCGCGATATCACGCACAGTACGCATTAACGGATGAAGCATAACTGATACAGGAACTAACCGCATGACACGAATATTTTCTTGCAAACTACCTATACTCAAACCAAGCTCAGTATTATTATCGCGCATACTTCTCCAAAGCTCGGATAAAATTGTTTGGATCTCTGTATTACCCTCAGAAATCTCCGTTAATGTTGACTCTAATCGATCAATTAAATCATCATTGCGTAGCTTTAAGCCTTGCAATTCCTCGCTAAGCGCACTGATTGTATCAATTTTTGTTAATGAAACCCTGATCGTTTCATTAAATAAAGATGATTGATCCCCCATTTTTTCTTTAATTTTTTCGGTTTTCTTTGAGGTGCCTTTAATTGCTTCTAAAACATCTTTTAGATCAAAACTTGGAGGAGTGTTTTTTAGCTTCCCCTGCATAGATTCTTTCATGCAATCCATGGCACGAAAGATTGCATTAAAGATATCTGTATTTACTTTAATAACTCCTGACTTAAACTCTGAAAATAACGTTTCCAGTTGATGTGAAATTTCACCAATCTCAACAAGACCGAGACCTTGTGATGCACCCTTTATAGTATGCGCAGCTCGAAAAAGTCCATCAATAAACTCGGATGATTTTTTTGACTTTGGGTTCTTTTCAAGCGCCAGCAAGCAATCTGTCATGAACTGGAGGTTTTCATCCAATTCTATTTGAAAAACCTCCATCAATTGAGCGTAACTTTTAGGATCCACTTGCTTCATTCCCCACAATGCTGAGATCTTCCAATTTATAGAAGTTGACATTATCCTGTAACTTTTCGACAACGGACTCAAGTTCTTTGGAAATATTTTTCGTTTGCTCAACAGAAGATATCAAATAGCCAATGGATTTATTAATTTCATTCATAGCTTTTGAAACTTCGTCAACGCCTTTTGTCTCTTGCTCAACTGCCGCTACAATTTGTTGGCTTGCGACAGTTGTTTCCTCGATCACATTGTTAAGATTATTAATAACTTCACCTGTTTTTTCGATCAACATAACGCCTGTGTCAACTTCTTTACTACCCTCTTCTGTAACCATTACAGCTTTATCAGTAGCTTGCTGTATATCATCCAGAATGCTTTGAACCTTGACTGTGGCTTGATGCGATTGTTCCGCCAAATCCTTTACCTCGGAAGCAACAACGGCAAAACCCTTGCCCGCCTCACCCGCTTTTGCTGCCTCAATAGAAGCATTTAGCGCTAACAATTTTGACTGTTGTGCAAGTGCATTTACCAATGACGTGGTTTCACCAATTTGTTTCATCCTGTTACTTAAATTCACAATGGATTGCGCAATCCCAGTCATCTTATCTTTAATGGTGCTCATACTTGCAACAGACTGCTCAACAGCTTCTAAGCCACGCTGACCTTCTTCGTGCGTACGTTCCGCTGATTTACCTAGCACCTGCGCTTTTTCCAATGTTTCTGCAGATGTATTTTTAATCTGCTCCATTACAGCCGTTGTTTCTTTAACGGCCGCCTCTTGTTCTGCAGCGTTACTTGCTTGCGTACCAATAGCGCCATTAACCTCTTTCAACCCAGAAACAATATTATGACTAGCATAAATAGTTTGCCGTGCAATTTTAGCTAAATTATCCGTCATATCGTTTAGATAGCTTCCAAGTGTCGCCAAATCACCATCGTATTTTTTAGTTTCAATACGAGTTCTTAGATCGCCATTAGCAATTTTTTCAATGAGGCCGCTGTATTCAGAAACCCCTCGCTTCAAATTTGCACCGGATATATCACGTGCAATACCCACAAATAATGGCTCTTCAGATTCGCTAAGCTTTACTTCACTTACTGAAAGATGAATAGGAACGGGAGTTCCGTTTTTATGCTGCGCAACCAGTTCTCGACCAAAACCAATAATATTGGCATTACCGGTTCTAAGGTAATTAGACAGGTATTGATCATGCTTGGAAGCTGTTTCTGGAGGCTGAATCATCTTAATATTATTACCAATCATTTCTTCTGCTGTATAACCAAATAATTTTTCTGCACCACGATTATAAGATTGCACAACTCCTTTTACATTGATAGTAATAATGGCATCCACTGCAGCATCAATGATGGCATCAAGCTTTTGCTCATTTTGCTTTAACGCAGTTAAATCTGTGATCATACCCACATATAAGCTTTTACCATCTTTACTGAGCTTTGCCTCACTTACCGATAAATAAATTGGCAATGCATGACCATTTTTGTGCTTAGCCACTACTTCACGACCCGTTCCAATAATTGTTTTCCTTCCGGTTGTCGTATAATCCTTTAAATATTGATCATGTTTGGACGCAACCTCTGGAGGCTGTATCGTGGTAATATTTCTTCCCATAATTTCTTCTTTCGTATATCCAAAGAATTTTTCGGCGCTCTTATTAAAGGTCATTATCGTTCCAATTTGATCGATAGTAATAATAGGTAAAACAGCTTCTTCTAGAACGACTTCCAATTGACCCGTTGAATCTTTTAATTGCTGCAAAAATGCATTTATTTTTTTCCTTAAAATATAACTTATGCTAATAACACCCAAGCTTGCAATTGTTATGACAGACCACTTTTGAATTGCAAGATCTGATAGGTAATTCATTAAGGCTTCGGAGTTATTCTGTAACAAAGCTAATTTTGCTAAATGCAAAAGGTAGATGCCCACAAGCGGGCCCGAGACCACAATCAATAATAATATTCCAAATAATAAAATAAAATTTCTTCGAAATTTAAATTCGCTCGTAAATGTCTTATTTACATTATCCATCACTATTTCCCTCTTCCTCGATTAATACACATGCCTGAAATATAGCTGCAAGATTTAATATTGCAACCTGCCCCTTATACACTCCAAAAACAAAACTACTTTCAATTTGAGAAGTTGATGACAATGATTTATCCAAATCCTCTTCAATATAATGACTATCGCCTATCACATCATCAACTAAGCAACCTATGTACTTATTATCAATATTAATAACGCTAACCCATGAATTTGAATATTCTCTCTTTGAACCAATGTTAAACATCTTGGCCAAATCGATGATACTTAAAATTCTCCCCCGCCAATTAATGACCCCAATAACAGAATCACCTCTAGATGGAATAGACGTAATTTTTACATTCTGAAGAATTTCCTCTAAATTTACATAGGGCAACCCATATATTTCATCCTCTCCAACACGCGCCTGGAGGTATTTATGAGCAACCCTATCATCTACTTTCTCCTGAACAACAGAAAGCTTTTCGGCTCTCTTCTTAATAATACTTTTACCCACATCTGAAACAATACTTCGATCAGAGATAATTTGTGTATTTTCGGTTTCGTTTTTCATCACTTATTGATTCCATCGTTTTCATACGAATTAATTTCCTCTACCAACAGTTCTTTAAGCTGTTTATGCGAAACCCTTGGTGAAATATATAAATTTGTCCCTTCAGGATATTGATCAATTTTCCTAATGGCAGTTTTCATCTCTTTTAAACCTTTTTTTATTTTATTTTGCCTAAAATACAAAATCCCCAAGCAATAGTAAGCATCAACAAAGTCTTTGTTTAAAAATATCGCCTGCTTTATCTTTTTTTCCGCCTCTTCATAATTGTTTTTCTCTTTTAAAATGAGCGCTTGTATTAAATAATTTTCAGCGTTTAAGTCATCTTGCTTTTGAATATAATTACATTCATTCATTGCGTCATCTAATCTTCCTATATTTGCAAATGCCAACGCTTTATTCAAGGCCAAGTTCACATGTTCCGGAGTTGATGGTTTATAATCGTTCGGTAATGCAATCAAATCCTCCCATTTTTCTTCTTTTAGAAGATCATGCACCTTTTTCGGAAAATCATCTTTATGCTTGCTTATCACTTTCTTAGTTGTTTCTTTTTTACTTATAGGTAATGAAACAACGGGCGGATTTACCATGATTGATGCTTTTTGGTAATACGCAACTCCATTATGTTTTTTACGATCAAAAATTTTGTCGTCGTGACCAACAATATCCACAACACCCAACAACAAGATACCGTCACTTGATAGACATTGCGAAAACCGCTCCAATACTTTTTTTGATAATTCTTTATCAATATATAACAAAACATTTCGACAAATAATTATATCCAGGGACGATGTGCCATTTAAGGCAGATGGGTAATCGTCATTTGATAAGTTATGATAAATCAATTTCACCCTCTTTCTGATTTTCTCACTTAATATAAAATCATTCCCGTGACCTTCAAAATATTTCTCCAGCATTGTTTTTTTCACATTTCTTAACACCCATGGTGTATACTTTCCAGAAACTCCTTGGGCAATAACATTGGTATTGATGTCAGTCCCCAATAAATGAATAGTCCATTGATCATAATCATCAATCAATTTATCTAATATTAATGCAATGCTATATATTTCCTGCCCACAGGAACACCCTGCACTCCATATTCTTAACACTTTACGTTGACTTTCACGACGTTTTTTAATAAGTTGAGGAAAAAATACTTCCTCCAAAAAACTCATCTGCTCTTCGTCTCTAAAAAAATAACTCTCGTTAATGGTAATTTGTGCAATTAATTCCTTAAGCTCATCGGCATATTGAGTATTCGAATCAAGCGCATTTACATAATCGTCAATGTTATTAAATCCCCGCTTTTGAACGCGCTGATTAATATTTTTATAGACAACATCCAATTGCTGCGCATTAACAACAATGCCGGTTTTTTTCATAAAAAAATCTTTCAGCCTTTCGGTATGCTTATTACTTGATTGTATTGTGTTATCAAAACCCATAATAAAACTTAAAGAGTGACTGATTCTTCAAACAAGCTTTCAATTTTTAATAGTAAGGCATCGCCTTCTTGAGTATGAACAACACCTGCATGCAATTCAGATATCTTATTTTGCTTTGATTGATTCACTTCGAGTTTGGCTATTTTTGCATAATCAATCCCGGTCACTTCATCAACGATCAAACCCATTTGATGATCACCGTCTTGAACTAGAATAATAGGTGTGTCAATGCTGTAATCTGCCGATCGCTGCATCCCCAATCTTTCACCCAAATCGATAACAGGTACGTTATGACCGTGAACATTGAGTAAACCCATAAAGAACTTAGGCAATCCAGGCACAGACTTTAGCTCAGTGAATAAAATCACTTTCCTGACTGAGGCCAGCTCTACCGAAAACAACTGACCATTGACCTTAAATCTTAAAACAGATTTAGCCGCATCCATACGTTTTTTCCTTAGCACTCTCTGAGGGTAGCACCTCTGTAGAGGCTAGTTAGTGCAAGTTAAATAGTCAAGGAAAGTTGCCTGATGCCACACAAGCTTGGTCATCTGACTTCTTCTTAGAAGTACTAGATAAGCTACACAGTAAATAAAAAGGTATTTGTCCAGTCGGGATCGAACCGACGACCTCCTGCGTGCAAGGCAATTTTGTTAAATAATTACATCATTTCCAATACATGCTCAGGATACCTATAATTTAACGGTAAAAATAATAATTGACACCGATTATGCATTTAGGTAATCTGGTCAACCAATACTAGGTATCTTAATGAGGGAATAATGGGAAATATTACACCAAAAGAACGTATGCAAATGCTATTGGATTCAGATTATTCTAAAAACCCGCTCTATGCCGCCATTATAGCTAAAGACCCCGAGATCATTAAGTTATTAGTCGATGGATTAAGCGTTGACGAGCGTCTGCAAATTTTTTCACAACTCCATTCGACAGAACGTTTAGGCTGTTTTTCAAATCCATCGAGGAACATTCAAACAACCCCTTTAGTCGAGACCCTGTATTACCAGCGACAACGCTTGTATGCAACAGAATTGTTCCTACGACCCTACAATAATCCAAACGATCTTTATGCACACAATGATCTCACACTCGCATTGTTTTATGGGCTGTCGGCAGATGAACAGAACGCATTACTTGACGCTCTTGTAAAGAAAAATGGCTTAATCTATGAAACGTTAATGGCAGATGGCACAAAACAAACTAACTCGGTAAAAACCTCCACACTTTTAGCCTTAAATAATTTTTTCAACAATGCGCCTTTTGCATCCTATGGTGAAAAATTGGATCTGAAAGAGCTATTATTGCAAGGCTTTAAGGAAACTCATTTATATGCGGTTGGAACGTTCGACAAATCCCGCGAACTGAGCGGCTTTGCCGTAGCGCTGGCCAATGGGGTTCCCGCGACACTTTTCACCAAAAAAGAACGATTGAATTTTTTCAACCAAAATGAAAAACGACCCATGGTGGACGCAATTAAACAATTTACCTGCGATACAGTAAGCTTTGCAGATGAAACGAATGATGGGTTTCAATATGTTTTTGAGGATTCTCGTTTAAGTTTATGGTTTGATGGTTTTAGTTTAGAAGAAACGCAGAAAGCACTTACTGATACAGAAACAGGCGCTATCATAGCGGAATTTCCTAGGTCTAGCAGTAATAACAATGCCAGCAAAGCGAGGAATTGGGTAGTTACTACTCTAACCTCTAAAGTTCAATCTGAAAACAAAAACAGTAGCAATAGTAATAACACCATTTCCACAGCTTCTAACACTGCTTTTCTTTCGTTAGCAGCGTTTACTCCGGCGAGTGCGAACACTGATGTCACCAAAAATTCATCGCAACAACCGCAACAAAGTAATTTTTCTACTAAATGCGATCTTTAACCTTCCACGTTTTGAATATGTTTTTCACGTTCCCTATGAGTGATACCTTTCGCTGGAAAATCACAATATTTAGGCGATATCTAAGGGCATTCTTCCAAAGGGTATTTTAGCAGCATCTGGTTGCTTAGCACAATGCCTTGGCTATGCCCTTAAAGGCACTTGAAATATCCATCCAGTATGTGTATACTTTGCATACATACTGGATTGATTTTGAAGTCATGGCAAACGTATCGCCTTACAGCCTAAGAACGAAAGTCGGAAGCGAGGAGTTAGATTACACTCAGCTTAAATCCCTGCTTAGCGATTACCAACAACCCAGAAACAAAATCAACAAATGGCTCGCGGATAATTCCTTGATTCGTGTAAAAAAAGGCCTATATGTTTTTGGGCCAGAGTATACACGCGGGCCCTATTGCACTGAAACCTTGGCGAATCTTATTTATGGTCCATCAGCAATTTCTCTGGAATATGCATTGTCATTCTATGGCCTAATACCCGAGCGCAGTACTCAAATCACTAGTATTACACCGAAAAAAAATAAACGTTTCGATACTTCTGTGGGTCTTTTTACCTATCGTTATATTCATCCTAAAAAATATACTGTGGGTATCACGCAATATTACCTAAATGAAACACACCCTATTTTAATTGCGACACCCGAAAAAGCATTGGCTGATTATTTTTATTTTCATGCTCGGAAGGTTTCTTTTAAAAATATGCAAGACATGTTAGTATTTCTCAGCCAAGACCTAAGAATAGATAATGAGTTGTTATTGCAATTTGATATCTTAATGCTTAAAAAAATACAAGAACACTACAACTTACCCGCTCTGGAATGGATAATTAAAATAGTAATAAAAGGAGTTCGATATGAATGAAGTAATTGCAATCATGCTTAAAAAATACTCCTGTCATAACCGACAAGATTATGAAAATGCATTAAAAGAAATCGTACAGGAAATTGCGTTATTAGGGTTGTCACGAGCCAAATTTTTTGAACATGCCGCATTTTATGGCGGAACTGCTTTACGAATATTGTACGGGCTTGATCGATTTTCAGAAGATTTAGATTTTTCATTACTCAAATCTAATAAAAACTTTTCCTTAGAGCCCTATATACATGCAATCGCCGAAGAAATTAATAGCACGGGTCTACAAGTTAAAATATCGAAAAAAGAAAAATCCATCGATACAACCATTCAATCAGCATTTATCAAAGCGGAAACCTTACATAATCTCATTGAGATTAAAGTACCGAATGAACTTTTATCATCTTTACATAACAAACAGCAATTAAAAATTAAACTTGAAATTGATACTGATCCGCCACTTGAATTCTCTACAGAAGCAAAACGTTTGTTGCAACCCATCCCTTTTGCTGTACTTTGTTATCAAGCGCCGGATTTATTCGCCGGTAAAGTACATGCCATGCTTTGCCGTCAATGGCAAACACGCGTTAAGGGTCGCGACTGGTATGATTTTGTGTGGTTTATTGCCAACGGTATCCCACTAAATACAAAACATTTGCGAGCACGCCTAGTGCAAAGTAATGCCTGGGATACCCGAAAAACATTAACATTAAAAAATGTTCAGCAACTATTAGCCGAAAAAATCAAGGCTGTCGATTTTGAACAGGCCAAACAAGATGTGCAACCTTTTTTACGTGATCCCGATGCCACACAAGCTTGGTCATCTGACTTCTTCTTAGAAGTATTAGATAAGCTACACAGTAAATAAAAAGGTATTTGTCCAGTCGGGATTGAGTTTTAAAAAACATGCGCCTAAATTAAATGTTAATTGAGTTACACCTTAAAATCAAACGCTTCTGGATATTGCTCGCCCAGCACTGCATCAACAGGAATCAAGTGATTAATTTCTGCGAGATCTTCACAAGTTAATTGAACATTTACAGCGCCAATGTTTTCATTCAGCCTATCCATGGAACGCGTGCCTGGAATAGGAACAATATCATCACCTTGATGCAGCAGCCAAGCAATGGCCAATTGCGCAGCGGTACAATTATTTTTTATTGCCAATGATTCAAGCGTATCTATAACACGAAGATTATACTCAAAATTAGAACCTGAATATTTCGGCAACAATTTCCGAAAGTCATTTTCATGCAACGCACAAATATCGCGATATTTTCCTGTTAATATCCCACGCCCTAATGGACTATAGGGCACAAAATTTATTCCCAGTTCTCGGCAAACCGGCAATATTTCTTTTTCTGGTTGCCGCTGAAATAATGAATATTCTGATTGAAGCGCGGTGACAGGATGTATTTTAACCGCTTTGCGTAATGTCGATTCGGTCACTTCAGATAATCCGATATAACGCACTTTACCTTCTTTAACTAATTCTGCAAGCGCACCGACAGAGTCTTCAATTGGAATATTTCGATCAGCGCGATGCAAATAATATAAATCGATACATTCAATATTCAAACGCTTTAAACTTTCTTCGCAGGCTTTTTTAATGTAGTGCGGCGCGCCATTGACTCCAATACTTAAAATATGGCCTTTTGAATCTTTGAACGGCATAAATCCGCATTTTGTTGCAATTACCATACTATTGCGATTGAATTTTTTCAGGGCTTTTGCAATTAACATTTCATTGTGTCCCCAGCCCTTTCCCGCAACGCCATACATATCAGCTGTGTCTATAAAATTAATACCCTGTTCGATAGCGTATTCCAGCGTCTTCATTGAAGCGTTATCATCTGCGGGACCATACCCCATGGACATTCCCATGCAACCTAAACCCAGTGCCGAAACATGCAAATCTGAATTTCCTAATTTTCGTTTTTTCATGAAGTTATATCCTATATCCTTACTTTCTTGTTGTATTTGCATGAATATCCACTTTCATTATAGATAGGCCCTCACTTATAAACTACTATTATCCTAACCTAAATGTTATTGAATAAATTTACAACAACTCCTTCTCATGAGACTATAAGCTAAAAACCAGGAAAACACCATGTTTGCACGTCTTCAAAAACAACAAGATAATACACCCGTAACAGCGGTACATTATTTTTATGAAAACCAAAACCGTCTTTCTAGCGAGACAAAAAAACAGTATAACAATGCTCTACAAGCTCAGGGTTATCTTTGCAATGATAAAGGAGAAGGTTATTTTGGAAGCGTCCTCCTGCTCTCGCCCAATGTAATTTTGGTTATTGGACACTGCTTTCCTGATGGCTCGGGTTATGCACGCTTTCAAAATAAAATATACAAAGTTACAGAATTCATTGATGGCGAAGTGGATGGTATAGGTGGGGTGGATTATAAATTGCTTAAACCAAACCAAGATATTAACCTACAACCACCTCGTTTGAGCACCTCACCCACTTCAGGAGAATGCTTGCATATATACCAAGCAAAAACTTATAACCCAAGTAATAAGCGAACTACCATCGAGCAATATGTAAGAGAGTATGAAGCTGATGATACCGGTCCTTATGCTTGTCGATCGGATATTGCAGGTATAAATACTTATCCTGGTGAATGCTGCGCTCTTCGGTTTAGCTTAAGTACAGGCGCCATCCACGCAATTCATCAAGGATCAAGTGAAGCATTATTACTTAATACTGTACTTCTTGATATCGAATGGATTATGACTAGGGAACGTCCTAAACAGGAAGAAGCCAAAGCCGCTTTAAATGAAATTACTAGTTATGTAATGGGTTGGGAAACCAGATATGTGGACAATCCCGTTTATACGCTGAGTATTGGACATGTAACACCTGAAGGACCACAACAGCAGATTAAAGCAGTGCGCGGGCATGCCTATGAACCGCCGGCATACCCCCCCAGCACTCAGCATTTTGAAGATGGTATGCAAGCGCTGGAACAAATTGATTTTGATAGCTTATGGGGAAATAATACTATTGCAGACTACGATTCAACAAGAATTGACGTGCAAAAAGATGCCGGTCCATTTCAAAATATCCAAGCACAAATGAATGGAATAAGCGGAAATAATATAAAAAAATCATTTGCAGGAGTAATGTTAGACAAGAGTTTTCAAAAAATCACTCTTCCTTCTCAGCAAGCCTGTGTTCTCAATACATTTAAAAGAGCCATGCGTACAGCATTTTTTGAAGCTCAAAATAAGCAGATTTTTAATTTTTGGTATGTTCATAACACCTTAGAATTAAACAATAACAATAAAGAACAATCGGGATTATCAAATTCAAACAACGCTAGTAATGGTAATAAAAAAGCAAAAAAGGGAATACTTTAAGCTTAAGTTGATAAAAGTGTTCCAAGACGATCATTACCAAGAGAATTTTGCATTTAAAACTACGTTCGTGCGGCCAGATATTTTGGTTCTCTGCTTGACATGAAGCCTACATACCTGCAACAATGTGAGTTGGTCTACTTTGAAAAAGGAGTTTCATATGCCACAACCCACGCCGAAGGACATCGCCGAGCTTAATCTGCACGCCAATAAGCATTATCTTGCAATAGAAGCGAACAAACAAGAAAGGCCGAAAGCTCCACAGGGGTGGGAATTAGTTTCTTGCAAGCAACCGCACGATAATGACTTCGCTACACATGTTTATAAAGAAAAACGGAGCAACAATCATGTTATTGTGATAATTAAAAAGGCAGAAGACTGGGACTGGGGAAGCCTTGAGAATCTCCAAAAGACAGGCCCTATCTTGGCTAAAGATGTAGCAGAAATTATGCGAGGGCTCGATAACTATTATGATTTCGAAAAGAACGAAACAAAATCAGATGTTGCGATAGTAATGTTTACTGGTTGTTGGGTGGGTGGTATGATTGCAGGGCTATTAGCGTGCAAAACAATGCTTCCTGCGTGTACCTTTGAATGCCCCAGTACAAAGGGATTTGCAAATTATTTTAAGAATAATGTCAATGGATTTAGCGAGTTAGAACCTAACAGCAAAATCATCAGTTTTACCGGGTTTCCCAATGACATTAATTATTCTCGCAACCACCTTGGAGAGCGATATCGAATAATTTATCCGTATTACAAAACTGGTACACTTATGGATGACCTTTCATCAACTGCGAGCGCTCAAAAGGGTGTTATTATCACCGCTGCGTCGCTTACTGCAAAGGTAGCAGGTGGGATGGCTTCTCTTTTAGGGGCTTCGCTTGCCACTGGTGAGACAGTTATGACAGTTATGACTCAAGACATATTTTCCAAAATCAATAATCTTTTAGAGCGCTATATCAACGCGTTCAGTAGTTCCAAAGGATTTCCTGCCCCTGAATCAATTAAAAAAGTTATCAATTTGCCAGACGGGAGAGATGATACCTGGGAAAAGTATATTCAAAAGATGCAGGAGGAGTTGACTGCCGCAATTCAGACAGCCAAAACTCTGGCAACGGGAGCCTTGAGTTTAACTAAACGAGTGGTAAGCGGGGCTTATTGGATATACAATGATTTTGGGGGCGCCTTAAAAAGTATTCCAAGCAAGATGTGGGGCTCTGGTCGTGAGGCTGCAGATCTTTATCAGCAAGTTGTAAACGCATTGGAAGATGATTTAAATAAAATTAACGGACGGATTGAGAGCAAGCTAATTAAGAATCGTGCTTATAAAGTAGAAAATGTTGAGAATTTCACAGGTGTATGGAATGAGTTTTTATCAAAACAGACACCATTAGATGCGCAAGTAGCTTTACAGGCCCAAGCTTCAGCCACTGTTTCAGCTTCTTCAACACAACCAACAACTAGCGACGCGTCAGTACAAGTACAGACAACAACTAGCAACGCGTCAGTACAGACAACAACTAGCGACACGCCAGTACAGACAACAACTAGCGACACGCCAGTACAGACAACATTCACATCACGCCCTGCACTATGCTACAGCTTTATCGTTGGTGCTGTGGTGGGTGGCTTTATTGTTTCTCAGATAATGAATGATGAAGGTAACGAAGCATCCATCTTGAAGCGTTTCGAGCTGTAAAGACTAAAATAAAACGAGCAAGATTAGACGACGGGCATTAAAAGTCATGCCCAACTGCGATAAAATGAATTTCATGGTAAGTCTACGAATCAAAGGCTCCGCTGAAAATAATGAAAGGCAAATAATTAGAGCGGCATTTCAAAAAGCTCAGGACATTCTCGGCAAACTTTCTGATGCTCTTGACATTGAGAATCCTCCACCGCATATTGCAAGTATTGCAAGCTGGTACCGCAACAGCTTCGGCCGTTTTTCTGTCCGGCGGGCAGGTTTTGTCAAATGCAATATTGACACGCTGTGCGATTACCTCAATAGCGAAGAAAAATTGTATATTAATTTATACGCCGATCGCAGAGCCTCTTTAACACAGAATATCTCTCCAGAAGATACTTATGCCTTTACCAACCTTGATACCGGTGAGATTACTTTTGAAAGAAAATTTTACGAACTTAGTAGTGAAGATGATCAAGCATGCATTGTTATTCACGAGCTAACCCATCTGCTTTGCAATACAGAGGATTATGAGTTAACAACTGAGGGCTTAAGGCAAGGCGAAGTCCGACAATACGCCATAGAAAACCCAAAAAATGCTGTCAAATGTGCCTATTGTTATGAGCTTTTTGCTCAATCTTATCGAGAAATACCAGAAAACCGTTTTGCACATGATGTTAAAGAGATTAAACGTCTAGCGAACCAAGAAGAAAATTCGCTCACTCGCACTAAAAAAAGATGTTTAGAATGACACTAAGCTTACCCTTATTTTCTTGTTGCATTCGCATGAATATCCACTTTCATTTTTTTCTGCAATGTCGCAAAAATAGCGGAAAGATTGGTCATGGCAGGATTTCCGCTGTGTTACCTTATTATTGTTATTTTTTCAAGGCAGATTTCATCCTATGGTTATACAAGGCAAGCTGAAATATATCAGTGGCCCCACTGCTTTACAGCCCAATGTAATGCGGGGTGCGATAGGACTTTTTCAGTAAAAATCTTATCATCCGTAATGAGCTCTGGCTGTATTTTGCCCTCTGTTCGTATTTTTTGAATGAACTCATTTTCGTTCTCTTGCAGTGGTAGAATACTGGTTAAAGCTTGTTGGAGCTCGGATGTTAATGTTGTTGCCCATGATTTTAGTTGTGCTGGTGCCCTGTTTATAGACTTCTGGTTCAATACCGGAAGCAAGCGGTTTTTTAAGTCTGTAAAATTGTATTTTACAGCCTCTGGCGTTAATGCGTTTAAGTCAACTTTTGACATGGCCAAATAGACAACCAAGGCTTGTTTAAGTTTTCCTAGGTTTAAATTACCCTGCGTCAACAAATAGTGAGCATCAAATAAATCACGGCTGGCCGTTCTGTTAAATAAAGCGGATAACTTCCCTGCCGCCAATTCATGGATATCAAGTACAGGTGTCTCGCAATGCGAATAGCCTTGAATATTTGGTATTCGGCTTGTTATTGGGTAAAGCGTTTGTCGATACATAAAATTAAGATCGATCTCCAAAGCGCTGCGTTGTCCAAGCACACTATTGTAGAACCACACCATTTTTCCACCTGCATGATTCCCAGGAGCACGATGCTGTGTAAATTTATTTTGAATCAGGATTTTACTTATTGTATCAATAATTATGGGTTTGTCTTTTAACATTTTTTCACGGTCAGGTTCGCCGATATAATTTAGGTCAATATCCACAGATAACCGAGGTAACGTCTTGTAGAAATATAAATTAAGTGCGGTTCCGCCTTTTAATACCAAGCTATCTTTTAAATAAGGCACGGCAAGAATTTGACCCAAAACATCCAGTAGTCGATATACTTTTTCCAGAATTTCTGGCTTGTAACTTAATGCCCGAGCTTCTTTTAATAATTGCTCTTTAGAAGTTAGCATTAGGCTCCTCATATAATTGTTCAATTACGGAAACAGGTAATAATATATTCCAAGGTTTTACTAATTGAAACTTTTCGTGTGTTTTTTTAGAAGCATAGGGTGGTATTTTAGGTATTTTCTTCAACAATCGCTTGGCTTGTTTCTCACTCATTGAAAACGCACCCTCCCGCTGGCTTAAAAAATAACCTACTGTTGCATTTAACCGTGCATTACCTAGCATTAGGCAATAATCAATCACCTCATCTAGATTTAATACAGCAAAATTTTCAATAGAACGGCACACTTCTTCCCAGCCGCCACAAAGCTCAATACGATCTAATGTGTCTACAAAAGTGCGTGCTGGATTTGTAACTCTTATTGGCATGCCTTGTCGGTCAATAATATCAACACCTATATCTGTTTTTTGTTTTTTTTGTAGTGTAACCGGTAACGCAACAGATTGGAACCATTGCCCTTGAAATTCAAATGGTTTACTTTTTTGCTTGGTAATATAGGTAAATTGGCCAAATGTAGAATAAGCCACACCCATTAATTCCAACGCTGTGTGGTATCCCAACACAGCATCTTCTGTAGCTTTCGCAGCAATCAGATAAGGGTCAGCAATAAAGCTTTCTGGAGATTGATTCGGTGGTATAACCACATAAAGCTTGCGCCGCACTAATGCAATTTTACCTGCTTGGATATAGTAACGTAACGCAGTATTTATTGAGATCTGCTTGGTCGTACCCTGAGTAGCTTTCCAGGCCGCAAACTCCTCATGGCGGAAGACAGGGTGTTCATAGAAAAACTGCTCAGTACTCATTGATAAACTATCTCCTATAATAGGTATATTATAGCCATTATTGGAGAAAAAAACAATATTTATGGAGCCAGTCGGGATCGAACCGACGACCTCCTGCGTG
>CAYUEL010000021.1:1066-20432 GCA_964443025.1 uncultured Gammaproteobacteria bacterium | reverse complement strand
GGACAGGCACAAGCATTAGCCGGCGGAATTGGAACAGCCTTGTTAACCACCGCGGCCGGTTTAATGGTCGCAATTCCTACGATGGTTGTGCACCGTTATTTTCAGCGCCAAGTGGACACACTTTCCATTGCCCTTGAGCAAGAAACATTAAGTTTTATTGAAGCAATGAATCATAAATCAATGTCGCGGAATCATTCAACCCTGGAGGCGGCATGAAGTTTGCCAAGCATGCGCGTGAACCCATCCAACTCAATTTAACTCCTCTTATCGATGTCGTTTTTTTGTTGCTGATCTTTTTTATGGTCACTACGACATTTAATCAAGACACACAATTGCAAATTGAGCTTCCTACGATGTCAACTCAACAAACAAGTGACGCCCAGGCTATTCAAGTTTTTGTGAACCGCCAAGGGCAAATTGCACTGGAAGATCAAATCCTATTAAACACATCCGCCCTAACATTGAAAGAGGCGATTATGTCGCATCCTAAGTACAATCCTCAAAGCAAAATCATTGTCAGCGCTGATGCACAAGCACCCCATCAAATGGTTGTGCGCGTATTGGATGTGGCAGCGGGAGTAGGGTACCAACAAGTTCAAATTCGCGGTGATTTAAC
Organism: uncultured Gammaproteobacteria bacterium; assembly: GCA_964443025.1. Taxonomy (GTDB): domain Bacteria; phylum Pseudomonadota; class Gammaproteobacteria; order JABCZS01; family JABCZS01; genus JAJFKJ01. The sequence goes on along the minus strand of CAYUEL010000021.1, from coordinate 19,816 downwards.
CAATTAATCAGGGGGAAAGGCAATGACGATAAACATGGGTATGACAACCACTGAATGCGAAGATGTGGCTAATGTATTGAAAGTTTTATTGGCCGACACATACACGCTTTATTTGAAGACACAAAATTACCATTGGAATGTCACGGGTCCAATGTTCCCACAATTACATGCATTATTTGAATCGCAATACAAAGCATTAAGCGAAGCAGTGGATGAAATTGCTGAACGTATTCGTGCGGTCGGTGAATTTGCGCCTGCCAGTTACACTGCATTTGCTGAATTGGGACATATCACTGAAGATACAGGTGTTCCTTCTGCTGAAGGTATGATTGCACAATTGTTAGAAGATCATGAAATGGTTGTGCGTTTTATGCGCGATAGTTTTGATATTGTTGATGAAGCAGGAGATGAAGTCAGCGCAGATCTTTTTACAGAGCGCATGACCTTTCATGAAAAAACCGCCTGGATGTTGCGGGCTGTTCTAGAATAGGGTGGATTACAGTACAAAAATTAGACAATATTCCATTGACCTGCGCGCCAGAATCCGTTAATATGGAACCAAGACCCAGCACTTTTATTCCTAAAAAACAATGGGTTACAGAGTTTTATTAACAGAGGTTTGATTATGTCTGAAATTCACTTACCCCATGTAAGCTGGTTTTCATATAAATTGGTGCCTGCAAGCTACCAACACAAGGGATTAGCGCAGCAGGTGCTTGCCCATAAGGCTGCTAGCCTCAATAAAACCCTTCAGGGGCTATTAAATGAGCACCAGTCACAGATTGATGGGATTCTGGCACTTCGCAAGATACAGCTAGAATTATCTAATAAAATCAATACGATAAAAGATAATTCTAAATCAAAATCTAAGCTTAAAAACGATTTAAAGTGCCTGACTCAGCATATTAAAGTCGAAGAGAAGAAGTTGTTGGGTTCAACAATAACTATAGAAATCAGTAAGTTAAGATTTGAACTTAAGAAAATTTCTTGCCAATTACGCTTGCCTATTTAGTATCTTGCTTACTATACTTATCATATTGTGAGTTAGCTAGATATAAATATGGATATCAATCATTACCTGAGTCAGGGTATCAACGAGCCTGAAAAACTTAGCTCGTTTGATCCTTCCGTAGTGCAGGCTATCTTAATTGATACCGTGCTTGTGCCTTCTATTGCAAGCCATACACTTAGATTTGGGCATCTATTACCACCTTTAGTACGTAGCGACGCGTCGCTCTTATTTTACCAAGCGATATCTCAGAGTGACCTTCCTAAGAAACTTGGCACGACATTAAACCGCACTCTCAAGCTTCTCAATTTTGAGCATTGCTATCATGAGGCTTTACTCATATGCCTTCATGAAGCTTTATTTAAACACTTCCAGCAAGCCATTCGTTTGGAACCTGAGCTTATCCAGAATCCAACTGAAGAAAGTCAGGCGAGAACGCATTTATTGCTCGTTTCGACCCGTTGGTATGTAAATGTAATAGGCGAGAGAATGTTCGTGATCGATTGCCTACGCGAAGTACATCAAGTGTTTCAAGAAGCCAAACAAGAATATATCGCTCGCCAAACATCGCATTAATTAGCTTGACAAAAACAGACCTATAATTTAGACTAGAATTATAGGAGAAATTATGCGTGAAATTGGAGTTTATGAGGCTAAAACACACCTAGCTAAATTATTGCTTTTGGTATCGCAAGGTGAAACGGTTATTATTACAAAGCATGGGGAACCTATTGCCTATTTAACACCTGTATCAAAAGTGCGTGATAGTGAACTAGAAGCTATTGCAGCTGAATTGAAAGCTGCACGAAAACAGTTTACACTCGGACCTAACATTACGTTAGAAGAATTAAAGAATGAGGGGCGTAAGTGAAAGAGTTAGTAGTGGATTGCTCAATTACCATGGCATGGTGTTTTGCTGATGAAAATTCTAAACTAGCAGATAAGGTATTAGAAAAGCTGGTGAGCGGATCTTATGCACATGTACCATCTATATGGTCACTCGAAGTAAGTAATATTTTAGCGCTAGGTGAAAAGCATAATCGTATATCAGCAGCAGGCATTTTTTATTTTCTTGATCGAATCAGTAAATTGCCCATTCAAACTGACATAGGCACAGGTTCTTATGCATTTACAAACATCCTAACCCTTTCGCGCGAGTATAAAATATCAAGTTATGATGCATCCTATTTAGATTTAGCAATACGCTTAGGAGCACCCCTGGCAACACTTGATAAACAATTAATAACTATTGCTAAAGAAGTTAAGGTTGAAGTTTTTACTTAGTGACGTCAAAGAAGTTTGGGGAAACTATTAAATAAAGTTATTCCTAAAAATACTCAAGTGGTCCTAGGGGTACGATGGCATTGGGGTTAATCGTTTTTTGGCTAACATAATAATGCTGTTTAATGTGATTAAAGTTGACCGTTTCACTAATTCCAGGATGTTTATACAAACGCTTAACGTAATCATGCAGCGAATGATACTCATGCAATTGTTGTAAATTACATTTGAAATGAGAAAAATAAACGGCATCAAAGCGAATCAATGTGGTAAATAGACGCCAATCTGCTTCGGTTAAATAATTATCCACTAAATACATATGACGGAATAATATTTTATCAAGGCTGTCTAACGCAGAAAACAACGCTTTTACTGCATGTTCGTAATGTTCTTGTTGCGTTGCAAAACCTGCTTTATAAACACCATTATTAATTTTGTCATATACAAAAGCATTCACAACATCGATATCGCTGCGTAATACGGCGGGGTAAAGATCAAGCGAAGCATCACCCCATTCATTAAATTCTGTATTTAACATGCGAATAATGTCCGCAGATTCATTGTTAACAATGGTATTGGTTTTCTTATCCCAAAGAACAGGCACGGTGACGCGGCCTGAATAATGCGGGTTTGCTTTAAGATACACTTGATACAAATAATCACATTGATTCACGGTGTCGGGAATAACCCCATCCGCGGGTTTAAAAGTCCAACCATGTTCAAGCATGAGCGGGTTAACAATTGACATGGAAATAATATTTTCAAGCTTCTTAAGTTTACGAAAGATAATCGTTCGATGGGCCCAAGGGCAGGCGAGTGAGACATACAGATGGTAGCGCCCGGGTTCGGCTTTGAATTCACCTTCTTTTGTAACCCAGTTGTTAAACTTGGATGCTTCGCGCTCGAATTTTCCCTTGTTTTCCAGGGTATTATGCCATTCATCGTGCCAAACACCGTCAATCAGTAAGCCCATGCGCGTTCCTTGCTTGGAATGTAAACCTTATTTTAGCACAGATACCCTCGCCTCAGCCCCTCCCGCAAGCGGGAAAGGGGGACAAAGCCAGGGCTTTTAATTAGGGGTTGCAATTATCATTGAGAATGATTATCATTTACTCTGACCCAAGATTAGGTGTAGAGAGTTATACATGGGCATGAAAAAAGAAATAAGCGAATTAATACAACATATAAACGATGGGCTTCCTAACGAGCTTAAAATACCACAAAATCTTGGCACACCTGAAGTCCTCGAAAATTTTACAGCTTTTTTAAAAAATGGCACAAACAGCGATGAGAAGCTTGAATCATCGCTTCAGTCTCTTGCTAACACTTTATCTGAACTCGAGAAATCTAAACACGAGAAAACATACACTGGCAATTTAATCGACGCACAATACTATCCTGAACATCAGTATATTTTTTCTCGTATTATCATTGCGATGATTGCGGAATATGGATTAAACGAGCAATACCAATTAAATACACACGCTGCACAATGGTTAACCGAATCTAAACTTGCTAACGATTTAATTTATCCTACGCATGTTTATGCACCTGAATCCTATTTTGTCAGAACAGGTTGGGTCAATTTTTGGCAAGGGTATTTAGCCAAGCGCCGAATTATTGCTGCGATCAATAAAGCCATTAACGAAAAAGAAGAGGAAAGCGAAGAAGAGAACAGAAAAAAACTTCTTAAAGGTATTTGTTCTGAAATTTCTCAATCGGTTGAGATCGGTAATGAAAGTGATAATGATTCAAATTCCAGCGCCTCGGATAAAACAAAGGATCTCTCAGTAGATAATTTGTATGACATCCTCCACACGTTGAATTATAAAGAAAATGAAGAAGCCAAAAAAGATGCAGTAAAAAAATTATTAAACGTCAATAAAAATAATTTTGATTATTTAATTAAATTGTTTAACAAATTAAATGAAAAGAACAACAAGGATAAATTCTTAACCCTCAATAAATTTAGTTTCTATCAAGCCTTATATACCCTTTATTATAATCCTAAAGAAAACGTAACAGATTATCAACGTCTCATCAATAACATACAAGGTAATGCAATACTTAATGAAAATATTAATCATTTTCATAACGCATACAAAAAAGCACAAGCCACGACCGATTGGCAATCGAAAGGCATGTTATTCGGTGGCGCAGCTATTGGTGGCGAAGTCTCCGTGTTTATAATGGAGGTGGTAATTAATCTTGCCGGTATTGAAAATGCCGTTATGATACCTTTTGCAGGTATTGTATTCTTACTGGCCAGTATAGGGATGGGATGTTTCTTTTATTTCTCTCATGCTGACGAGTTATTTAAAGCCAAATTGCACGAATATTATTATCAAACAGCTAAGATTAAACTTGAAGACAATCGCACATTTAACCAAAAATTAATTAAAAACATGGGAACAGGAACAGAAGGCGTAATGGCCGCTACGGGTACCGTTGTATCGTTATATTTTTGTTCAGATTTAATCACAGCAAGTGTTACAGGCGAAGAAATGACCGGGTTTCTCCCTGGTAAATTCACCTACCAACAATTATCGCTACCTAAAGAGTTTGAGATGTTGCTTTGGGATATGCCTACATTTGTTTTAGCAATTGGTATTACATTAGCCTTGTTAATTCCCGGCGCTATTATTGGCTACTCAATATTTAACGGACACAAAACATTAGATGGTCCGCATTGCGATGAGTTTATTGAAAGCAAAAAAGCGCAAGAAAAATTATGTTCTGAGTTGCCAACGGGATCTACAGAAAAACCATTGCGCTTTAGTCAGTGGCAAGGGATGAAACATACCTGGGGTATTATCGAGCCGCGCCAGGCGGAACGAGGGCTGGCCCCGGTCGCGGCCCGATAGGTGGCGTAGGCGGACCCTGATAAGGACGTGGTGCAGGTGGAATACGTGGGTCACCAAAGATGACATTGACATTCATGCCTAAACGTTCTGCTGTTGCTTTCACGCGCTCAGTTAAACGCTCACGCATGCCTTCACTAATGCAACTGGGTAAGCAAAGTGTCCCGTTGTTCATGCCCATTTTGTTAGCAATTCCTAGCATGCGATCAACGGCTTGATTCATGGCAGGTTCATTATTAGGATCTACGGCGCACCACAAGCTGCCGTCTTTTTTATTCATGTAAACGTTGTTAGCATCTTCAAATTCAAATACATAAACATCGCGTGGATTTTCTTTAGGGTCTTTATCATCGAGACGAAAGTTAGGGCGAGGTTTAATGCCTTTCAGGCCGGGGACTTTACCCGTTAATTCCTTGCAATAATCGGGATTGTCTAATTGTTTGATGAGTTCGTTTTTAACCCAGAGTTGTAAATCGTTTCCTACGGTTAGAGTAGGGGAATTCGCAGGAACACCCAGCTTATTCTCTTGTCTAGGGCCTTTTTTGTCAGATGTAGCCTTATCTTCCGGGAGTAAGGTTAAGTCTTCCGGGAATATATCAACAGGGGGTAATCTGCCTTTGTCTTTACTCATAATCCTTGAATTCTAGCATAAGGCTGCCCTGACATATGACTAAAAGGTCATCTTAATAAAATACCGAATCGTATAGGAAATCAGCGCAATTGTAGCCAACCCGGCGAGGTACAACCCTATAAACCATAACCACTGTTTAGCCTTAGTAGACATCTTCATGGGACGACTTACCCCGAAAAACATAGTAATTAAAGGCCGTGTAAGCGATAACGATGGGTAGAATCAGCACAACTCCGACCAACATGAGCGATTGCGTTTCAGGCGTTGCAGCCGCCTCCCAATAAGGAATAACGTGAGGGACAATCCACGGATATAAACTGACCGCCAAGCCAATGTAGCTGATCGTGAACAATAATACCGTTAACAAAAATGGTTGCGATTCTTTGCCACGGCGAATGCTTTGAATTAACCATATAGACAATATAAAAGCAATCACGGGGATAATCACTAAATAAGCAAAGCTTGGCCATGTAAACCAACGTGAATAAATTTCTTCATTCAAGAAAGGAACAGAAAGACTCACGAATGACATAAAGATAATCACATAAAGCACAACGTATTTTGAAACTTTACGTGCCCATTCTTGCGTGATGGCGTCTGTTTTCATGACGAGCCACGTGCTACCTAATAACGCATAACCCATCACCAATGCAACGCCTGTCATCATGGAAAATGGTGATGCCCAACTGAAAGGCGAACCTACAAAATCTTGGCCAATGATGGGAATTCCCTGTACGAATGCACCTAACATCACACCCTGTGCAAATGCCGCAAAGAGTGAACCAAAGTGAAATGCATGATCCCAGAAGAAACGAGCATTACCCGTGGATTTATAATGAAATTCAAATGCAACACCACGAAACACGAGTGCAATTAACATCGCAATTAATGGAATATAAAATGCAGGGAATATAATTGAATAGGCAAGGGGAAATGCAACTAATAAACCACCACCACCTAACACTAACCATGTTTCATTACCATCCCAAAACGGTGCTATGGAATTTAACATGCGACGACGGCATTCTTCCGAAGGTGCAAAGGGAAATAAAATACCCACGCCCAAATCAAAACCATCCAGTACAACATAAACATAAATAGCAAGAGCGATAATACAAGCCCAAATCAAGGGAAGATCAAGAAACGATTCGAAGCTGAACATATCATTTCTCCCTGGGTAACTTTAAAATTAAAGCATCACTTAAGTGACGACCGTAGGTTTCATGCCACTGACCCACTTGAAGGCCCTTGTTAATCAATCTGAAAATATAAAAAATACCTGCGCCAAACACAGAAAAATAAACAATAACAAAAATCAATAATGACCAGGCAACTTCATAAGGTGTAACAGGTGACACCATGTCTGCGGTACGCAACACACCATGGACCACATAAGGCTGACGTCCTATTTCTGTTACAAACCAACCCGTGAGAATGGCAATAAAGCCGGTCGGTGACATTAACACGCACCAACGTTGAAACCAACGCGATGTATGTAAGGTTTTACGCCAATAAAGGTACATTGCAATGATCCCTGTGATGAGCATCAATATACCTATTCCCACCATGATTCGAAATGAAAAGAAGACGGGCCAAACAGGTGGACGATCATCACGTGCCCAATTATTTAAGCCTTTCACTTCGCCATCCCAGCTGTGCGTTAAAATTAAACTGGCTAAGTGAGGGATTTTGACAGCATAATCGGTGGTTTTTGTTTCTTCATTAGGAATGCCAAATAATATTAATGCGGCTGGTTTTTCATCGTTCCAAATACCTTCCATCGCAGCTACTTTTTCAGGTTGATGCTTTAATGTGTTTAATCCGGATAAATCACCCACGTAAATTTGAATGGGAATAAGAATGGCCACGGCAATAAGCGCTTTAGCAAACATTATGCGTGCATGATTCGTGTAACGTCCCTTTAATAAATACCATGCCGAAACACCCGCGACTACTAATCCTGTTGTTAAAAACGCCGCTAAAACCATATGAAAGAGGCGGTAGGGGAATGATGGATTAAAAATAATCTCAAGCCAATCAGTCGGAAGCAAAATACCATTTTCAGCAACCTCATAACCTTGAGGTGTTTGCATCCAACTATTAGCAGATAGGATCCAAAATGAAGAGATTAATGTGCCAATGGCCACAAATACTGTGGCAGCGAAATGCATCTTGGGGCTGACACGATTCATGCCGAATAACATAATTCCTAAAAATGACGCTTCTAAAAAGAATGCAGTTAACACTTCAAATCCCATTAATGGCCCAATCACATTGCCGACATAAGCAGAAAATTCAGACCAGTTAGTACCAAATTGGTATACCATAACAAGACCTGAAACAACGCCCATGCCAAACGTAACGGCAAAAACCTTTACCCAAAATTGATAAATTTCCATATAAATGGGATGGTTGGTTTTAAGCCATAAGGCTTCTATATAGGTTAGCCAACTTGCGAGACCTATGGTCAGGGCGGGGAAGATAATATGAACACTGATAGTGAATGCAAACTGAATGCGCGAAAGGATGGCGGTGTCAAATAGTTCTAGCATGCTTTATCTCCCGACCATAGTCTAGATAATATTCTATAATAAGTCCATTAGGAAGATAAATATGCCAGAACAAATTAAACGAATAGCCAGATTATTGCAACATTCGCCTTTATTTGCAGGTGTTTCTGCAGAAGCACAAAATGCACTCGCTCAAGAAATGAAACTGATTCACATTCGCAGTGGAGATGTTCTCATTAAACAGGGTGAAATTGGTGATTGCCTTTATATTTTGGCACAAGGTCGCATGAGGATATATCAGCAAAATGATATTAAAAAAATTCTTGCTGAGGTCGGCGTGGGTGACATTGTGGGCGAGTTAGCGTTGCTGGTAGATACGCCGCGAACAGCAAACGTACAAGCCGTGCGCGATTGTACATTAATTAAAATATCTCGAAAGCTATTTGAAACGATTATACGAGAACACCCTCAATCTGCAATGAAAATTGTTTCAGCGTGCGTGAAACGTTTATTACCCGAATACAGCGAGAAAAAACATCCCATTAAAACATTGGCAATTTTGCCTTGTCAGGCAGCTGTAGAGAAAGAAACGGAATTAGCAGCAATCAAACTTGAAAGTGCATTAGGACGTTATGCAAGAGTCAATGTATTAACAAGTCACCATAAAGATATTAACGCGCTTCTTGCGAAATCAAATGATGAAATTCAAGATTATTTAAATGAGCAAGAAGATAAATATGATATTACATTATATGTCAGTGATAGTGATCCAACAGCGTGGTCGCAACGCTGTATTCGTCAAGCAGATAAAATACTTTTGGTCACGCAGGCAGATTCATTGGTGGTATCTGATGTTGAAAAACACCTTCAGCAACAAAATATCATTGCTGAAAAAATTCTGTTAATCCTTCATTCCGAGTCAGAAAAAATTCCATCCGACACGCGAAAGCTAATTCAGCATAATCCATGTAATCAACATTTTCATCTTGGAAAAACAAAAGATTACGAACGTGTTGCGCGTTTCTTATTAGGAAAAGCTATTTGCCTGGTTCTCAGTGGTGGCGGGTTTCGTGGACTTGCACATCATGGAGTTATTCGTGCATTTGAAGAACGCAATATACCTATTGATATGATCGGGGGGACGAGCTTTGGTTCATTATTAGCAATGGGGAAAGCCAAGGGGCTTACGCATGAAGAAATGAACAGTTCCTGGGAGAGACTGGTTAAAAAAATTAGCAAAGTGGTTGATTTGACCTTGCCCATTGCCTCATTTGCAAAAGGTAAAATATTATATGATTTATTGGTTGAATCATTTCCTACTACCATCGATATGGAAGATTTATGGCTTCCTGGATTTTGTGTTGCTACTAATCTAACAGATTATGATACCTATACAATTAAGCAAGGTCCAGTGTGGCGCGCTATTCGCGCAAGTATGTCTCTTCCCGGAATATTTCCGCCAATTATAGATAATGACAAAGTGTTGGTTGATGGAGCTACATTTAATAACTTGCCAGTGGATCTCATGCGCTTGATTAATAACAATGGCATTGTGATTGCTTCTGTTGCTTCCAGCATTCCTTATCATCAACATTATTTAGGTGATGATAAAGGTGTTTCGGGATGGAAATTATTTTTTAATGGCATGACAGGATCAAAAAAAACCATATTACCCCCTATCAGTGATGTGTTGGTTGAAACATCATTGGCTGCAAGTACTCGTCATATGTTGCAAATGGAAGCATTGGCGGATTATACCTTTGATCTTGATGTGGGTCATTTTAAATTATTAGATGTTAAAAATTGGAAAAAGGTACGCGATAAAGGCTATGCAAGTGCCTGTAAAATTTTGGATGAAAACGGTATTACACGAGAGTCGCTATTATCTTAAACCGTAGCGTATCGCAGGTAAGCTGTTGCTGCGTTTTCGTTCCTGAGGGGAATCTACAATTACCACAAAATTCTTTGTAGGAAAATCAGTTACTCCATTTCCATTTAATTTAGGCGATGATGCCGCTGAAGACTGATCAGCTTTTGCTGAACCATTATCTTCATTTTCTTCAATCACAGCTACGGGAACCGCTTCAAATGCATTATTCAATGTAATGCCGGATGACATGGCTTCCTCATTCCGAATTTCCAGTTGGGTTTGATCACTGCAACGTAATGTATCTTGCGCTTCGTTGTTATGGGCTTCCGTGAAGAAAAGAGCGCAAATCATAATTAACGCACCATAAACAAGGGTTAACGCAGAATATTCTAATCCGACGGTAGGCATTACCGTCATGAATGACGAAATAAGAAATCCAGCTGTTAACAATGATGTATTACGGTAAGTGCCTTGTTTATTATGAGTGCATTCATAATACAATGCAGCAAGGCAAACAAATGAAATAAACAATGGGATAATCGGTAAAAAACCCACCGCATCAAAAAAAGGCGCTGGTATGGAATTTTTTTCTAAAGGGTTATTGATTTTTAACATATCAAATAACACCAACTCAAACATGGAAAGAATGCCTAACACAGAAAACAGGGGCAATAACATCATACAGGCACGTGTGCTGTAATAATAAAATGTCCCTAATTTTTGGGGAGCATCTGATCGCTCGAAATCAAAATTTTCACTTTTCGATGCAATGCGTTCTAAGTGATACGCATGTGTTCCAGCTTTACATGAAGAGTAGTTAAGGTTATACATGAAGTACCCAAATACGCCCGACAATATAAAAATAATAGGTACTATAAAGGTGGTAAAAGTAGGATCACTTATTTCGCCTATGCCCATGTAACTCGATGAATCGTAAAACAGGTGATTAACCATCCCTAAAATTATTTCTAATACAAAGAATCCACCCAACCAAGCAGATGCAGGTAATATCCATTTTACATGCGAATTTTTTTCCTTATTGATAGCTTGGATCTTTTTCCAATTATCATTAGTACGCTTAAGTTCAGGACAAACTTCATGCAAACTTGCATAAGCAATAAACAATTGATATTTGTTTTTAATATTTTCATCGATCCAATCAAAAAGAGCATTAAGTTTGTTGTGCTCGTGATGAATGTTATAGAAATTAAATAATGCTAAATAAGCATGTTCAGGTTGATTTAATTCAGCGATAAACTGAGCGGCATAAAGCTTTTCATCATCTGCGAAATCCCTGAGCTTTTCTTGTTGTTTAATTCGTTGAATATTGTAATAACGAATCTTTTCATTAAGTGCATGAAAGAAGAGGGCAGATTTTAAATTTTCTAAAACACCGTTTAATGATTGATTTAATTGATCAATGGTTAGGCCATGTTTGTAATAATAAACAGCAAATAAGCGGCCTAGGTGCTCATGGTTTAAGTCTGAGGTAAGAAGGGTTGTGATGAATGATGTAAATTGAATGGGCGCAGGAAAAGCAGTAGAAAAAAGGTTTTCTACCTTCTGGTCGTCAAATTGACTATCCCCCTTAAGCCAGCCAAGGAGGCTTTGTTGTTCCGTATTGTTTCCCATCTACCCACAAATCACCTAAGGTTGATTAAGTTAGGCAGAGTGTGCATTATTTTAAAGGAAAAATCAAGGTGTATATCTGGCATCAGGCTTTATTTAGGTTCAGCCCGTTTGCCCCGATCTACATTTGATTTCTCAACATCTACTTTGCTCATGGGAGGAGCGGGTGCCCGTGAATGTGAATACGATGCGCTCGAAGCAAAGTTTTTAAGTTCAACTGGATTATTCAAATTAGGCTGATGGCTATCGGGCAATTTATTGGGCAGATTACGTTGGATATCAGATGTCTGCTTGTAGTTTACATAGGTTGAATAGACCATGGCGACGAATGGGATTAAAATAAAGGTCACTAGCGGCAATGCGCCACTGGTAAGCACAGTTAAGCTCATGTAGGTGAGTAAGCCAATAAATGCCAATCCCATAGCGGCTTGGCCTTGGGTCAAACTAATTTTACCAAACTTAGGGAGATTGACTTCAAACGCGGGCGCATCCCACTTGATGCCATGCTTCCAGATGGATGTGGCCAAGGAAACTAAGCAAAATAACCCTGCAACGCCTAATACGGCATAAAGTCCAACGGTAGAAAATCCTATGATGGTGGAGGAAGCCTCTGCAGTTTTCGCCCAACTGGTAAATGAAGCATATCCTGCTGCGCTCGTAACCCCATATATCACCGAGAAAGTAGTGCCTGTTATTTTTAAGTAATGACCCAATGCTTGTACTTTAGGCATATCATATTTTTTACCAATGTACTCCATGAGTCCACCTATAGCTGCAATACCCATAGGAATAACCAATGGAATGATGTACCCGGCATTTGCAAAGATAGTAGAATCAAATACAACTTCCTTCGTTAAAAAGTTGCGAATAGATGTGCTGGCGGTAAATAAACTTGCAAGACCAAACATATTATACCCAATGGCAACACCTGCTAACATAGCAGGTCCCAATATGGGTATCACTAAACGAAAACGGGAGCGGTGTTCTATGTGCCTACTATCAAACTCTAGGGCTTTGCGGGCAGTGTTGCTCGCAGCCATGAATATAATTGCGTCACTTGCACGCAATTGAGGGTATTTTTCAGCCAGTCTTGCTAGTAAGCGAAAAAAAAGTGCGCGGGCCTCTGGGTTAATAGCCATTCCAGGGAGTTGTTTGAATGTTGGTTTACCTTTGGCATCTAATACTGGATTTCCATCTTTGTCTAGCACTTCAGTCTGATAATAGGCTGTCTTAGTAATGACATTAAGAAGCTCGTTCAGTTTATTAATGTCAATGTCATAATCCGCATCATCGATTGCATATGCCATTAAATCTGCTAACAATTCTTCTTCATCAGGGTTTTCATCTTTCAATTTCTCAATAATATCGCTTAGGGTAGGGCGACTGAGCTTATCTGCTGGAAGTAAGTCTGTTGGAATTAAATAACCTTCATGTTTATCTAATGCATCAAATCGTGCTTTAATAATACTTTTATCAAGGCCAAGCCCGGCGCTTCCGGGTTTCCAAGTGCCACACCATTGTTCTATGCAGACAGCTTTAAATTTATTAAATTCTTCCGGATCAGAAATGCCTGCTTGTTCAAACTGAACTTTCATGCCATATAAATAATCAGCTGCAGCTTGTGCTAATAACTCGGCTCTTCCTTTATCATTTTTAAATCTGCCAATTTCCGCTAATACGCTATTAATAGGCTTAAGATGCGCCGCAAGAAGAGCATTACGTTTTTCTTGTGCATCTTTTTCATTGGGTAGGGGGTTTTTGCAGATTTCAATAATTTTGTTGGAGGATTTATTACAACCTTGAATAAGGGTGTCACGACTTACTTTTAAGCTAGGGACATTTGAATAGGCTGCTCCATACCTTTCCAGAATAGGAAGTATCCCTTCAATGGTATGTTGAGGAAATAGAGTTCTGGGCATAAAAATAGTCCTCTTTTAACTAGTTTACCAGCTATTTCTGGCAAATGCAATTTCTAACCTATTGAAAAGCTTGGAGGAATTATTGTCCATCCATAAGCTACTACCGCTCCGGCCACAAAGCCAAAAATATGGCCTTCCCAAGAGCTTTTCTCGTCCGAGGGGATTAGGTGCAATAAAATACTACCACAGTAATACAACGCTAGCGCCCCTAAAATCAAGGTGGATACGCTCGGGCTAAAATAGGCTTGCATCAGCAAATACCCCATATAACCCATAATAACACCGCTTGAGCCCACATGGCGCGCTTTACGCCCAAAAAGCCACGTGGCCAGACCACCCAAAACGGCAATGTTCAAGGTAATCAGCATGAATGGTTCAACGCCTTTATTAAGCATTAATGTTAAAAGCAAAAATAACGGGATGGAATTAAAAAATAAATGCGTTGAATGCCCATGAAGTAGAGGCGCAAAGAAAATACCGATAAGACCGGAAACATGACGCGGATAAATACCTAAAACATTCAAACGGTAATGGACCAAATAATTCAATCCTTGAATGATCCATAGTAGAGCGATAATTTCAAGCGCAAAAATTGCATGCTCTTGCATGGTATTAACAAGTTGTTGAAGCGCATCAATAAATGAATTCATCAGATGGGTTCATCCAGAAAGCCTACCCAAAAATAATCCGATGCATCAGCATCAAGTAAGGAATAAGTATTCGATGCCTTAACATCGGCGGGTAAAAACAATGATTGTCCAATAACTTGCACATTAGGTTCATCTTTTTTCCAAACGTACCAAACATTTTGATAAAACACGGGCATATTATTATCATCCTCACCGACGTATAACATAATATGGCCGCCGACGTAAACTAATGTTAAAAAAGGCTTGCCGTTATTACGTAAGTAATTTAGACGTTGATTAAGCGAGCGTTGATCATCTAATTTAACCACACGAACATTATCCATTTGAGCACGTGAATTACGCGCTAACCAAATACCAAAGGGTGCATATAAATTTTTAAGTTCTTGCGAACAATCATGGTAAAACGATGTACCACCCCAACCGTAAGGCTTATTCACCATATCTTGCAATAAATAAGCAAAATTTTCACGTGTGGCTGGAATAGGAACGGGAAGGGCAGTGATAGCGTTATCTGTGTTTTTCAGTGTCGCATGAACGATATGCGTTTGGCCTTGCTTATCAATAATGGGCACATCTACAATCATGGTATCCCCTGATTTTTCCCCTGGTAACACTGCACCAATTCCAATTTGTGTGATAAATCTTCGATTGGCATTGTTGATTAAACTGGTGTCATTTTTCATCACAGCAATTAATTCTGAATTGTTTCTCTGCCATTCTTCAATGAAATCATCATCCACTGGATTAACGTGTTGCGCTGGAACCCAACCTGAAAAGCTGTGTGTATAAATATAATGCCACGCTTGATCTTGTGTTGTTCCAAGAATATAAACAGGCGTTCCAGCCCAAACGGTTGACATTTGTAAACGATCAAATGGATGAATCAATCCTACGTTTTTTTCACGTTCATAATAGGGATCGTGCACAGGAAAGACACGCACTAAGCTGTTGTGAATTATAATGGCACGATGATTGGGATCGTAACGAAGTTTCTCAAATTGTTGCACATCAACATTTCGTTCAATGTCTGCAAACCATTCATTAGTAAATGGGCGAAAATTACTTTGCATTAACGGTGCTTTACAATTTGCAGTTTTTGAACAGGTAATGGCATATTGAATGTCATTGCGAAAACGGTTATTTAAGCTTTTAAGCAGAGTGGGGTAACGCTCATCTTTTGTGACACGTTGGATGGTTGATTCATCCCAGGGCGCAAACCACTTTGTTTTAAAGCGACGGAATTGTTGTAATTGAGCCGTTGGGGTCATCAAAGAAACTGTAAGGCCATTACTATCTTTGGATGCCCAATAATTAGGGTCGTTATAGTGAGGGGTTAACGTAAAATCAAAAAGCTGAGGTTCAACGAGTGTGGCCAGCGTTAAGGCTGGTTTGAGCACAAGTAGTACAAGAAGCGTAATCCGTACGAGTAATTTATCCATAGGAACCATCATAGCAAAGTTTAAGGTTTTTGGAATACCTGCCGATTACCTGATATAATTCTTAGTACCAGGAAGGATAATAACAATGTCAGAGAAGCTTATCAGCGACTTCGTACTCCTTTGGGCGACAATCGATCCCATTGGTACTCTTGTGGTGTTTGCTGCCTTAACGGCTAAAATGACAGCGACTCAACGTAGATATACAGCATTAAAAGCCACTATTTATTCTACTATCATTCTTGTCGGCGCAGTGGCATTGGGCCAAATTCTTTTAAAAACCATGGGAATCCAATTGCAGGCTTTGCAAATTGCCGGGGGTATTGTCTTATTTTTATTTGGCTTAAAAATGATTTTTGGTAGTTTAGAAAATACGTTAGATATACCTCCTGAGAAAGGACATGATATTGCTGTATTTCCTTTGGCTGTACCATCCATTGCAAGTCCAGGTGCGATTACCGCTGCAATTGTTTTAACGGATAACGATGTTTATCCTGTCATGACACAAATGGGAACGGTCGCCATGTTAGTGGTAGTATTGGGGTTTACATTCGTCATGATGTTGGGCGCAACACAGATATTACGTGTTATCGGCACTAATGGTGCCTCTATTTTAATCCGTGTGATGGGGCTAATCCTTGCTGCATTATCTGTGCAATTAATTTACCAACCGTTTGGTGGAGTTTTTACTTAGCTTCAACTCCGCCCATGATAACCCATTTAATAGCGTCTTTTTTGCGCATTTCAATAGGTGTGCAATGGCTCTTATCAATGTAAATTGTATAGCCGCCAATTTGATAACTCATGGGCAAATAAACAGAAATAATTTGTTCCCCGCCAATGCCTTTAGGTGCATTCTCAAAATTATCTCGCGTTACAATACCAATTAATTTAATTTCTGGATCGCGCGAGCAAGTTACCATCACTACTTGCGCTGCATTTTGATCACCCTTATCGGTAAAATATTTAATCATATCTTTAACAGAATCATAGATGTCTGATACTACAGGTGCGCGCTGAAGCAATGATTCACACCAGCCGGCTAATGCTCGAGTTAACCAAAATTGCAGGGCAAGTCCAATAAAGAAGATGGTTACTATTCCAAGGGCAAATCCAATACCCGGTGCGTACCATTCCGCTGGTAATATAAGCCTAGCGAGCCAGGCGAACATCGATTCAATAAATTTAACCAACCATACAAAAAAGTATACGGTAATAGCAATAGGCAGAATGGCCAATAAACCTTTCAAAAATATACTGTATACATTTTTAACCATCATATTAAATCTCCTCCGGCAAAGCGTCGTCAGATCCTAAGCGCCGCTGCATGTATAAACAATAGTAACTTAATAAACCCACAAAAACAAATGATATTGCCAATGGATAAGCGGTATCTGCTGGTAGCAATGAAAACACCATGCTGGCTACAAACATAAATAAAACCTGTAGGGTTGAAAAGAATGCACCTGCAATCCCATAATTTTGCTTCAATGTATCAAAAGCGAGAGATATTCCATTAGGAAACGTGAATGGGAGACTGCTGAAATAAACGAGACAAGTAATGAGCAAACTGTAAATACTTAGATGGTTGAATATTAATGTCGTAATCAAAAACAACCCAGATAGTATTTGCAATAAACTGCCAAAATAAATTAATTTAGCCGTATCTACATATTTTAATAGTTGCGTATTTACAATGGCAAATATAAAAAGCGATACTCCAATGATGAGTGAAAGCATACCAAAATGCGTGGCCGTCATTCCTAATACATTTTGAAATAAAAATGGACCTGCCGTAATAAATCCGCCAATACCTATGGATACTAAAGGCGGGATTAAACACCAATACATAAAGCGGCGATTTGTTAATAGTTCAGTATATTTGCTTAAACGAAGGGAAAACTTAGATGGATTTTGAAGCGTTTCAGGTAATGTGTATATTACAAGAAGTAAAGCAAATAAAAGATAAGCTACTAGAAAAACAAATATGATACGCCAACCATAGAGATCGTTTAAGATTCCCCCAACGGTGGGGGCAATTGCTAAAATCACAGGCATAACAATGGCAATGGTTGAATTAAACGTGGCCATTTCTTTTCCATGGTAACGATCGGGGATAACCGCTCGTGCCACTGTCACAACAGCGCTTAAGCCAATGCCTTGAAAAAACCGTGCACCAATAATAAGGTAAATATTATTAGCCCAAATACACACCAATGTGCTTACAATCGCTAATACGATGCCTATTAAAGCGGTGGGTTTACGGCCATAACTATCGGAGAGTGGACCAAAAAATAAAGGTCCAATCCCGAAACTAAACATGTATACGGCAATGGTTAATTGCGCTTGGGAAATAGTGGTATTGAGATCAAGGGTCATACTGGGTAAGGCGGGCATGTATACGTCAGTTGCAAAATAGCAAAGCGAGGTTAATACAATAACCACGAATAGAAACGTGCCTTTATGATTACTTGCCATATTTAATGCCCTAGGGATTCCTTGCTTTGCGCGGAATGTCAGAATGGAGTGTAGCACAAAAAAGCGAGGGGTCTCACAGCATTTTAGCGGGAAGCGTGATTAACTGAACCGTACTTATTTTATCGTGGATTTTGTATCCTAGATAGAAAGCACATAAGACACTGAGATAAATAACCTCAGGATCTTCTTGAAGTTGAAGGGTAAAACGGGATCGCACTTGCATCAGCTGATTTTGTGTATCATGAATTTTATTAACTGATTGCTTGATCTGTTTGTTCAAGTTGTTTGTTTTCATGGAACTGTGCTCGAGTGTATTGAAATGACATCCGTTGTAAATAACGTTTTAACAATAAAACAACGGTCACTAATAAACCTACATTAAGGATAAAAAGAGATATCAGTGGAACCCACAGATTTGCCGTAAGATAATATAAACAGTAACCTGCTAAAGCAAGTGCGCAAATCCAAGTGCTTAA
>CAYUEL010000021.1:0-1056 GCA_964443025.1 uncultured Gammaproteobacteria bacterium | reverse complement strand
GAGGGCAAATGTGCATATCAATGCTGGAACAAAGCTCATTTTGGCGAGCTTTGCTTCCAGGGTAAATAATTTAAATTGCTCTCTGATTAATATTAGCCACGCAAGTCCCATTTGCTCCAGTTCTTGCATCATAGAGCTATCCTATTTTGATAATAATTTACCTACTAATATTCCTAAAACACCTGCAATAATAGTAGCTTTAACAGGATTATTTTTAATGTATTTTTCTGTTTGACGAGCATACAGTTCAACTTCGTGCTCAAGTTCATGAGCTTTTTCTGTAAATTGATGCATACGTCTTTCGCTGAACGCGTTTGATTTAATATCTTCGATTGGTCTTGCCATGATTTTACTCCCACATGAGTTACAACAGTGATAGTTCAAGTATTGCACAAGGCTGCTATTTATCAAGTTTGTTGATAAGCTAATAAGAGAGGTAAATCAATGAGATAAAAAAGAAATGTGCGAAGAAGTGTTATTCCCCGTCATTCCCGCCTTTTACCCGTTATCCCCGCCCCTTACGTCATTCCCGCGAAGGCGGGAACCCAGGAGAATTACAAACGCTGGTTCCCCGCCTGCGCGGGGATGACGGGTAATGGGCGGGGATGAGGTAAGGGGCGGGAATGACGGCTTCACATTTTAGATCTAAAAAATCCATTCAAGAAATTAGGATCAGGATTAGACTCCTGTTCTTGTTGTATCCATTCGCGATTAACGCTACCTAATGCATAATCTTTTTCAATACTTTTAACAAACGCTGAATCTTCTTTTTCACTGGGTGTTAACTTGGATGGATCTTGCAAAGCTAAAATAGAGGTTGCAGCTTTTTCGAGCGGCTCCATTACAAGATAATCTCGATTAGCTATCATCGCTCGCAATGCCCAATAATGAATCCATGCGGGATAATCGGTACGTGGTACCACCGATAACGCCTGCGTCATACCCCAGGGTTGCGTGTAAGTAGTAGAAGGCTTGGTATCGGCTATTAATCTGTTTTTAATGGTAATATAATTTTTGAGATCGCCAGCTACAGCAACGGCATTTAAATTAACCACG
>CAYUEL010000020.1:0-20453 GCA_964443025.1 uncultured Gammaproteobacteria bacterium | reverse complement strand
CAATGTGCCATTTTTTGGACGCGCCATGGCAAAACACGAAATTATCTTCATTGATCGGAAAAATCGTCAGAAAGCCATTCGTGATTTAGAACGTGTCAAAGAAAAGATGCGCTCTGGTATTGTGATGTGGGCCGCTGCGGAAGGAACGCGCTCACGTACCGGCGAACTACTTCCATTTAAGAAGGGCTTGTTTTTGTTAGCCATTCAATCACAAGCAACCATCATTCCCATGACCATTCAAGGAACGGAAAAGATGTTACCCCCTGATACTTGGAATTTTAACCCAGGTCAAACCGTGATCGTAAAATTTGGTAATCCCATTGACACCCAAGGCATGAGCACCAAAGAACGTGACGAGTTACTCGAACGAACACGCAATATTATGCAAGAGATGCTTAAGACATGAGTTTCCGTATACTGAAATCCGTATTATCCGCCATGTTAGGTGTTCAGCGTTCCAAAGATGCTGAAGAAGACTTCACGCAAGGTAATCCCTGGATCTACCTTTGTGTCGGGGTCGCATGCCTCGTTGTATTTGTAGTGACATTAGTCATTGTTGTACGAATTGTCTTAAGCCCTTAAAAGAAAAAACCGGGCATAGAGCCCGGTTTTTTGTTTACTGTTATGGCTACTCGAATTAAGCGATTTCTTCTGTAGCGATAGGTGAAGAAGCTTTACCTTTCGCAACTGTTTTATCTAACCAAGTACGAATAGATTGGCTGAAGTTAACCATCAACTTAGGTTCTTTAAACGTGTTGGTTAACAACGTCATTCCTTGTACAAGGGCCACGTATTGATTAGCAACTTCGCGAGAAGAGCTACCCAAACCAGCCGCTTTAAATTGTTTTTCTGACCAATCGATCATGTCATTCATCAATTTGGCAGCAGCATCGGCCAATTGACCGCCCTGTTTCGCCAACTCTTGACATAATCCACCAATTGCACAACCACTACGAGCTGTTTCTTCAGCATGCTCGACTTCATATTGCACAAAGGCAAATAATCGGTCGGCAGGAGAAGAAGCTTCTTCCCAGCTCGCCATGCTTTCTTGAAGCTCATGCGAACGAGACTCGATAACGGCTTCACCAATGGCTTCTTTGGTTTTGAAATAATAATACACATTACCTAGTGGAACATCAGCTTCCTGGGCAATGTCTGCAAGTGTGGTTAAATGAAAACCTTGCTTGCGAATAAGCACTTTTGCAGCCTTAATAAGGCGATCACGTTTGTCAGTTGTCCGTGGCATAATATAAATCCATATGTTAAGTTTAACCTTTAACTGGCGCCACCCCGAAGGGTTTTGACAGTTCCCCTATCCAAAGTAGAATGTAAGACATCTACCTTTAGGAAGTCATTATAAGCTAATAGAGTAACTAATACAACCCCCTACTGCTAACTTTTCTACTTCCTTAACTGTGCTCTATCTTATTGAATTTTCTCAATAATGCAAGCTCTAAAATAGAGCAATAGTTGCACAGTCCAGTTCTTAGTACTAAAACTTTCTAAGCACTGGATACTAGAAATACCATAGTTAAAATCGATTAGCAATACAGGTTGCCAACTTTAGCTAAAAAGATGGCAAAATATGGTAAATGTCTTACAAGCACTATGGCTAATGTCTCACAAATGGCTCGAATAGCGAGAAGCGGAAATCACATTAGGCAACGCATGCAGACGCTCCAACAAACGTCCTAATGCAACTAGATCGGGAACCTCAAGCGTCAAATTAAATGTGACTGTTCCTTCTTGAGAATCTATTTTAGAGCTGATACCCGTCACATTCACCTGTTGTCCCGAAAGAACCGCCGTAATATCGCGCAGGAGGTATTTTCGATCATAAGCCTTCAGTAAGACCTTAACGGGATAAGTTTTATCGGCATCGCCGCCCCAATTCACTTCTAGAATGCGTTTGGGCGATTCAGTTAATAGATTTAATACGTTGGTACAATCCTGCCGATGAACGGACACCCCTCGACCTTGCGTCACGTAACCGATAATTTTATCGCCTGGCACAGGGTGGCAACAATACGCCATCACCGTTAATAAATTACCCACGCCTTGAATAGTAATGTCCCCAGGTCGTCCAGCATGCTTCGTTTGAGGTTGCAGGGGTATGGCTTCATCACGAGTTACCTCTTTTTCCAGTTGACCATAAGCTGCATGAATCACCTGCGCCGGTCGTAAATCACCCCGACCCACGGCCGCTAATACATCATCGCCTTCTTTAAAGTTAAAGCGCGCAGCGATATCATCGGCATGAACGTAAGGCAACCCTAACCGATCACATTCATTTTGAAGCATCTCTCGACCCGCAGCCGCATTTTCATCACGGTGTTGATTTCGAAACCACGCACGTACTTTGGCACGCGCACGGGCTGTAAAAACAAAACCACTTTCCGTATGAAGCCAATCACGTCCAGGTTTGGCATCTCCTTGCGTTAATATTTCAACCTGTTCACCCGTATTGAGTACATAGGTTAACGGTACAATACGTCCGTTAATTTTGGCTCCGCGGGTGCGATGCCCCAATTGTGTATGAACTTGATAAGCAAAGTCGAGAGGGGTTGAACCCTTGGGTAAATCCAATACTTCCCCTTTGGGTGTAAAAATATACACGCGTTCTTCCGTTACAGTATTATGTAAATTAGATACGAGATCATCCGCAGTTGCCACTTCTTCTTGCCAATCCAACAAGCTACGAAGCCACTTAATTTTTGCCTGTAAATTTGAATCTGCGCCACCACCTTCTTTATAAGCCCAATGCGCGCAAACTCCCAACTCGGATTCTTCATGCATTTGATGTGTACGAATTTGTACCTCTAACGCTTTACCTAAAGGACCCACAACAGCAGTATGAAGTGAACGATAACCATTGGGTTTGGGTTGCGCGATATAATCATCAAATTCTTTGGGAATATGTTTCCATAACCGATGCACGGTACCTAACGCAGCGTAACATTGTGCCACCTCATCAACGAGGATGCGAACAGCGCGCACATCATACACCTCATCGTATTGAACATTTTTACGCTGCATTTTCCGCCAAATGGAATAAATATGTTTAATCCGTCCATGAACTTGCGCATGTGTAATACCGTCTTTGCGAAGTTCTTGTTTGAGTTGATTAGTCACCTCTTCAACGGCATGTTGCCTTTCTTCACGCTTCTCAGATATGAAATGTGCGATTTGCTTGTATTGTTCTGGTTCGATATAACGAAATGCCCAATCTTCCAATTGCCATTTGATATGCCCAACACCTAAACGATTTGCCAGTGGCGCATAAATTTCACGCACGCGCGTTGCTAAATCTACTTGTTCTTCCCTGCTTTTATTTTTAGCTTCTTGCATAAGATAAATTTGTTCGGCCAATTTGATTAAAACCACGCGAACATCTTCGACCATGGCCAATAACATTTTACGAATATTATCCAATTGCTGTTCGTAATGATCCTCTTCTCCCAACATGGGACGCAAACTTTTAACGGCATCCATTTTTTCCGTGCCTAATACCAATTGCGTGATTGCTTGTGGGAATGTTTCCTTTAATAAATCGAGCTTAATACTTTTATAGCGCGCCGCAGGATAAATTAATGTCGCAATCAGCGTATCCATGTCTAATCGAAGATCAGCTAACACTTCGACCATCACAGCACCTTTTTGCAAGTATTCAAGAGGAACTTGATGTGTTTTATGCCAATCTAACAAGATTAAACAAGCGCGACGTAATACATCACACTGTGTTGAATCATAGGATTTTGCAATGGTTTCGATCCATGACTCAATAGCATGAATATCTTCGTTCAAAAATATTTTTTTGACGTTTAATTTAACCATATTAAACCTTAATGAAAAGTGCCATGGCTTCCGTATGTTGCGTGTGCGTAAACATATCCATTATACCGGCTTTTTCCAGTAAATAACCTTGTTCTTTCAGTAACCCAGCATCACGCGCCAGGGTTGCAGGATTGCAAGAAATATAAACGATTCGGCTCGCACCCAATTTACCTAATAAAGGGATTAATGTTTGCGCACCTGTGCGCGGGGGATCTAGCAAAATTTTATCGTAGGGTTGTTTTGCCCATGGCGCATCCATGCAATCTTCCGCCAAATTAGCACAATAAGCCGTGACATTATCCAGTTGATTCGCTTGTGCATTTTCAAGCACACGCTTCACCATGGCTTCATCTCCTTCAACCCCAACCACACGATGCGCTTGTTGCGCCAAGGGTAATGTGAAATTACCCAAACCACAAAATAGATCTAACGCTGTGTCCGACGGTTGAAGATCCAATAGTTTCATCGCTTGTGAAACCATTTGTTGATTGATACCCGCATTTATCTGGGTAAAATCATTGGGATGAAACTCAAACTTAAGTTTCTGCTCTGTTAACGTATAATGCAAACGTTGAGGTCCATCCACAGGCCAAATGCGATGAACCGTATCAGGTCCCTTGGGTTGTAAATAAAAATGTACGTTATATTGTTTCGCAAAATTGGTGCAAGCCAGAATGTCATCGTCGTTTAATGCTTGAAGATGGCGCAATACCAATGCTATTGCATCATCTCCCACGGCTACTTCGACCTGAGGAATTTCTTGGTAAACGGATAACGTTGCAATCATTTCACGCAGTGGCTGCCACAATTTCGCAACATCCGGATGAATCACATGACACGTATCACAGTCCGCCAAATAACGGCCGTTTTGCTCACGAAAACCTAATAATAATTTTTCTTTTTTATGTACATAACGCACGCCAATCCGTGCCTTTCGTCGATAACCATAAGGTTCGGCTTTCAAGGGCGGCAACCACTCTTGCGGTTGTGTATGTCCAAAATGTTGCAGTTGTTCTGCTAATGCGTTTTGTTTCAATTGAATCTGATCGGCTTGGCTCATGTGCTGTAACTGACAACCCCCGCACACACCAAAATGCGGACATTGAGGTGCCACGCGTGAAGCACTGGGGGTTATCACACTCTCAAGCTTGGCGATAAAATAGCGGCGTTTATCCTGAACAATATGTACTTTTACCTGTTCCTGGGGAAGTACCTGAGGAACAAAGCAACGTTTGCCGTCAATGCTGGCAATCCCCTGACCATCATGTGAAAGCGCTTCAATTGTCAAGGTATATTCGCGTGGAGTTTTCATGCTGTGATATCAACCAGTAAGATAAAAAACTTATGTCTATTTTGAATTTTATTATTATACCACTCCCTCTAATTTGTTGATATAATGAGCACCTCAGGAGAATTTGGCATGGATGGCCTTCGTAAAATGCGCTGGAAGCTCAGGCACCGGTTGTTGTTATTAACTCTTATTCCTTCTATCTTACTTCCCACGCTGGTTGCAGTTTACTATACGCATACCGAATATAACGAATTGGAAACCATGTTAGCACGCCAAGGAAAAGTGCAAGCATTAGAGTTAGCCTTAACATTGCAATATCCTGTTTTCATGGGATATGAAGAAATGCTTGATTCGTTCGTAAACTCCACGTTAAAAGCACCCGATGTTCAAGCCGTTGCTGTTTATGATAAAAATTTCGAACCTTTAAGTATTGCCGGAACCTTTTCAACCGATCCACATGACTTAGTGATCAATCAAAAAGAATTACAAGAAAAAGTAGGCCAAAATTTTGTTACTAGCATTCCCATTGCATTGTATGGCTTTGAAGAAGCATGGGATTATAACCCTCCCGTTGGATATGTTTTGTTAGAAACAGATCGATCTGGCATTGCGTTGATGCAATCCAAGGTTATATTCACTTGCATTGGAATTATCGTGGCAGGTGTTTTTTTCAGCTGTTTCTTTGCGGTTTCTGTTAGTCGCGATGTCACTCGACCCATCATGGCAATGGTTAAAACCGTTAATCAAATGCGAGAAGGCAATCTATCCGCACGCGTTACTGCGGATGCAAAAGATGAACTGGTTATTCTAAAAGATGGTTTGAATAACATGGCGAATGAAGTCGAGAAATCGCAAGAACATTTACATGCAAGCATCGACAAAGCCACTACTGAATTACGTTCATCACTTGCAAAAATTGCACAACAAAATAACGCTCTTTCTGAAGCTAGATTCGACGCCATGAAAGCCAGCCAAACTAAATCAGAATTTCTAGCCAACATGAGTCATGAGATTCGAACACCCATGAATGGCATTATTGGTTTTACTGATCTCATGCTAAAAACAAAAATGTCCATTTTGCAAAAAGATTATATGACGACTATTCAGAAATCCGCCAAAAATTTATTACAGATCCTCAATGACGTATTGGACTTTTCAAAGCTTGAAGCAGGCAAGTTAACCTATATACCTGAAGCCACGATGCTGCGTGATATCATTGAAGAATCAACCAGTATTTTGGCACCAGTTGCGCATGAAAAACAACTTGAGCTGATATTACTTTATGAAGATGAAGCACCTGAAAAAGTGTATGTCGATCCACTGCGCATTAAACAGGTTATCACAAATTTAATTTCCAATGCGGTTAAATTCACCAATCATGGGCATGTGCTTATTCGTGTTATGTTGCAGTCTGAACAAGATAATGGCTTGATGATGAAAATCAGTGTGACCGATACGGGAATCGGCATGGATGAGAAAACGCAAGAACGAATTTTCAACGCATTTATGCAGGGCGATACCACAACCGCTCGGCGATACGGTGGCACAGGTTTAGGGTTGGTCATTTCACAACGCATCGTACAACAAATGGGCGGACAAATTACAGTTGAAAGCAGCCCCAAAACAGGATCTACATTTTCATTTACATTTTACACACGTACATTAGAACAACCCAGTGGTACGCGCGCAACACCTCAATTAGAACCTCTTTATCAAAAACGTGCACTTCTTATGGAGTACCACCCGTTGCAACTGAAAGCGTTGCACCGCACTTTATTAAACGCACACATGGATGTGACTGTTGTAAATGATACGAATGATATGAAATTGTGTTTGCACAAAAATACACCTTTTGATATTGCCATTATCAGTGGTTCTAATCTGTATGATTGCCCGGATATTGCAACAATCACCGAACAACTTTACAAAAATAAACAAATTCGTCATGTGGTCACGTTGCTTAATACAACAGATACTCATCAGCAAGGTAACCTATTGAAACTGGGTGCAGATTTTTGTCTTTCTAAACCCATTGAAAGTAAACGTTTGATCCAATATTTAACCCGTGCAATTTTACAAATCTCCCCAGAATCTTCTGAAGAAACACCTGTAAAACCCAAGATATCCATCAGCGCATTGGCAGTTGACGATAACCCTGCTAACCTTAAACTTGTGACAGTGTTATTGCAAAACATTGGTTGCGATGTCAAGGGTGTAACTTCAGGACAAGATGCACTGGAAGCCTGTAAAAATAAAACATTTGATATTATCTTTATGGATATTCACATGCCAGGAATGGATGGTGTTGAAACAACGCGGCAAATACGGCAAAATGGTGTTCAAACACCGGTTGTGGCACTCACTGCACATGCAACTATCGATGAATTTACGGATATTAATGTCGAACACTTTCAAGAGTTTTTAACTAAACCTGTCAGTGAGCAAAGTCTGCGTAAAACCGTTAACTTTTTAGCAACAGCAATGGAGGGAATGACCATGGAAAGTGGAAGCAACCTACCTGTCATTGATTGGCAACTTGCGATCAAGCGTGCCAACAACAACAAAGCCTTGGCTTTAGAATTACATGAAATGTTAGTGGCTGATTTGAATCCCTATCAACGAGATTTAAATGCTGCTGCTAAACAAAAAGACTTCGATAAATTAAAGCATCTAACGCATAAAATGAAAGGCGCATGCTGTTATTGCGGTGTTCCCGAATTGGATGATGCTGTACGAACATTAGAAACGATGATCAGAGACGGTAATCCTGACTGGCCCGCTTCGTTATCCGCTTTGAATACTTGCATTGAACGCGTGTTACGCGCCCCTATTCCATCTTCAAATTGAAAAGGAAAAGGAGGGCCGCGCTAGTGGGGCTCCTTTTTTCACGTTAAAACGACAAATGCGACGGCATAATGTTTTTCGTGAGCAATGCTAATCCAGCTGTTTTGCACGTCTAACGATTCGATTAATGTTAACGCTTTGTCGCTATAATGTAACACTGGTTTTCCCAGCGCATCATTCGTAATACTAATATGATGAAGATACAAACCTTCTCGAAATCCAGTTCCTAAGGCTTTTGCCGCCGCTTCTTTTGCTGCGAAACGGCTTGCAAGGTATTGCGCCGGAGCTATGTGCAGCGAATACAACTCAAATTCTTCTTGAGATAATATTTTTTGAGCAAAGCGATCGCCGTGCTTGCGTATGCTTTCGGCGATGCGATCAATATCTACAATATCTGTTCCAATGCCTTTAATCATGTTGCTCCTTCCTTATATTCTGTCATTGCGAGGCCGTCAGGCCGAAGCAATCCATTCGGAAAGTGGATTGCATCAAAGCGCTTCGCGCTCCTCGCAATGACAAAGCACTACAATAACAAAAATTTTGCCTGAATAGGCTTATCTCCCAACAAACGTTTCAATGCTTCTTGTAATATCAGTTTAGCTTGTGCACACGAATTTGCATCTGACAAATCATCAGAAGCTAAATCAAGCAACGTTTTACCCTTAACAACACATCGGCTTGCATGAGTTTCTTCTCTCACTCGAAGCAATCCATGTTCAGGTGTATATAAATAATGATTGTCGCTTAGGATATCTTCGCCATTTAAATCACGATGCAATGTTAATTCATATCCCAACGCTTGCAATATATGTTTTTCAAACAAACGTAATCTGGCATTACAATGATTATCTGAAATAAAAATCTTCATCATTTGATGGTAATGTGTGAACAACTCTGGAAATGCAACATGTGGATGCAATAAGCGCATAAGCAATTCATTCAAATAAAATGCGCTTGGAAAATGCTGACGTGAAATACTGAATAACCTACCATCCAACTCCGCATGTGTTAATGTTTTAAGATCAGAACGGCCCAAATAAGAAATAAGCAATGGAATAAAAGGCTGCAGAATACCTTTAAAAGGTGACTTTGGCCGCTTCGCCCCTTTGGCAATAAGTGAAACTTTTCCGTGATCATGCGTGATGCAATCTAATAATAAGCTGGTTTCACGAAAGGGTCGTGTGTGTAATACATAGGCAGATTGTAATTCAGTGCGTGATGTCACTCATCGTATCCAAATTTCTGCAACAGTTGGTCTGTATCAGACCAATTATCTTTGACCTTCACCCATAAACGCAACATGATTTTAGACTTTAATATTTTTTCAAGATCTAACCGCGCACGCTGGCCAATGGATTTCATGCGTTCCCCGCCCTTCCCAATAACAATGGACTTTTGACTATCGCGGGCAACAAATATATTTGCATCAATGTGAATGATATTACCTTCTTTTTTCATCTTCTCAATTACAACATGGGTTTCATAAGGAAGTTCTTGACCCAATGCACGAATCAATTTTTCACGAATGATTTCTGATGCCATAAAACGATCGTCCCGATCGGTTTTAGCATCTTCTGGAAAAAAGAAATGATCACTTTCAGGTAACTTCTCTGTGATCATTTTTTCAAGTTTAGGCACATTTTGACCTGACTTTGCTGACACAGGAATAATAGATTCAAAACCATATTTCTCATGAAGTTGTGCCATGTGAGGAAGCAACTCATCATTTTCACCTATAGAATCCATTTTATTAATGACTAAAATAATCGGTGCTTTTGCGTTTTTTAATTGTTGCGCAACCCAAGCATCGCCATCATTAAAATATAAGCTATCAACCACAAACAATATCAGATCAACATCATGTATCGCGCTAATGGCAGCTTTATTCATGTACTTGTTAATTTTGCGAGGCAGTTTTTGATGCAATCCAGGTGTATCCACGTAGATATATTGAATAGTATCCTGCGTTTTAATGCCTAAAATACGGTGCCGCGTGGTTTGAGGTTTACGTGATGTAATACTCAATTTCTCGCCAATAATGCGATTTAATAGCGTTGATTTCCCAACATTAGGTCTTCCAACAACAGCAATGTAACCACATTTACTCGGGGTGTTCATGATTTAAATACTCTAATGCAGCTCGCGCTGCTGATTGTTCCGCACGACGTCGGCTTGTTCCTGTTCCTGTAAACAATTGATCACACATAACAATACGACATTCTACGTTAAACGATTGTTCATGTGATTCTCCTTGAATAGCAACAACGGTGTATTCGGGTAAAGGTTGATGACGTCCCTGCAACCATTCTTGCAATTGCGTTTTAGGATCTTTCTTTGTCATTTCAAGTGACGTGCCTGTTAAAAGAGGTTGATACCAATTTAAAACGCAGGCTTTAGTAACGTCAAATCCCGCATCTAAATAAATAGCTGCAATTAACGCTTCGAGTGCGTCTGCTAATATCGAAGGTCTTGTCGCCCCACCACTACGTAATTCACCCACACCAAAACTTAATTGTTCACCCAAATTAAATTCACGCGATATCTTGGCCAGAGCTTCTCCATTCACGCAAATGGCACGAAGTCGTGTTAATTGTCCTTCGGTTGCAGTTGGAAATTGTTCATATAATGCTTGTGAAAGAATCAAATTTAAAACAGAATCACCGAGAAATTCATAGCGTTCGTTGTTATTGGCTCCTGCGCTACAATGAGTTAATGCACGCTCCAACAATTTAGCATCTTTAAAATGATGCCCAATTGTTTTTTCCAGAAGCTTATGGTTATTCAATTTTATCCCCTGTGCGACGGAATCGTATTTTGATATTTTTGGTATCAATGCTTAATAAAACATGAGACGCTTTACCTTTGATGTAATATTCAGGAACAAAACCCCAGACGCGACTGTCTTCGCTGTCACCGCGATTATCCCCCATCATAAAATAATGACCTTCGGGAACTTTTCCTTCATAAGGTAATATAAAACCATCGCGTTCATAAATAAGATGTTTGACATCAATAGGTAATGTTTCCTCGTATTCACGCACTAAATAAGGTATTTTGCGTATCGAATCTGAATAGGTTGTTTTTGTATATTCTTTTGGAACTAATTCACCATTGATAAAAAGCTGATTGTTTTGATAAATAATTTCATCGCCGGGTAATCCGATAATACGTTTAATAAAATTCACCGTAGGTTTGGGTGGGTATCGAAATACAATGACATCGCCACGCTGTGGTTCATCAAACGGATTTAACCGATAATCAATAATTGGAAACCACCATCCGTACGTAAATTTACTTACGAATACAAAATCACCATCCAGTAACGTCGGTTTCATGGATCCTGTTGGGATGCGATAAGCTTCTCCAATAAACGTTCGAATAATAAACACAATTAAAAATACAGGAAATAATGAGTAAGCTGTTTCAATGATCCAAGGACGTTTTTTATCGCCTCGCTTCTTTGCAAACAAACATTTGTCGATAAGTGCTGCTACACCCGATATAACCGTTAATAAAAATAATATTCCCGCGAAATCCATGTACATTATTTATCCACCCTTAATACAGCAAGAAAAGCTTCTTGTGGAATTTCAACTTTACCCACTTGTTTCATGCGTTTCTTACCTTTCTTTTGTTTGTCTAACAATTTACGTTTGCGCGAAACGTCACCACCATAACATTTGGCTGTTACGTTTTTACGCAATGCTTTAACATTGGTGCGTGCGATAACATGCGCGCCAATGGCTGCCTGAATAGCGACATCAAACATTTGTCTCGGTATTAACTCTTTCATTTTGGATGCCAATTCGCGTCCGCGTGATTCGGCAATACTGCGATGCACAATTAATGATAACGAATCTAAACGTTCACCATTAATCAATATATCTAATTTAATCAAATCCGCTGTTTGGAAGTGATCAAAATGATAATCCAACGATGCATATCCTCGCGAGCACGATTTAAGACGATCAAAGAAATCCAAGACCACTTCATTCATGGGTATTTCATAAGTCAATTGCACTTGACGTCCCGCGTAATGCATGCGCTTTTGAATACCACGACGATCCACACACAACGTAATTGCATTTCCAACATATTCTTGTGGCACAAGAATATTCACCAATGCGACCGGTTCACGTAACTCTTCAATCATGCTAGGGTCTGGTAAATCAGCTGGGTTTGAAATATGTAACATCTCGCCTTTTTTAGGGATAATTTCATAGATAACCGTTGGCGGTGTTGTAATTAAATCTAAATCGTATTCGCGTTCCAAGCGTTCTTGCACAATCTCCATGTGCAACATGCCTAAAAATCCGCATCGAAATCCAAATCCCAATGCTTGTGATGCTTCAGGTTCATACACGAGTGCCGCATCGTTTAAACACAACTTAGCAAGCGCTTCACGAAAATCTTCATAATCACCGGAATCCACGGGAAATAAACCCGCATACACTTGCGGTTGGACTCGCTTAAAACCTGCCAGCGCCGTTTGCGCACCATGACTGGCATGCGTCAAGGTATCACCTACAGGCGCACCTTGGATATCTTTCACGCCGGCTACGACATAACCTACTTCGCCAGCACTGAGTACCGTTTTTTCAAGACGTTTTGGCGTGAACACACCAATGATATTGGCATCATACGCTTTACCCGTCGACATGACTTTAATTCTATCGCCCTTGCGCAACACACCGTTTTTAATTCGAACAAGTGAAACAACGCCTAAATAAGCATCAAACCACGAATCGATAATCAACGCTTGCAATGGCGCATTCGGATCACCTTTGGGTGGCGGAATTCGTTTGATAATACTTTCCAACACTTCATCAATACCAATGCCTTGTTTGGCGGAAGCGAGCACCGCATCGCGAGCTTCAATACCGATAATATCTTCGATTTCCTTCTTCACAAGCTCGGGTTCGGCCTGTGGTAAATCAATCTTATTGAGGACGGGAACAACCTCGAGATTCTGATCAATGGCCGTATAACAGTTTGCCAATGTTTGCGCTTCCACACCCTGGCTCGCATCCACCACCAACAACGCACCTTCGCAAGCTGCCAATGAACGCGATACTTCATAACTGAAGTCGACATGGCCAGGGGTATCAATAAAATTCAGCAGATACGTTTCGCCGCTTTTGGCGGTGTAATGCAAAGAGACGCATTGCGCCTTGATGGTAATCCCACGCTCCCGTTCAATGTCCATGGAATCAAGGACTTGCTCGCTCATCTCCCGGTCAGTTAGACCCCCACAACGCTGAATAAAGCGATCCGCCAGGGTTGATTTACCATGGTCGATATGGGCAATGATCGAGAAATTTCGTATATGTTGCATAGGATTGCAGGTTACCAAAAACGGCTATTTTACCCTGAAACGGGGTGAAGGTCAGTATAAATTTAATCTTGATTTCCTGTTTTCATACTGAACACCTTGAGCAAAACAATCGACAATAAAGTTTTCCCTCCCCCCACGTACTCTATCAGGCTCTTTTGAGGATTGCTTTCAACGGGAGTTTGTGTTATAACTTATTGTTTTATAACATTCTATGACACATTAGACTAACGCATAATAAAGGCTTAGGATAAACTTCTTATTGAGTGTTCGTGAAGGAAAGATTATGGGTGTTGAGCAAGATGATGATGACATATTTTATGAAGCCGTTCAAAATGTTGAAGAAACTTCTTCTCATGTTGAAGCTCATGTTATCGACATTGATCACTGCTTAGCAGGTAAAAAGCTTAATAATAACGAAATCGGGTTTTTCACATCAGAAGATCTACAAACAACTAACAATCAACCTTCCGTTTTTGAAACACAACACAATGCCTTGTTAAGCGAAATCAAACCAGACCATCATATTCTTTGCGGTTCTAATCGGGTTACACCCTATATTGATTTTAAAAACATTCAGCATTGGGGATCATTATCCTTAACCGAATATTTAAAGGCTGTTCAAAAGAAAACGGGCGCAAATCTAGATACATTCTTATTGGGGGATGTAATCAACAACGAAGAGTCTAGTTTTTGTTGGAAAAAAATTGAAGAGGCATTACAACAAAATAATGTAGATTTTGAAAAATTTAAAAACAACCTAAAAACTAATGCTGAGGAAAGATTTTTTAAAGACACCTCTCATGATAATTCTAAAATAACCCTGATCTACACCATTATTCAACACTTGTCTCATCAACATATCACAAAAGCCGGCAAGAAAAGCATCACCATTAAGTTTTATGATGATGATGCCTTTATATTGCAAGCTTTAGAAAGATTTTATACTGAGCACAAAGAGTTAATCCCTGAGGGTGTTAAGCTCGAACTTAATCATTACCACTTAGGCCTGTCAGACAAGTCAATACACAAAAAAACTATTGAAGGAACTGGAGTTCCTCACAGGAACTTTCGTGAATCAGCTAAAGTGCTTGCCAAAATTGAATTTAAACAAATTTTCACCACAAGTGATGATGTAAAAGACGGAGTACGCAGCACTATTGAAATAGGCACCAAACCACCTACTTTCTACGTGTTTGATATTGATGGATGTTTGACTGATAAAACTTTAAATGAAAGTTATTCTCCGGATGATCTAAAAGAAAACCAAAATAACGACGAACGCTTATCAGATTTTATTAAACATAATAAAATGCTATTTGATCAAATGACCCGCAATGATTATATTTTATGCGGTTCCAATCGAACTGACTGGACGTCTGATTTTAAGAATGCTCGTTATCGGGCCCCACGTTCTTATTCTCCCGATACACTTTCGCTTTCTGCATTGCTTGTTGCCGTCGCAAAACATACGAGCGCAACACTCGATAAGTTCTTGTTTACAGATCTAAACAATGGCGCAAACGATGGCGATGCATTCAAAGCAATTGAAGCATTTTGGTCTAATGTTGATTTACCGCTTGTTAAAGAAAAGCAAAAATGGTATTGGGGTTTAGGAAATAATTATTCGTGGACAGTTGAAAAGCACTCAAAACAATATCCTACAAAAAATACGATTACACACGACGAAAACAAAATTTCACTTATTTATTCCATTGTTCAACGTGTTGCTAATGAACATCTCCGCACGAATAAGAGCGGAAAAAATCTGGTTGTAAAATTTTATGATGACAAAGCGGGTTTGCTTGAAGTGTTGAAGGATGTCTACACACTTTTCCCTCAATTAATACCACAAGGTATTACATTGGAATTGTATCAATATGGTAACGATGGACAATCTGTTAATCGGACACCCGCTTTGCAAGCATCCATTGTGGGTACTGGGGTTCTTCATACTCAGTTTCGCACATCAACGCTTTCATTTTCCAGGTATCTTAACAAATACCGACAATGGGAATATTATCGAGAAGGTTTTAAAAAAATAATCACTCAATCTGCAGTAAACGAAATGGTTCAAATAGGTACTACTGGAAATAATACTCGCATTAAAACAACAATTGATTTAGATCAAACAGATACCACTCGAGATTCCAACCCTCTCTTTCGCTTATATCAGCTTTTTAATAGTGATCAAAAAAGCTATTATCAATACACCCTTACAGGTAAAAATACTGATGCAATGATGAACTTCTTTCGGCAGTTTCCGAATTTAATTCCAACGAATGTCACATTAACTGCCGATAAATTTGACGCTATTGCCGGCTCAGGAACCTACGATTCCGATCCAAAAGTTTGTGTAAGTGTTTTTAATGAAAAGCGTATGTTGTCTTATTGGTACATGGTAGGTACATTTGTTCTGCTTTGCAGTGCTGCGATACTTATGGGGCTTGCATCCGAGGAAATGATTGGTGTTGCTTTTGAAGACTTAGGGAATTCTGCTAAAAGCGATCTTGACGATAAATACGCCGGACAATACCTCTTTTCCACCTGCTTATTTTTAGCCGGGGGTTTCATGGGTTATAAAGCGCAGGAACATTACGAGCCGAGAGAAACCGCACTGGAAAGGAAATCCTATACGTGAGCCGCGAACGCCAGAGAGCGGGTGCAGAAAGCATGATACATCGTAACCGCTCTCGAACCAGCGGCTCACGTATTAGTTTGTTGCAAACTTCATTGTATAACTACTTGTATTGACTCGGCCGTCAGAACCGCGCGCGTTAGCAAGCGGCTGTGATGAATCATGATTTTCTACAGCCGCTCTCGAACCAGCGGCTCACGTATAAGTTCGTTGCAAGCTTCATTGTATAACTACTTGTGTTGACTCGGCCGTCAGTTTGCTCCTTTCAGGCGGTTGTGATATAACTTATCTCTTTATTAAAGTGGAAAAAATCAATGGGTGGCAACTCCGTTCCAACTTTCTACGTATTTGATATTGATGGATGTTTGACCTTCTCAAGTAAAGATACAACCTATTCTCCTAACGATTTAGAACCCACTAACGGCAAACATTCAAAATTTACGCAACAAAATAAAACACTATTTGATCAAATTACTTTCGATGATTATATCCTGTGCGGTTCTAGTCGAATTGATTTACAATTTGATATGGCCAATGCCTGGCCCATAATGATGGGTGAGCGAAAGGCTTGTTCACTTTCTCTTTTTCACTATTTAAATGCGATAAAAAATTATACGAGTGCCAAACTCGATAAGTTCTTATTTTCAGATCTCGATGAGAAAGCAAATGATGAAGCATTTAATAAAATTGAAGCGTTTTGGTCTACGGTTGATATAAAACCCATTCATTCAACAGATAATAGCCAAAAAGAATCTGAGGAATGGGGATGGAAATATGGTGAAAATTTCGATTCAACATACCAACAGTTTTCAGAAAAACATCCTCCAAAAAAAACAAAGACTCCAAACGACTGCAATAAAATTTCACTTATTTATGCCATTGTTCAACGTATTGCTAATGAACATCTCCGCACGAATAAGAGCGGAAAAAATCTGGTTGTTAAATTTTATGATGACAAAGATCGTATTCTTGAAACACTAATACAAGTCTACAAAAAATTTCCTCAATTAATACCGCAAGGTATTACGTTGGAATTGTATCAATATGGTTACGATGGAAATGAAATTAACTATAACCCTGCTTTAAATGCATCTATCCCAGGTACCGGTGTTCCTCATACTAAGTTTCGTGAAACTGCTCTTCAACTGGCTACGCATATTAACAATTCGCGTGGAGAGCCTTGTAATGCAGTGAATGAAAACTTGGTTAATCAAATAATTCGAAATGGTACAGATGCCGCTAATGAAAAGCGTATGTTGTCTTATTGGTACATGATAGGTACATTTGTTCTTCTTTGCAGTGCTGCGATACTGATGGGGCTTGCCGCCGAAGAAATGATTGGTGTTGCTTTTGAAGACTTAGGGAATTCGGCTAAAAGCGATCTTAACGATAAATACGCCGGACAATACCTCTTTTCCAGCTGCTTATTTTTAGGCGGAGGTTTCACGGGTTATAAAGCGCAACAACAATATGAATTTAGAGAAACTGCGCTGGAGCGGAAATCCTTTACGTGAGCCGCGAACGCCAGAGAGCGGTTACGATGTATCATGCTTTCTGCACCCGCTCTCGTGTTCGCGGTTCACGTACTGGATTGTTGCGAGCATCAAAGCGTTAACGCTGAGCCTGACACCAGAACCGCGCGCGAAGCAAGCGGCTGTGATGAATCATAATTTTCTACATCCGCTCACTTCGTTCACGGTTCAGATGGAAGACTAAGCGCGTGAGCAAGCGGCTGTGATGGGTGATGATTTTCTACATCCGCTCACTTCGTTCGCGGTTCAGATGGAAGACTCAGCGCGTTAGCCAGCGGCTTACAAACAGGATTATTATGAACATTCGGCTTGATTCCCAATAGCAGTTTGTGGTATAACTTGTTTTTTATATCACAATAAGGTATTTAACTATGGCACCCCCTAGAGTTTACCGCGTATTCGATATGGACGGCTGCGCCGCTGTTTCGCCCTTTTTAAATTCTAATGGCACTTTTACGGACGAACAGTTTGAGCTCATTCATGAACAGGTTTTTAAGAAGTTTGAGAAAGACGACATTTTTATGTCTGGTTCCTCACGAACTTCCGCAGGAGCCGATTTGCAAAATGCCATCAAAAGTCAGACCCATTCCCTAACCCATTATGTCAAAAGATTCGCGAGGCTATGTAATCCTGCAGCAAAGGATTTAAACATAGACCAATTTCTGTTTGGGGATATTGCTTCCAAACAAGGTAATGTCGATCCCAAAAAAACCTGGAGAAAGATAGAAGAATACGTATTCACTCAAACGGATCTTTTCGCAACACGAGCAACTTATATGGAGCATCATGAGTCCTTGAAAGCTGACTACAACAATAATCACGATATTATCAACGACGTAAACAAAATTTTATTGCTGTATGCGATTATTCAACACATTGCGAATCAAGACCCTAAACCTTCTGCGGATGATCCCGTTGACATTCACTTTTACGATGATAGGAAAGATATATTAGAAGCATTAGAAGATTTTTATACCAATAACCCTGCATTTATACCTCAGCATGTTAAGTTACATTTATATAATTATTATAATAAAAATAGCATACATGGAGAAAAGGCTTTAGAAATGAAGATTGAAATGGTGTTAGAACCACAAACGTCTGTTATCGAAGGAACAGGCGTACATCATCCGCAATTTAAAAAAGTGGTTCACCAATTGCATGATGATCATAAACGGGATGCAGACAAAACCGGTCGTTCTGCTTTCATTCCGAGTAACGCACCACTTAAGAATGCTCAAAAGTATATTGATCTTGGAACTGGAGTCAACCAATCCAATAACAATAATAACGCACCATCTTCATATACTTATAAGAGAAAAAACAACGATAGCGATACTGAAGAAGAAGATGATGAAGATGATGATAATGTAAAAAAACGTAAACTAACGACGTGAAACAAGCCTGAACCAGATACCCTGTCTTTGCGAGGCCGTAGGCCGAAGCAATCCATTCTTGTTAGGTAGTGGATTGCTTTGTCGTGCTACGCACTCCTCGCAATGACGATACAAGCGCGAGCGTAAGGAGGGGTTTTCTTGCCCAACCTTCTGGTTTGTGATATAACTGAATCTTGTGACATTATGCAACACTTAATAACAGCCTATGTTACTGATTTAGGGTAAACTTTTCTCTATAAGCGGCGCAAATCAAGGCAGAACCATGGGAAATCCTGACCAACCTGACAATGAACCTGTTGATCCTCTGGACGACACAATAAGTGACGTCTTTCATATCGTTGATATTGATGGCGCACTAACGCTGAAACTGAATAATGAAAATGAGCACCGCGAACTTTTTGATCCTGATAGCCTGCAAAAAGATGAAAGTGGACATTCAGCTTTTACAACTCAACATAAACGCTTACTGAATGGTATTAATGAAAATGACACTATTCTATGCGGCTCCAGCCGAACTTGTGCTAGCAGTGATTTACTGAATGCCATCAAAGTGTCAGGCAAACACACACTCTCGCTAACCAAATTCATGAATACCATACAAGAACACACAGGCGCCAAACTCGACACAGCTCTATTTGGCGATTTGAGCCATCATTCAAAGCCCGGGGATACTTGGAATGAAATCATCGGAATATGGCAGTATTTGAATAATAATAATATTGCATGGGAAAAAAAAGGTAAAGGATGGTTCTACATCAAAAACAACGGCACAAACAAGAGGTCTGCTATCCCCATAGACACTCTCCGTTGCATCAGTGATTTAGAAAAGGAAAAACGCATCAAAAAGCGTGCGAGAAATGATGAGAATAAGCTATCACTGATCTACGCAATCATTCAATATATTACTCACACGTACCTTGCTAAGAAAAATGAGAAAGACATCACTATTAAATTTTATGACGATAAAAACAGTATTTTAGATGCATTGGCTATTTATTACACAAGAAACCCTCAACTCATACCCGAAGGCATCACGCTTAAGTTGTATCAGTATGGTATTCTAGAGGAGAATGTCAGATTAGGAAAATCACACAATTACATTCCAACATTAAATTATACACTTAAAGGGGAAGGGATACCGCATCCTCATTATTCTGAAGCGGCTTTATGCCTTGCCAGAAACATTAAGCATGATGTAAATCAACTTATTGATATAGGAACAGGCAGCCGCAATAACGAATCCCCAGAAACATTATTGACTTTAAAATTAAACTACTTGATAGCCACAGTGGCACTACTGAGCATTGCTGCCATGATAGTTGGACTTGCTGTGGATGATGTCAGTAGTGTTATATTTGATACATTAGGCGATTCCGCCAAAAGTGATCTCGACGATAAATTTGCAGGACAATACGGTCTTGCAGGCGCCTTAGTATTATTTGCATGCTTCACCGGTTACAACACAGTATCAAAGTCTACTCAGCAATCTTCAACGCAAGATAACGCTGACCGCCGTCCCGTCGTTGCATGAGCACGGGTACGGTTGTACCTGTTTTTATCTTCGCCAATTGTTGATCAAAATCTG
>CAYUEL010000019.1:0-20736 GCA_964443025.1 uncultured Gammaproteobacteria bacterium | reverse complement strand
ACCTTTTCGAACTGAACCCGATTTTGAAGTTCTAACACCTTGATTCCTCGATTATTTTTACCAAGTATAGCACAGGCCTTGACCCAGACTCGGTTAGCCGATATACTACCGAATCTGTATTTTTATTGACCAGTTGTAAAGGTGATTTATGAAAGCAACCAATATCGTTCAATCTTGGCTTGAAGTCGAACTCTATGAAAATGGCAAAATCCTAGCGGAAGCATTGGATGAGCTTAATACTGCCCTTAACACGGCTTATACCCACTCTCGCGTTCGCGAATGGGAAGAGAACCGTAACGGTCGTGGCGAACGCCTACCCCGTGAAGTGCGCATTCATATGGCACGCATCATTGCACGTTCTGTGTTAGATGCTGCTGGGTTCAATACGAAAAAATTATCTCAACGTCAGATCAACCAACTTGTTGAGAATTTTTGCTAAAAAACCCCCGCTTTGCAGCGGGGTTTTTCTCTCACCAAGCCGAAAGAGCCTGACCCTGAAACAATTCATCTGCTTTAGCTTTAACAGCCTCTGATTGAAACGCTTGAATCAATTTTTGTATGCGTTCATCACCTACACGTTCACGCTTTACAACAATGATATTTGCATAGGGTGAATTTGCGCCTTCAATTAATAACGCATCACGTGTGGGCAATAAACCTGCTTGCATACTGTAATTGGTATTAATGATGGCCAAATCAACATCAGGTAAGGCGCGGGGTAATTGTGCCGCATCTAATTCAATGAACGAAAACTCTCTAGGATTCTCAATAATATCGTAACGCGTTGCAGTCGTATCATTAGGATCTTTCAACACCAATAATCCTGATTTATCCAGTAATATCAATGCACGCGCACCATTGCTAGGATCATTAGGAATGGCTATCGTGGCTTTGTCAGGAAGTGCATCCACGGTTTGATACCGCTGCGAATAAGCCCCCACTGGATAAATAAATGTCTTACCCACGGCCACTAAATCTTGCCCGCGTGT
The DNA here is from genome assembly GCA_964443025.1 of uncultured Gammaproteobacteria bacterium. Lineage (GTDB taxonomy): Bacteria > Pseudomonadota > Gammaproteobacteria > JABCZS01 > JABCZS01 > JAJFKJ01. The sequence continues at coordinate 19,747 of CAYUEL010000019.1, read as the reverse complement.
TTGAACATAATTATCCAAGTACGCTTGTGTTTGAAATGCGTTAGCATCAATGGATCCATCATTAAGCGCAACATTAGGTAATGTGTAATCTTCAAACTCAACAACCTCGATTGTTAAACCGTATTGTTGCTGCGCAACTTCTTTGGCAACATACATGAGTTCCGCTTCTGGGCCTGCGATCACACCCACGCGCAATCTATTTGAATCTGTTTCAGTGGTGCAAGCTGATAATCCAAAAATCAATACTAAAGTAGCGCATAATTTTCTCAACATATTAACCTCGCTTTGACAACCTATTCGCAGCCCAATCACCCAACCATTGTAACAGTTGGACCATCACAACCAAAATCACCGTTGTATATAGCATGATTTCAGCATCGAAACGTTGATAACCATAATGATACGCCAACGCACCCAATCCGCCGCCGCCTACAATACCTGCCATTGCAGAATAACCTACCAATGCAATCAACATAATGGTTAAGCCACGAATTAAACTTGGCATCGCTTCGGGTAATAATGCATATTGTATTAATTGCGTTGCTGTAGCACCCATGGCATCAACCGCTTCGATTAATCCAGGAGATACTTCATTGAAAGCACTTTCTGCGATGCGCGCATAAAAGGGTGCTGCCGCCAACGCTAATGGTACCATTGCAGCAAGTGTCCCTATCGATGTACCAACAATCCAACGCGTAAAAGGAATGAGTGCAATCATGAAAATAATATACGGAATTGAACGTGTCACATTCACAACCAATCCCAATGTCTGATACACAACAGGATGCGCAAGCTTACGATTAGGAGCAGTTAAATACAATACAATGCCAATAAAGCCACCTAAAACAGCGGCAAAAAAGCCTGAAACTAAAACCATGTATACGGTTTCCCATGTGGCATTAATCAAAGGCGACATAACCTAATACCTCCACATGTAAACCATTCTTACGCAAATAAGCGATCGCAATATCGCATTTATCTGCATCTTCCAATGATAATGTCATTGCGCCACAACCTTCGCCTTGTATCGTTTCAAGGTGCGCTTGCAAAATATTAACCATGACATCACATGTTTTGATCAAACCCGCAATAACAGGTTCTACAGCGCTGCTGCCACGGAAAGTAAGATGCAATAAAGGTTGGTCATTTTTCCCTTTTTGTTTTTCATGCAATTTATCTAAAATATCAGCAGGAAGGCTTTCTTTCATGCAAGTGGCCACGAACGATTTCGTAATAAAATGTTTAGGTTGCGTAAAGATATCTAAAACATCTCCTTGCTCAATGATTTCACCGCTATCCAACACGGCAACACGTTGACAGATTTGTTTAATTACATCCATTTCGTGAGTTATTAATAAAATAGTGACGCCCAGTTTTTTGTTGATATCTTGCAACAACGATAATATTGCACGTGTCGTTTGTGGATCGAGCGATGATGTCGCTTCATCCGATAACAATACTTTAGGCTCATGTGCCAATGCGCGAGCTATGGCAACACGTTGCTGTTGTCCACCACTTAATTCCCTTGGATAAGCTTTTGCATAACCGTGTAATCCTGTTAATTCCAACAACTCTTGCACACGTTTTTTAATTTCGCTGTTTGATTGTCCAGCAAGTTTTAAGGGCAAAGCAATATTATGAAAAACATTACGTGTTTGAATTAAATTAAAGTGTTGGAAGATCATTCCCATCTTGCGTCGTGCTTCACGCAACGATGATGTTGAAAGATCTTGCAGGTTTTGATTATCGACAGAAACGAAGCCACTAGTAGGCTTTTCCAACAAATTAACACAACGTAACAGCGTGCTTTTGCCTGCACCACTACCGCCGATAATACCGAAGATTTCCCCGAACGCTACTTCCAAATTAACTTGATGTAAAGCCGTAATGACTTTATCTTTTTGTTTGTAGATTTTATCAATGTGTTGAAGTTTTATCATCGAGCAATCAACCAAACAACATGTATGTAACTACTGTTGAAATGATCGACGCTAACACGAGGTTTACCATAGCCAAGGGCAATTGCGTTTTAACATGATGCATCAGATCACAACCGGTTGTCATACTTGAAAGTACCGTCGTATCTGAAATGGGCGAACATTGATCGCCTGCTACAGCACCCCCTAATACAGCGCCTAAGCAAAGATACAAATACGTAGGATCAGGATTAAAACTGTATGCCAGTGGCATTGCAATAGGTAAAATCACCGCAAACGTACCCCAAGAAGAACCCGTTGCAAATGCAATGATTAAACATAAAATAGTCAACGCACCAGGGAAAAATATAAATGGAAATAAATCATCTAAATGTTTAATTAAAAAATCCGCTAATTGTATTTTTTGCGTTACCACGCCTAATGTAACGGCCATACCTAATACAATTGCACCTACGGTAACACCCTGACACCCTTCGATAAAACCATCGAGCACATCTTTTAATTTCATGCCACGTAGTTTAGCCACTATCATAGCCACTATTAATGCAGTCATGAATGCTTCGCCAATCCAATTGGATTTGTTTCTTGGGATAATGCCAAATTGACCTAATGCGTAGGGAATGATGGCCATGGAAAGCAACACGCCGAGGGGTAATATAAAATCAATAAGACTTGCTTTGTAATAACCTTGATGTTTAGGTTCTTCTACTTTCATGAGGGGTTCAGCATCATCTGCATCAAGTTTACCTGTTGTACGTGAACGATGCCGCGCTTCTTTCAAGCGTTTTCCATACCACGGTAATACCTCAATAGAAAACAAGAATGTGGTAAAAAGTGCAAGCATGGGATAATAATTGTAAGCCAATGCTTTGATGTACATATCGAGTGCAGAAAATTCATTAGCCAATAACGGAATGGTTCCGACAATCAATCCCGCAACATAAAGCGGCCATGCATTAAACGGCAACATCACCGCACTGGGCGATGCCGTTGAATCCACGATATAAGCAAATTCTTCGTGACTTACACCGTTCATATCTGAAATCGGTCTTGCGGTTGTACCGGCTAATACCGTACTTATCGTTCCACCTTGATGAAACACAATACCTAATATCCAAGTAAACAATTTAGCAGTACGCGGACCTTTCACCATTTTTGCACCGACGGTAACAGCGAAATGTTTTGCAGCACCTGTTTTATGCCATAAACCAATCAATCCACCTAATGACCATAAATAAATAAGCAAAATAATGGCATAAGTTTCACTGCCCATAGCGGGTAGAAAAAATTGTTTAATGATATTTAAATCAGCGATTTGTCCTGATTGTACATAAAGTACAACACCACCTGCAGCAATACCTAAAAATAGTGCGAGCAATACCTGCCTGGTAATGAACGCAAGCAAAATAGTTAACACTGCTGGAAGAAGAGTTATCCAGCCTGGGTCGATCTGATCGAGCATAATTAATGGCCTGTATTTTTTATCAGGATAGCCCATGATAGGCTGTTTGATTGAGCTATGCAACTGCCATTGACCAAAAATATTTTACGAGGTACACTAGCGGCTTCAAAATCTTTAAAACCTAGGGAAAGCCATGTCAACCAAAAAATCATTTAACTTTGAAAAGTCCTTGGAAGAGCTTGAAGGTCTGGTGACACAACTTGAGAATGGAGATCTCAGCCTTGAAGCTTCATTGCAGCATTTTGAACGAGGCGTCAGTCTTACGCTAGAATGCCAAAAAGCACTTCAACAGGCCAAGCTTAAGGTCGAACAATTGATTGAGAAAACGGATGGGGAAGAGGATTAATGATGCAAGTACAAAATTACATTGAATCGTGCCTCTCTCGTATTAATACCCAGCTTGATCGCACGTTACCTCCTGCCACGCAATCACCTGAATCATTGCATGAAGCCATGCGTTATGCGTGCCTCAATGGCGGTAAGCGTGTTCGCCCATTACTGATTTATGCAGCGGGCCATATGCTGAATATTCCCAATGAAAAACTGGACTCTGCTGCTATTGCCGTGGAACTGATTCATGCTTATTCCTTGATACACGATGATTTACCCTCCATGGACAATGATGATTTGCGTCGAGGAAAACCCACCTGTCATATCGCATTTAATGAAGCGACAGCGATTCTAGCAGGCGATGCACTTCACACGCTGGCATTTGAAGTACTGAGCAATGCTATTGATATTGCAGACACACAACGCATACAAATGATGGCTTGCCTCGCCAGGGCAGCCGGTTCGTTTGGAATGGTCGGCGGCCAAGCGATGGATATGGCAGCGCAAGCAACAAACTTGAGCAAAGATCAGCTGGCACACATGCACCGGTGTAAAACAGGCGCACTTATTCGTGCCAGTATTCAAATGGCAGCGCTTATTGATCCCATCCCACAAGATACGTTTAACCAGCTGACCCTATTCTCTGAATCGTTGGGATTGGCTTTCCAAGTGCGTGATGATTTGTTAGACGTTGAAAGTGATAAAACAGCCAACAAAGCCTCTTATCCCGCTATCCTGGGTCTTAAAGAAACCCAACAATGGCTGGCTCAATTGCATCAGGAAGCATTAGGCATCCTTGCGCATATGGACGGTAATACGGCATACCTCAAGCATATTGCGGGTTTTATCGTGGTGCGAGAACAATAAATACGGTATGATAGCCTCATGCTCAAAGTGCCGCCTTTATTAGAAACAATTCTTTCTCCTGCTGATTTGCGCAAATTATCAGGGCGCGATTTGCCACGTCTTGCGGATGAGTTACGTCAATATTATTTTCAGCTGATGAATGAAATTGGTGGACACTTCGGTGCAAGTTTGGGTACGGTCGAATTGACCATCGCATTGCATTATGTTTTTAACACCCCTTATGATCGTTTGGTTTGGGACGTGGGACATCAAGCACATTTTCATAAAATTTTAACGGGACGTCGTGATGCGATGCCTTCGATTCGTAAATACGGTGGATTAGCGCCCTTCCCTAAGCGAGGCGAAAGTCAATTTGATACTTTCGGCGTGGGTCATTCAAGTACATCGATTAGTGCAGCATTGGGCATGTGCTTGGGTAAAAATCCACAAGATGATTATAAAACCATTGCTGTTATTGGTGATGGCGCAATGACTGCCGGTATGGCATTTGAAGCACTCAATCATGCAGGCGCAGAAGATGCAGATATGTTGGTGGTATTAAACGACAATGACATGTCCATCTCCGAAAATGTAGGCGCACTTTCTAATTATTTCGCGCGCATTTTATCCGGTAACGTTTACACAACGATGCGCGAAGGCAGTAAAAAAGTATTAAACGTCATGCCACCTATGAAAGAACTTGCATTACGTGCAGAAATTCACATGAAAGGCATGATCTTACCCGGCACTTTATTCGAGGAATTAGGGTTTCATTACAACGGTCCCATTGATGGACATAATTTGCCTTTATTGGTTAAGACATTAAAAACATTATCCAAATTGAAAGGACCTCGCTTACTGCATGTTGTTACGCAAAAAGGTAAAGGTTACGAACTTGCTGAAAAAGATCCAATTAAATACCATGCCGTTAGCGCAGGTTATTTAGATAAAGACAAAGCAGAATCACCTGTTACAAAATCATCCAGTGTAAAAAAACCAACCTACTCTGATGTTTTTGGTGATTGGATCTGCGACATGGCTGCAACTGCACCTGATTTAGTTGCCATCACACCGGCAATGCGTGAAGGTTCTGGATTAGTACGTTACTCACAAGAATATCCTGATCGCTATTTTGATGTGGGTATTGCCGAACAACATGCGGTAACATTCGCGGCAGGACTCGCTTGTGAAGGTAAAAAACCTGTGGTTGCTATTTATTCTACGTTTTTACAACGGGCTTATGATCAACTCATTCATGATGTCGCATTGCAAAATTTACCCGTGATGTTCGCCATTGATCGCGCTGGGTTAGTGGGGGCCGATGGTCCCACCCATCATGGCAGTTTTGATCTCAGCTACCTTAGCGCCATCCCTAATATGGTCATTATGGCGCCCGCTGATGAGGCGGAATGCCGCGATATGCTTACAACCGGCTTTTACCATGAAGGGCCCGTGGCGGTACGCTACCCTCGAGGTATGGGGCCCGGTAAATCGCTCGATAATAGCCTGAATACCCTTCCCCTAGGTAAGGCTGACATCAGGCGCCAGGGACGGGCTAAAGCGATTTTAAGCTTTGGACACATGCTCGATACGGCCATGGCAGCGGGCGAACGGTTAAACGCCACTGTCGTCAATATGCGCTTTATAAAACCCCTGGATGAAGCCCTGATTGCCCAATTGGCTCAATCCCATACCTTACTAGTGACCCTCGAGGACAACGCCAAAATAGGTGGCGCGGGTAGTAGCGTTTCAGCCTTGGTTGTGGCAAAATACCCGGGTTGTTCGGTAATTAACTTAGGCTTGCCTGATCAGTTTATCGAGCACGGTGATACCTCCATCCTGCTTCAAAAAGCGGGCCTTGACCTAGACAGTATATGTAAAACGATAAATAACCATGAACGCACTGTACACATTAACAACGAGCACTGATTTTGCTGCTTCCCATATCATTCCTGGTCATCCCGGTAAATGCGGACGTTTGCATGGTCATAATTGGAAAGTAGAAGTAAGTGTTGTTGCAAAAGAATTGGATACATTAGGCATGGCCATTGATTTTCAACATGTGAAGGATGCTGCTAAACGAACTGTAGAAAAAGTCGATCATTACCATCTCAATGATTTACCTTTTTTTAAAAACATCTCTCCAACAGCAGAAAATGTGGCAAAATGGCTGTTTAGTGAAATTGCTGCGGTTATTAATACGAAACAAGTCACATTAAAATCCATTACACTATGGGAAACGGATCGTTCCCGGGTATGTTACAGCGAAGGAGCCGCATGATGGATTCTCTCACGTTAAAAAAAACAGGAATTGTTGATCTGCAAAGTCACGTTGCCGACAGGGAAATTGCCATTGATAAAGTCGGTATTAAAGCTTTAAAGCATCCAATGCTAGTACCTACACGTACCGGTATTCCTCAAGCAACCATTGCCACGCTGGATATGCTTGTAAATTTGGCGCCTCAATACAGAGGCACGCACATGTCTCGCTTTGTCGATCTATTACAAAAACAAACTAAACCTCTTGATCTTAAAAATTTCTCATGGTTATTGCAAGAAATGACCGACAAGCTTGATGCTGATAGCGGTTATATCACGCTTACATTCCCCTTCTTCATTAACAAAAAGGCCCCTGTATCCAAAGTCGAAAGCTTATTGGATTACGAAGTTACCCTGTCTGGCGAATGGCATAAAGAGTGTGCGAAAGTTCATTTAGGCGTGGTTGTCCCTGTTACGAGCTTGTGTCCCTGCTCGAAAGCTATTTCCGAATACGGCGCGCACAATCAACGTTCCCACATTACCGTTAATGTGGAATTAGCCGCCAGTTTACCCATTGAAGATTTAATTGAAATTGCCGAGAAAAATGCTTCTTGCGAACTTTACGGAATGCTTAAACGTGAGGACGAAAAGTTTGTGACAGAACGGGCTTATGAGAATCCTAAGTTTGTCGAGGATACGGTTCGTGATATCGCTTCGGTTCTTAAGCAAGATAAACGCATCAAGCATTTTCGTGTTGCTTCAGAAAACTTCGAGTCTATTCATAATCATTCAGCTTATGCCGAAATTAGTTTATGAGAAAATTATAATATTTGATATTGCATAAATAAAACTTATTGTGTATTATCTAAATCTTGAGGTTGTAGGGTACACAGGAAGTCGTATCTTATATGTAGTTGTACAAGGATGTGTTTTAGGGTAGCTGTATTATGCCCAAGAATCATCCTGTTCTAGGTGAAAAAGATCTCGATCCCAAATTTCCCACGGGATTAACCATTTCAAAACCTGGTAGCGCGTGGAATATTGCACTTGATACCCTTAAGGGTCCTATTCATAACAATAACATTGCTGCCATTGAAGCCCTTGTAAAAGACCTTGCAAACGCTTTAAATACATTGCTTCCCGGTGGCATTACGGTTAAAGCCGCACTTAACCCAGGCCAAACTAACCCCGGCCTCAACATGCTTGTTCGTGAATTGAATGCACTACAAAAGAATCGCCCTATTCCTGCTGATCAAGATGGCGAACATGTCGTTTTATTATGCGACCATTTAACCGCTGCCAATATCCATGATATCAGCCATATGAAATGGCACGAATTTAATTCTGATGACACGGCCAAGGTCACTACGTTGGCATTACGTCAAGATTCCGAAGAAAGTTTTAAAGATGTAAAATTCAAGCTTTCCAATGGAATTAATATCACCCTTCCATTTTACAAAAAATTAAAACACTCTTTTGCCACTGTTTTACACGATCAAGAGAAAGTCAATCTTGCAACCATGGTACGCAACAATGGTCCAGAGGGATTTTATCCAGAACCCGACGGAATTCCATTGACTCAGTTTTTTAAACCACAACCAGCGAATAATAACAATGGCAGCAATAGCAATAATCGCAATGAAAGTATTGATTCGTCACAAGCTATTCCAGCAGCCCAACCCCCTGCACAATCTCAGCGAGTGAATAATAATAACAATACTCAATCAAGCAAAAAACGAAAAGCGAGTGATGATCTCGAGCAATCAACGCAATTAACATTGGTTCATTGCTATAAAAGCGCCAAAGAAAATAATGATAAGTTTATTCAAGACGCAAAAGACACATGGAAAGAACTGACCCCTACTAGAAGAAACACTGTACGGCAAGTGCTAGGAGATCTGAATAATGGTGATAATTACGAGCCAGATTATTCAAAATTTGGGAAGCTTCTTCAACAACAAAGTTCCATTAAACCACCTGCAGTCGCCGCAGACTCACCACGATCAGCTTCTTCAGCAACACAAAGCAATAATAATAATGTAGCCCGACAAGCTCCGCTTGCAGGCCAATTTATTTCGACAACGAGTCAACTGCTAACACAAAATAACAGTCCTAGTAAAAAAAGGAATGGCTAATCGTCATCTTGATCGATAACCCGACCACCTTGTTGCCCGGAACGACGGTTAAACTGTTCACGATAACGGGTCGTATAAACCGTGTATTGTTCCGTGATAGAGGGGGGTTGTTTACCTTTGAAGAAGTAATACAAACGACGTATCACCCAAATTCCCAAACCAATGATCAGCACATACCACAATACCACTAGGCCGATGGCAAATAATGCAACCAGCAAACCCAATGCTACAACAGCAAAGAAGAGTGAAACAACAATAGAGATGATATTTCTTAACATAAAAGGGATTATATCACATTCACAAAAAAACCCCCGCTTCACATCTTCGATGCTCAGCTGCCCCCTTAAAAGGGGGCGGGTACCACATAGATAAATCGCCCCCTTTTAAGGGGGCAGATTCATGCGTAGCATGAATCGGGGGTTTTTTGCGCACGAGCCCGATAAAGGCGCTAAAAAATGGCAACACTAACGTTCATTAAATATTATCGAAATCTCTTTCCATCACTGTCTTACGACCTTCAGCTTTGGCTTTTGCTATGGCTTTATCGCACGAACGACGCAGCATTTCAGATAACACAGGCGCTACGCCTCCGGAAGTATTCATTTGTGATTTATCTTTAACGTATTTTTTTAATTTTGAAACAACGATTAAAATTTCATCAGACATGGCCTTCTCCTGAGCAGACTAACGTTTATTCGGTTGAGTCTAGTCTAACCTAATTAAAAGTCAAAGCCAACTAGAAAAAATCCAAAGTACCCAAGAAGAAGATGAGAAAGTATGACACCTACTAAAGTAGTATGGCGAGTATATAACCAACCCCAAAATAAACTGAGTGCAAATGTTGACAGCGCTAAATGAATGGATATATGTGCATGGGGTAAACTAAAAAATAAGCCGGCTAACAATATTGCTTGCCAACGACGATTTCTATGTGTTAAGAACATCATAAATGAAGTTTGACACACGCCTCGTGCAATAAATTCAATCAACGGTACATAAAAGAAAAATGCCATGATTAGCAATAAACGCTGCCTTTCATCTAAATTAGATAAAATTCCTTCATATAAAAACACAGGCGCATTTTCCATACCAGGAACTAGTAAAATAGTTAAAAATTTAACCAATAAAATAACCGGTATGACAACACCAATACTGAGCAATAAACTATCTATAACGCTGTAACGCCAACCATCCAGAGTTAATCCAAAAATTTTGTGGTTGAATTCGCTTTTTGAAATCAACTGATAAAATGCAATACCAAATAAAAATATAACTGGAATAGATAAATACGCCGTACTGGGTTCTAATGATACTACAGCATTAAATACACTCATCGAAAGAATGTACAAACTGACAAGTGTCATGAGTGCAAATATATAATGACCTAAAAAGATTTGCTTTTGTGATCGCTTAAGTTGATCTTTTAATTTTGATACAGCACGTGTATTTAATTTGCGTATATTATGACTTAACGTGGTTGCAAAATTGACTTTTAATATATTAGCCAGTGATACTTCCGGTTTTGAACGTGCATATAATTGTTCAACACTTAAACCAATTAATTGTGTATTTTCAACTGCACGCACCGTGGCTGAACGTGGGCGCCTATCAATCAGGGAAATTTCACCAATGACATCTCCTGATTTAAGCATAGCGATATGATGGTATTCGCCATTATCGTCTTCTTTTAATACTTCGGCGCGACCCTCACGAATAATATATACGGTATCGCCCGGTTCACCTTCTTGAACAATATTAACACCCACACTCACTTTTTCTTCGTACATCAAATCCAACAGCTCATCCATTTGTTCAGCTGTTAGATTTGAGAACAACGGATTGCTGCGGATGATTTCTCGAGCTTGAGCCGTTAGAATTTCCTGCATACTTGTACCTTGAATTCGGTATCTATGTATTAGCTATTTATATAGATTATAAAAATGGGATATCTAACTTTGATTATAGCTTGAGTTACCCTGCCGTCAAACGTCAACCAATTGACTCGAAATGATCATAACCTTTTAGATCCCAGTCTAATTCATCCCCCTGTTTTAATAGAATGAATGTATGGCCGGGTGTAATCTGACCAATGCGCGTTAGGGTTATATTTAAGTCTTGTGAAATATGCTGTATGCGCTCATGATGCAAATCATTCGCCGTAAATAAAAGCTGATAATCATCCCCACCGGTTAACGCCAATTTCTGTGCTAATTCGCGTGGCAAACTGCGCATCAAGGTTGGATGCACAGGTATTTTATCAACATCCACGCTTGCACCCACATTGGATTGTTTTAAAATATGCAAACAATCTTGTGCCAAACCATCTGAAATATCAATACAACTGCTTGCAACACCCCGTAACGCTAATCCTAACTCGATTTGCGGTTGTGGCATTCGGTACAATTGAAATGCTTCTTCTAATTCAGGAGCAGGTACATTGAGTTGGTGATACTGTTGTTTCACAACCATGGCAGCCGCGCCTAACGTACCACTGACATAAATACCATCGCCCACTTTTGCGCCACCGCGCTTTAACGCCTGACCTTCAGGTATTTGTCCCATCACTGTAATACTGATGGTTAAAGGTCCTCGGGTTGTATCACCGCCTAATAATGAAAGCTGATACCGTTGTGCTAAATCTTTTAATCCTTGTGAAAAATTTTCTAGCCAATGCGTGTTTATTTCAGGTAACGTGAGTGCTAATAAAAATCCGATAGGTTGTGCACCCATCGCAGCTATATCGCTCAAATTAACTGCGAGCGCTTTGTGTGCAATGTTAGCAGGTATATCCGTTGCAAAAAAATGTCGGTTTTCAACCAATGTATCAACCGCTATCACTAAATCATGATGGCTGAGTGGCTGAATAATAGCCGCATCATCTCCAATACCTAATCGCGTTGTAGGCGACTCCGGCAACAAACCTTGAAAATAAGTTTCAATCAGTTGAAATTCATTCATGTATTCTGATGTCTCGAGCCATTTTATCTAACACACCATTCACGAATTTATAAGCTTCATTGGCACCGTATTCTTTCGATAACATCAACGCTTCATTAATCACTACTTTATAGGGGATATCCAAGCGGCTTTGCAATTCAAATACAGCGATTAATAATATAGCATGTTCAATAGGGCTAATACTTTTTACTTCACGAGAAGTGTATTTTGCAATTAACTCATCCAAGTGGGATCTTTCGGCAATGGCACCTAAAAATACTTCATTAAAATATTCTACATCGAAACGCGATGTGTCATTGGCTGCTAAAATTTGCGCCTGAATATTCGTCGGTACATCATCAGCCATTTTCCATTGATATAACCCTTGCATTGCAAGGATACGTGCTTTTTTTCGTAACGTGATGGGTGAGGTCATGGCGCCAACCTAAGCATCTCAAGTAATACTTCTGCAGCTTCCTTTCCTTTGTGACCCTGTTTACCACCTGCACGAGCAAAAGCTTGTTCGTCATTTTCCGTTGTTAATACACCAAAGGCAATGGGCTTTTGCATATCAAGCATCACACGCATAATGCCACGCGAACATTCGCCTGCTACAAAATCATAATGCGATGTTTCACCACGAATCACCGCTCCCAAAGCAATGCCGCCTACAATTGTTTTTTTGCTCAAATATTTTTGCATCGCCATTGGGATTTCATAGGCACCCGGTACCCAAACCACATTGATTTGCCCTGCGGAAACACCTTGTTGATCTAACATTGTTTGTGCACCCTCTAATAAAAGGCGCGTCACCGGTTCATTGAAACGTGAAACTACAATAACAATTTCACCTTGTATATTTATCATAATAATACTTTCTCAGGTTTTAAAGGCGTCACTTTTTGTGCAATTTCCGCTTCACGGTAACGTTCTAATACACGACGGTATTGAATAAGATCAGCAATCGTTCCAATCTTCAACTGATGTTTATATGCAAATTTGATCAATTCATCACGACGTGCCATGGTACCATCTGCACTCATGATTTCCACTATCACGCCCGCTGGCTCTAAACCTGCAAGACGAGCGAGATCAACACTGGCTTCGGTATGTCCTGGACGTTTAAAAACACCTCCAGGCTGCGCAACGATGGGGAAAACATGTCCCGGGCGAACTAAATGTTCTGGTTTTGCATCAAGCTTTACCGCTGTTTGAATAGTATGTGCACGATCAAATGCAGAAATACCTGTGGTAACTCCTTCAGCTGCTTCAATCGACACGGTGAAATTTGTCTCAAACGGGTTTGTATTGTGCGTCACCATTTTGGTTAATTGCAATTGTTCGGCCTTTTCAGGCGTTAATGTCAAACAAACTAATCCACGTGCAAATTGTGTCATGAAATTAATATGTTCAGGTTCAACATGTTGTGCTGCCATCACCAAATCGCCTTCATTTTCGCGATCTTCATTATCAACCAAAATAACCATACCACCACGAGTGATTGCTTCGATTAATGCTTTCGGACTGTCAAAACCAGGTGTATGTAACACCGAAATATTGCTCATGTACGTGTCTTTCATTGAATGTCTCCTCAATGTTCTGTTCGCGATATACCGACAATGCGTTGTAACAATGCAAGATCTATTAAGCGAACATTTTCTGAATTATTGGTCGTCAATAAACGATCCAAATACAGAATGACCATATCCACTTCAATATTGATTCGATCACCGGGTTGCTTATATTGCAGCGATGTTTTTTCCAACGTATGTGGAATACAACTTATTTTTATACTTTGATTGCTGATTCCATTAACCGTTAAACTAATACCATTTAATGATACTGTGCCTTTGGGTGCAAAGTATTTCATGAGCTGTTCTGGCATATCAATAGTAAAAATCTTTGCGCGTCCTTCTTGGTAGATCGTACGAATTACACCAACACCATGCACATGCCCAGAAAGTAAATGTCCGCCTATTGGTGTACTGAGCGTTAGACACCGTTCTAAATTAACATTCAATCCTTCACATATTTGATTAAACGTAGTACAACTGAGTGTTTCTGAAGATATATCTGCCGTAAAACCTTCTTCTGTAAAATCAACCACCGTTAAACATACGCCATCAACAGCAACACTATCACCCAAACTCAGATTTTTACAAAAATCCTTTTGTGTTTTGAACGTAACACTAATATCGTTGGCATGAGTCACGACTTGTTTCACTATGCCAATATGCGTAATAATTCCTGTAAACATCAATTGCCTCCTTCGCATGCTGCTGGCTTAAAAATAAGATAAAAATCATCTCCTGTCATACTTTTATCTATTAACGTTAATCCAGGGGCTGATGGTAATGTCGCCACATCCATATTTAATACCGGTCTCGCTGATGAGCCTAACAATTTTGTTGCAACAAATACATGCCACTCATTTACCAAATTTTGTTCCCAAAACGCACCATTTAATGTTGCACCCGCTTCAACCAAAACCGTTTGACATTCTGTTTGTATTAAACGTTGCATGAGCTCATGCAAATCAACACGATCACCTTTGAATAACCAAATAGTTATTCCTTGGGTTTGAAGGCGTTTTATTTTTTCTTGATTATCACTTGTCGTCGCAATAATAACCTCATGGGCATTTTTTAAAATCTTTGCATTTTCAGGTATGCGTAAACGCGAATCTAATACCACACGCTTGGGTTGTCTAAAATGTGAAAGCTTTGTAAAAGTATCACTGCGAACAGTCATGGCCGGATCGTCTTTCAATACCGTTTCAATGCCCGTAACAATTGCATCTGCACAAGCACGTAATTTTTGTACAGTATTGCGTGATTCTTCACCGGTAATCCATTGGCTGGTTCCATCATTCATCGCCGTACGTCCATCAAAACTCATGGCTGACTTTACAACAACATAAGGCCGTCTTTTTTCCATTGCATAATGAAAAGCTGGATTAAGCATTTTTGCTTCTAATGCCAATAATCCTCCTGATACATCAACACCTTTTTCTTTTAATTGTTGTATACCACGACCGTTCACACGTGGGTTAGGATCTTCCGCAGCAAGAATGACTTTTTTTATACCTGCAGCAACCAATGCATCAACACAAGGCGGTGTTTTACCATGATGACTACAAGGTTCTAATGTAATATAACATGTCGCACCAAAGGCTTGTTCACCAGCTTCTTTTAGCGCCATCACTTCAGCATGATCACCACCAAAATATGAATGAAATCCTTTTCCCACTATTTTACCATCTCGCACAATCACGGCGCCCACGCAAGGATTAGGGTGCGCTGTGTATTCGCCACCTTTTGCTAACTTCAATGCTTCCTGCATAAAGCCAATGTCTTGTGCTGTGTATTGTGTTTTCATTACTCTTCTACGCTAGCCGATACTTTTGCTAGGCGATCAATTTCTTCCTTGAATGCTTTTACATCCTGGAAACTACGATAAACTGAAGCAAACCGTACATAAGCTACTTCATCCAAATCACGCAACCCAGCCATGACCCATTCACCAATGATTCTTGCTGGTACTTCACGCTCACCCATTCCCTGCAATTTATGTTTTATTTGCTGAATGATGCCTTCAATGGTTTCTGCCGCAACCGGTCGTTTCTCTAGTGCACGCAACATGCCTGCACGTAATTTCTGTTCATCAAAATTCACACGTGAACCATCACGCTTTATAACTCGTGGTAATGAAAGTTCCGCATTCTCGTAAGTTGTAAATCGTTCACCACACAACAAACAACACCGGCGTCGACGTACTTGCTTTCCAACACCGACTAAACGTGAATCGATCACCTTCGTATCTTCGGCATCACAATACATACAGCGCATAATAACCTTCCTTAGTTATTACCCTTTTCATAAACGGGTAATCGTTTACATATGGCTAATGCTTTTTGTTTAACATCAGCAATCACTGCGTTGTTGTTTAAATCATCCAGAATATCACTCATCCAGTTTGCCAATTCAATCGAATCTTTTTCGTTAAATCCACGTGTTGTAATCGCAGGCGAACCGATGCGCAATCCACTTGTAATAAAGGGCTTTTGTGGGTCATTGGGGACGGAGTTTTTATTAACCGTGATATTAGCTTGCCCCAATGCTTCTTCAGCATCTTGTCCCGTAATGCCTTTATCAATCAATGACACCAAAAATAAATGATTATCTGTTCCACCTGAAACAATGTGAAACCCTCGTTTTTGCATTGTATTCGCCATGGCTTGTGCATTTTTTACGACTTGCTCTTGATACGTTTTAAACTCAGGTGATAACGCTTCTTTAAATGCAACGGCTTTCGCAGCAATCACATGCATTAAGGGTCCGCCTTGCGTTCCAGGAAATACAAGGGAACTAAACTTCTTCGTTAATTCAGGATTTTCTCGCGATAAAATAATACCACCGCGCGGACCCCGTAGCGTCTTGTGCGTGGTGGATGTCACCACATCTGCATAAGGCACTGGATTCGGATAAAGTCCAACGGCAACTAATCCAGCAACATGCGCCATATCCACTAATAAATAAGCACCGACTTCATCCGCAATTTCACGAAACTTTGACCAATCAATTTTGCGTGAATAAGCGGAAAACCCAGCAACAATCAACTTAGGTTTATGTTCGCGAGCCAATGAACGAACACGATCTAAATCAATCAATTCTGTTTTCGGATCTAATCCGTATTGAATCGCATTGTAAATACGTCCTGAAAAATTGACCTTCGAGCCATGGGTTAAATGACCCCCTTCATTCAGACTCATCCCCAATACCGTATCACCTGGATTCAGTAAGGCCATGTAAACAGCTGCATTCGCTTGCGAACCTGAGTGAGGTTGAACATTGGCGTAATCCGCACCAAAAAGCTTTTTCACCCGCTCGATAGCCAACTCTTCGGCCACATCCACATTCTCGCAACCACCGTAATAGCGTTTGCCAGGATACCCTTCGGCATATTTATTCGTTAAAACAGAGCCTTGCGCTTCAAGTACCCTTGGGCTTGCATAGTTTTCTGAGGCAATTAACTCAATGTGTTCTTCTTGTCGAACGATTTCTTTTGCAATGGCTTGGCCCAATTCTGGGTCAAACGTGCCAATTTTCATATTCATGCTGTACATAGGCCCCCATCCCGGTGATGCTAATTGATATGCAGGACCCCATTTTACACGGATATGGCTGGATAAGCCAGGCTCTACAAAGCCTGCAACGCTTGTCCGATATGAGAGACAGGAATCACTTCAATGCCGTCAAATTTAGCTTTTTTAACATTCGCGGCTGGAACAATGGCTTTGGTAAAACCATGCTTTTGAGCTTCTTTAATACGTTCGTGCCCACCAGGTACGGGACGGATTTCTCCACCCAAACCCACTTCACCGAAAATAACCATGTCTTGTGGGATGGGTTGATTGCGTAAACTTGACATCACCGCCAGCATCAATGCTAAATCACTACCTGTTTCGCTCAGACGAACGCCACCCACCACATTGATAAACACATCTTGGTCGTACGTAGGAATACCCCCATGACGATGCAATACGGCAAGTGCCATGGTCAAACGATTGGGATCGATTCCCACGGTCACGCGGCGTGGATTTCCATGATGCGATTGATCCACCAACGCTTGCAATTCTACCAATAACGGACGCGAACCTTCCCACGTCACCATCACCGTACTACCCGAAACCACTTGCTCATTACGTGATAAAAAAATAGCACTGGGATTGGCGACTTCTTTTAATCCTTTATCGGTCATCACAAAAACACCCAGTTCATTCATCGCACCAAAACGATTTTTAACGGCACGGATCACACGAAAACGTGCATCACTTTGTCCTTCAAAATATAAAACCGTATCCACCATATGTTCTAATACACGTGGACCTGCCAATGCCCCTTCTTTCGTGACATGGCCAATCAAAAAAATGGCTGTATTCGTTTGTTTGGCAAATTGCACTAATTGCGCAGCGGTCTCACGCACTTGGCTGACCGAACCCGGCGCAGATTGCAATTGCTCCGTATAAACTGTTTGAATGGAATCGATCACTAAAATAGCAGGCTTTTCTTTTTGTGCTTGATTTAAGATGGTTTCAACTTGTGTTTCAGCCAGCAATTTTACATTAACATCGCTTAGATTGAGGCGATGTGCACGCATGGAAACTTGTTGCAATGATTCTTCACCGGTAACATATAAAACAGGTTTTTCACGACTTAAATTCGCAACCGTTTGCAACAATAAGGTTGATTTACCAATACCTGGATCACCGCCAATTAATATGACAGAGCCCTCAACCAAGCCGCCACCCAATGCACGATCAAGCTCACTTAAACCCGTCGTTGAACGTGGTACTTCATGCAATGAAACATCTTTAATATGCTGAACTTGTGCCTGAGTTGTACCTGTATAACCCTGCCTGTGCGCCGACTTCTTTCCTAAGATAGCTGTCGTTTCAGTTAATGTATTCCATGCTCCACAATCCGAGCAACAACCCGCCCATTTAGAGCTTGTGCCACCACAGGCATCACAAACATACTGCGTTTTATTCAATTTGCTCATGCGTACTATCAATCAACGTATTTTGTTTCGCTGCATATTCAGCATATTTTATTTTTGCCATGATGTTTTTAATTTCAGATTCATTGAGTGGTTTTGTTAAAAACCCTGTCATATCTGAAGCAAATGCTTGTTGGCGATGCGCTTCATCTGCCTGCGCGGTAAGCGCATAAATCGGCACATCAGAAAACTGCCGAATGCGTTCAGTCACCATAAAGCCATCATAATCAGGCAATCCAATATCCATCAAAATGAAATCATAATGATGTGTCATGACTTTTTGTAATGCATCTTGACCTGTTTCTACAGCATCAACCTCACAATTTAAAGCACGCAATAAAAATGCAGATATTTTTGCGGCCAATGGAACATCTTCAACGAGTAATACTTTCATAGCGCATTTTCCTTTTGCGTTACTGCCGCATGTCGGCATGGTACTGTTAAATAAAAGGTACTACCTTCCCCCAATGTACTGCTTACAGCAATGGAACCGCTAAGCTCATTCACATATTGACGAACAATACTCAGTCCCAATCCTTCTCCACTTTCAACATTTTTTTCTATTGTGTTTAAACGAACAAACTTATCAAAAATAACATAATGTTTGTCCTTTGGAATACCAATTCCTGTATCATGCACGGCGATATTTAAAGCCAATAACTTCATGTCCTGCTGCTTAACAGCTACGTTAAGTGCCACCATGCCTTTATCAGTAAATTTTATAGCGTTTGTCATTAAATTTAGTAAAATACGCTGGATTCGATAGGTATCTGTTTCTACATACTCAGGTACATCATCAGCAATATTAAGTTCTATGTCAATACCCTTGCGCTTTGCTGCAAGACTTACCATCAGTAATAAATCACGGCTAAGTTTTTTGATCTTAACTATTTCCAACTTAACTGGACGTTCTTTTGCAGCCAATGTATCGTATTCCAACATATGAGTGATCATGCTCAATAAACTCTCGCTACAATCCAATATGCCATCGATAAATTCAAGTTTTTCCGGATCATGTTCCATTTTTTTTAAGACACGCGCAGAACCTACGATACAACTTAATGGCGTTCGTATGTCATGTCGCATGTTATTTAAAAAATGTGACTTAGCAAAGTTAGCTGCTTCTGAATCTTCTTTTGCCTTTGCAAGTGCTTGTTCCATGGCTTTCCGTTCAGTGATATCCAGTGTTGCGCCAATCAACCCTATCACTTCACCTGTTTCATTATCTTTTATAGGTGCTTTATGAGATCAATAATATTTGCGGTTCCCATGTATATCGTAAC
>CAYUEL010000018.1:0-21848 GCA_964443025.1 uncultured Gammaproteobacteria bacterium | reverse complement strand
CTCGATCACTTTTCCTCTCCATGGCCCAGGGTATTTACTTCATTTTCTTTGCGGCATTAATCAAATCTTTTTCTTTATCATGAAGATTGTTTAGATCTTCCCTTAACGCAGGGTTTTCTGGATGGCCTAATTGACCCCTATACCTCATGAGTTTTACTTCTTCAGCAATAAATTCATGGAAAGGAGCATACTCCACAAGACCGTTGAGCATCACTTCGATTGCCCTGGCAGCACGCAATTTATCCAAGTTATTTTTTTGTATATCGTCCATGAGTGTTGAAAGTGCACTTAATGTATGCGTTTTCTTGGTTTGCTCGCTTTCAGATAAATAATAATCCACTTGATTAAATACCCCTACATCCATGCTTAACATGTAACTCGGTAAAACATTGACGTCATAATCCAAGCATTTATTATAGGCGCGTTGAAGCCCCTCAATAATCTTTTGAGCATTCCTACTGTTATCAACAGGTACCATTCCTTCTGCTTGCAGTGCATCGTAAGCAAAAAATAACCCTTTGGCAAAGGAAGATTCTTTATTGCCTGTAACCCAAGAAACCAACCTGCCCCACCATGAGTTTTCATATTTTTCTTGTTCGGTACTGGCAGCATTTTTTATCTTTAATCGAATGTGTTCCCCAACTTTACTGGTGTTTAAAATATTATCAAATTCCGACGACTGAGCACGTATAAATGCCAGAATCTCAGCAACACATTTTCGTTCTTTAAGGCTTACAAAGAAATACTCATCAAAGTACGCTTGCATCTTGTTTCTAAAGCTATCCTCAACCTGGCGAACGACTTGTTGAGGTAATCTTACTGAAACTAATTCTTGCTGATAACAGGTTGGTAAAAAATTATTTCTCAAACAACTGGCCGCTCGAGATTGACGCCCATACACATTGAAAGCTCGGCTAGTACTGGCATGGGAATCTTCAATATCTTTGATAGCATCGTCTACCAGAACAGCGGCCTCTTCTTTATCATTGGCCCTTTTAAGCAAATCATTTCGTAATGCAAAAATCTGCTGACTTCGTGTACTTCCACGATCGAGCAAGCTAAAGCCATATTCATTTTCAATGGCTTCATCAAAATAAGTTACCATGCGATAACGCTCAAACTGGGCGTAAGAGATACTTAAACTGGCTTCTTTTCGTAGCATTGGAATAACACTCAATACATCCTTGAAAGATTGATTCCAAAGAACATCTTCAATGAGTTTCCCGCGTTCACTTCTTTTTCTATTGACATCTCTCTTCTCCCAGATCTCTTTAAGCATTTCTATCCAAAAAGTATCGTACTCGCGCTTGATTTCTTCTCGAATGGAATCTGTCATAACAGTTTGCGCTAACAACCCCTGTTCTATTGCTTCTAATTTCTTTTTTTGCGCTGCAAACCATTCCGTCCTTTCTGGTGATAATAACTTTGAAAATTTTGGCTCTATTTCTCTTTCAAAAATATGTCGGTGCGTAGTTTTTAATTTACCAACGAATTGTGCGTTGTTTAAACTCCGATCGCCAACGAGACCTTTTAATCTTTCTAGGTTGCTCTGATTGGTACGGTAAGCTGCCATCCAACGCACATAAAGAGGTTGTTGTAAAAGTCCTCGATCGGTTAAATCGTCCGCCAGCTCTTTTATCGCATCATGAGTCGCTTTCATGGTGCGATGGCAAATGGACTGTATCGTCGGATGATTTAAATCCTGAATGATCTGCTGAACTTGATGAATAATATTCGTTTTTCCTCGTAATTTCGTTAAATGTAAAATCAAATCTGATGAAAATGATTGCCCCTCAATTTTAGCTAGCTCTTTTGATTCTCCCAATACGATACCTCGCAAATTAACATTGGCAAGCTTCGTACCATGGCTCGTCAAAATAAGACTTAACTGTAATAAGGCAAACAATTCTTCTTCATTCAATAATGGCTCTGGAGATAGTGACGTTCGTTCGGAGCCTTTAAGAGTATCTTCTAATAACCCAAACAGCGTTAAATTCCAACGTAATATATTTTTAGTATTTCTTATCTTCTCTTCGGCTTGCGCAATACTTCTCAAATAGATAGGAACCACATGCTCGTTAAATTTTCTTGGAATTAATCCTAACACCCTATAGCTATTTTGAGCCGCCTTTAACAATTTCGAGAGATCGTTTCGTCTCAAAACATCCAAATCTAAGTCATACGCTTCAAACCCTAAAATAGCATCATCTAAAACGCCACCCAGTTCCTCAAAGGTGGAGACTTCCAAGAGATTTTTCTCCAACGTGTCAATATCATCAAAATAACGTTCATAATAATTTTGACTCTTACCGCGCTTGTATTCTTTGTGGGTGTTTTTAAAAATACCTACAATAAATTTTATGCGTCCTAATATTAATTGATGGTAATATTTAAACTCTGATTCAAGATGGATTTTCAATTGCTGCGCTTTACTCAGCGTTTGCGAAACGCCGAGATCGGTCATGTGCGTCACCACACCGCTATTTAAATCTTTTTGTATTGCATTAGGTTCATCTTCTTTAACAATGACCCCTGGGTAACGAGTCAGCTCTTTCCAAGAATGCTGTTCCCGTGAATCCATGTTGTCTACTCCCATGATGATTTCTCCTTTTAGCTTCGCACAAGTGTTTCTCTTTTTTGACGCTCTTTTTCCTGCTCCTCACATGCTTTAAGGCGCTCCGTTTCACCGTACAAACCACTTAATCGTTCAAACATGCCCACTAAATTTTTTCGTATTTCATTATCCATTTGTTTTGTATTCGATGCTTTAAAAAACCATCCGTCTCTTCTACCCCATACATAGTTCACACAACATCGTGTGCCAAATTTTACTACATCGGTATAGGTGAGTTCCCCAGATTTATCTTTTTCATGAATCAATTTAAAGTAATCATACTTGCGCCTTCTGGCCTCTTCTTCACTGTGAAATAATTCATTTTCATGTTCTATTTCTGTTTTCTCATCGTATTTCGGAAGACTTTTGTGAGTATCATAGGCTATTAGCTCTTCTGTTCGTTGAGCCACCCTTTGCCTTAAACCATCATCCGTAATATAAATTTTTGGCCCTGAATCCACAGGAAGCACATTGCAATCTTTTGCATCTGATTCCACGAGCGATGACACTAAGCTAATTTTTTTATTTTTATCGGTAGCGCTGGTTTCTTTTGCCCTTCTTTCTACCATTTTTACAATCAGCGGTTCGGCAACTCCCCAAATATAAACATCCCATCGCCCTAATTGCTTGGCAACATCCATGGCTGTGGGTGTTTTCAACCCTTTCTGCACTAATGCATCGTAGGCTTTAATAACGTTTTGCTCTTCTTTCCACTCATTTAAAATAGATGTCATGTAATCGGAGTAAAAAGCCCTGGGTATTTTTCCTCGCACATCATCCAGGGTTGGATTTTCGGTCCCCGCATCCACCAATTCTGTGATGGTATTGCGAATGACTTTTTCATACTTTATTCTGAAGTCATAAGGCCAATGTTTTGCAGCAATACCATCATATATACCCGCTCTATAAGAAGTGGGTGACGCTTGGAAAAAAAGTTGCCCTAAAAAATACAGCCTGACTTCATTAATAAATCCCGATAAATCATCAAAAACATACTCTACTGTATTGCTTAGCAAACCCTTTTCCTTAGGTAGCGAGATCTCCAGCGCTTCAATCAAATCTCCAATTTCATGCGCAAGCCACCCTTCTTCACTCAGCAATGTTTTACAAAATTGTTCTATCAGAGCAGCTGTTTTATCGATATTTTCTTTATTGTTTTTCCACGGAAAAAAATGCATTCTTCCTTCTTTTAATGCTCTCATGTACTCTGCAATACATAAACCCATGCTTTTTGTTAAATAAATAGGAGTTCCAAAAAAATTTTCTGATATCTTACCCAGCTCATCAATTTGTTCTCTTAATTGCTTTCTCACCCTAGGACTTAATCCATCAACCGCGGCGATAGCTTCGGAATGCCTTAAATAAAATGAAAAAACAATTGGGTCATCTTGGTCGTTATCAATAAGTCTTAAGAGAAGTATTCTATCAATTTTATCTTCTAAATATATTTCTGATAAAAATTTATCGAGTTCAACCAAGAAATTTCTTAATAAGCCCCCTTCTTTAGTGACTTCCAAGCCTTTAACGCCCGTTTTTTTGACTAATTTTTCTCGTGCATATTCGCTGGTTAAATTTCTGATACGTCGCGCCCAAACTTTTTGCATAAATGAAGGGGATTTTGGCATTTCTTCCACATGATCATTTAATTCCTCCTCCGCTCTTTTAGCAGTTAAAGGAACTACAATTTCCATCTGATTAAAATGCTCAATTGACTCGGCAGTAACATTCAGTATTCTATGATCAAGCTGTATTAAAACAGCTTGAATATTTTTAAACCTTTCGTCTGATAAACTTCTTCTAACAAACTGGGTTTCGTGGGCGTTCCAAGGAAATCTGAACGATTTAACAATATCTCCTAAAAAATATTCCATTGTTTCAGCGCTGGCATAACTCTCCGTATATACTTCAATAGCCATTAAAACATGTTGTAGCTGTTGCGCTTCTTTTTTTACCTCTTCTAGCTTGTCTTTATCGGCGTCCTTTGTATCAACCCAAAAATTAATTTCAACGACTGCTTGACATTTTTCTATAGGTAGACGTTTTTTAAGTTCAACAAGCCATAGTTCTTTTTTTTCTTCCAATAGTTTCTTTTCGCCAGGCGGCAATACCCTTCCGTTATTATTGTTATCTCTCATGGCAATCTCCTCTTTTTATTACACACCTTTTTTATAAAAATGTATATCCCCCCATTTGGGGGGTGCTATTTTTCGCTCTCTTTAAAAGTGTTTCTGATTGTCATATAAGTACTCAAAAAAATTAAAACACACCCCACGATGGATTGTGTGTCTGGCGCAATTGAAAAAAATACAAGATCCAAAACGCTCGAAAATAATACTGAGAAATAAATAAGTGGTGCAAGCTCGGAAGGACTTTTCGATTTTTTATAAGCCTTCCCACGAAAATACTGATTCAATAAACTAAAAAACCCAACTGAAAATAAAAATATAACAATAGGGTACTCAAAATTACTTACGGTTAATAATGTTTCATCCGAAAATGTTAAATGTAAAATAAAAGCTAATAAACTTGTAAAAAGGTAAAGGTAAAACATTATAACCACGCTATCTTCTTTTTTTGATGAGGCATAAAGTGTTATTTGCGAAATAGAAAAAGCGATACTCGACAGAACTCCATACAATACATATTTATCTAACGTGCCTTCTTGTAAACGACAGATAAACAGTATCCCAACAACCCCCAGAGCAAGTCCGATACATTCCTTAGTTTTTACCTTATATCCCAAAAGAAATGAAAATAATGTAATGATAATTGGTCCCGTATTATAAAGTAGAATTGCTTCGGCCAATGGGAGGCCTTGGATTGCAAGAAAAAGACATAACTGAGAAAAAATTAAAGAAAATGCTCTCAGAAGAGTTAACTTAATTGAACTCATTTGTAATTTAATTGACGGCTTGAAGATAAACAATAACGGCATGCTTAATAAGAGTGGAATAAAAAATCTCACAAAAATGGTAGCATGAACTCCTATGTCAATTATGGACAATTTAGCGAAAAAGCTTGACAAGGATACGCTAAAAACCGCAAGCAACATGTAAGCCGGAGGAGACTGAAGATGAGAAAAACTAATTTTTAATGGATGGTCAAAAAACTTCATGGGCTTTACCTTTCTACTAATTTAAAGATATGCGACTCCTGACATAATCTTTCTCGCCGTTCTAACAAAACCTACCTTTTCAATAATGCCAACATTGCTCTCTCTTCTTACAGATAAGTTAATTTCAAGAACTCCTGCCGGATGTTCAATTTGAAAGGAAAATTGTGCCCGATTAAGGAGATCACATGATTTCTCATAAACATTTATATTCGCGGCTGCTAGCGCAATAGCACCTGTTAAAGGTATTGCAGAATGACAGGTAAATGGGGTAAAAAAACGCGCGCATATATCTCCGCCCTCTTGTGCGGGGCTGATAATACATATTTTTGGCAATACGCTATATTCTGCTTGAGGTAGCCCCAATTTAGCACCAACTATTTGCCGAATTTTCATTAATTTTTCTATCAATATTTTTTCGGAATTTAATAATTGTGGACTTTCTTTCCCAGATAGCTTTAGATCTTTTGCCTGGATGACAATTAATAATGTTGCGCAATCAATAACGGTGCAAGGAACTCCATCTATATTTTCTTTTTTATTACCAGTGGGGAAAATCAACCCTGTAACTGCGCCGTTAGGGGAGTAAAAATTTAACAATACCGGCGAGGCAGAGCCATAAACCCCATCAATAAATTGATCTCCCCCATAGACCGGTAAACCATTTTTAACCTGGAATGAGCTGTCAACTCTCTTATTAGTATTCAAATTAAATATTTTTACGGTAGCCTGGGTATCTGCAAGAGAAGGGTTAACCAACCCGCTTTCAACAGCAAATTGTCCAACTGCAGCAATAATATTTCCGCAACTCGCGGAAGCATCTAAGAATTGTTTTTCGCAATTCCCTTGTATGAATTGATATTCCACATCACAATCGAGTCGCAAGGACTTTGAAATAATCGCAATTTTATTTAGAAGCGGATCTTCAGAACCTAAACCATTAACGCCTCGACGTTCGCCAGCACCTATGACTTTAAGCAAAATCTCATCTCTTTCAACACTATTTTCTGGCAAATTTTCTTTTAAGAAGAATAAACCTCGTGAAGTACCTCCGCGCATAATAGTTAGGGGTATTTCTCTGTTCATCATTTCTCCATTAATAAGGCAGCTTTGAATAAAAAGGCTTGAATAATAAACTTAAAAAACTTCCATCGTTACACTTTCCAACACCGAATACGGGATTTTCTATCTTGTAAATTGAATCTTTGCTCATTGTTCTAAAAATCCTATCCCACCACGAAAAAATAAAACCGTAATTAGAATTAATATAAGGAATTTTATTGCAGTGATGAACCACGTGAAAGGCGGGCAATGTTAAAAAATAGCATAAAAATTTCTCTATTTTTTTGTTTAAATGAATATTAGAGTGATGGAAAAGTCCATTGCAAAGCGAAATAAGCTCAATGAAAAAAAGTTCTCTGGGGCTTATGGTAAAAACCATAATAACTAATATTTTAAAGGGAAAGATAAGAAATTTTTCTGCGAAATGCTGCCTAAACCCTGTTGAAATGTCAACCCGTTCATCCAGATGATGAACCACATGAAACTTCCATAAAAATTTATAACGATGGCATAGAAAGTGAGTAAAATAATTCACCAAATCAAATGCCACAATGGCGACAATAAAGTGGATGATTGGATTTTTGATATCAAAAAAATAAATATGGTTAGCAATTGCAACATGGTGAATAATAGGACCAATAACCAATGGGATGAACAAGAGTCTATAGACAAAACCTATTCCAACATTTTTAAATATCCGTTTTTTTGCCTCTGACTTACTCAGGATTTTTTCCGACCCAGAAAATGATCTTTTAAAAATCATTTCCCCTAGCAATACAAATAGGAAAAACAACAACCCAAATAAAAATGATGGTGTTAAAATTACTAAAGACATGTGTTATCCAAAATTTTTATAAAATCGACAAACGTATCATTTTTGAATACTATATTATTTTTTTCAAAAAATCAGTTGTATAAAACGCGAGGTATTTTCTACTACGAGCAATTGCCTTAAGCTCAATAAAATAGTAGCAAGATCAGAATAAGTAGAATTCCGATTTTTTATGGAGTATTAACCACAAACCGCCACGGTTTATCGATGGCTTTGCGAATGCCGATGCGCGGGGTTGTTTGATAGGTGGGTTGTTTAATACCTTCTGTTAAATAAAAATTATCATTATTGATTAAATCGATTCCATTATGTTCACGATTAATTCCCAACGCGCGGCATAATTTACCCGGGCCATCAACATGCTCATTCTCCAACCGTAAACCTCGAATTAAAACTGCACTCGCCTGACCCACTACTTCAGTCACAATATTAAAGCAATAATACATCCCATAAATCATATACACATACGCATGGCCCGGTGGACCAAACATGATTTGCGAGCGCTTGGTGATACCCCGAAAGGCGTGAGAAGCTTCATCATCCTCGCCTCGATAAGCTTCCGTTTCTGTGATAATGCCTCGTTGATTACCCAGTACTAAGGTCTTACCTAATAAATCACGTGCAACCTCGACCGCATGACGGTTATAAAAATCATGGGTTAATTTAGGTATCATCTGTAACCTCCTAATAATCTGTAACCTATTGATTTAAATATTATTTAATGAAGCCGATAAGGCAACCTATTTCATTGACGTGTAGTCACAAAAGGACTACACTATTAGTATGCTTTTGGCATACTAACACATAAGAGGTAAAAACTATGCATACTACCACCGATACTTATGTACGTGCTCGTATTGACAGCGGTACCAAGCAACGCGCAACTGATGCACTAGAGGCAATGGGTTTGTCTGTCTCGGATGCAATCAGACTGCTTATGTTTCGCATTGCAGAAGAGCACCGATTACCCTTTGAAGTAAGAGAGCCTAATGCAATAAGCCGCAAAGCTATGGCAGAACTTGAAACTGGTAAAGGCAAAAAATTTAAAAGTATTGACGCTTTGATGGATGATCTCCATGCGGACGATTGAGCGCTCGACGGCATTTAAACGCGACTACAAGCGTGTAAAATCAATACCCCGTTATAGCAAAATTTTAGATTCACTTCTTTTAAATATTATCAATCTATTGCTGGCAGATAGGATGCTGCCTGATAATAATTATGATCATGCATTAGGTGGCGAATGGAATGGATATCGTGAATGCCATGTTAAACCAGACTTATTATTGATCTACAAGAAATTAGATCAACACATATTGAGACTGGCACGATTGGGGTCGCACAGCGAATTATTTGGATAAAAAAAGGAATAAATAAATGCCATTTTTACATATGCTTATTGAACTTGCCTTTGGTGTTGGATTGTTTGTAAATGCTATTTTATTCGTTCCTCAAATTATTAGCCTATATAAACTCAAAGATTCTAAAGAAGTCTCCCTCCTCACCTTTGGTGGTTTTTTGTTACTTCAAATTATTACGATCATGCACGGTTTTGTCGTTAAAGATTACTTGTTAATATTTGGCTTTATGTTGAGCGTTGTTACTTGCGGCACAACCACCTGGCTCATTATTTGGTATCGAATTAGGGGTTAAGCTTTCTTGCAACTGTTAGAATATTCAAGCTCGTTTTATTTTTAAATTTCGAACCACTCATTTCAGATTGGCTGATTACTTCAAATCCATTTCTGGATAACAGCTCGCGAAGCTCTTGAGCTGTGTAAATTTTCAATGTAAATGAGCTTTTAAAACTTTGTGGTTTATCAATATTTTTCTGAATAACAACATAATCATAAGCCGTTACTCGACCCGAAGCTCTATCAATAACAGAGCATTGTACCGTGTGAATTTGGGCATTTTTCACTTTTTTGTGGGCATGCCAAGAAAGATCGGCCACTGCTTGATTTGTCATGGCTTCTAAATTTAATATATCAAAAACATAAAGCCCACCTTCTTTCAAATTGTTATGTACATTGCGCAAAGCTTTTTCAAAACCTGCTTTTGTTAAATGCCCTATCGCATTAAAAATTGTGATTACTGCATCAAACTTGCCTACTTTAAGCGTGCGCATATCCCCTTCGATAAACTTAACATCAACTTTCTCCGCACGGGCTCTCTTTCGTGCAATCTTTAACAGATCGAGGCTGAAGTCAGCCCCTATTACTTTGTACCCACTTTTTGTAAGATAAAATACTTGCGACCCTGTACCACAGGTCAGATCCAAAACTGTTCTGACTTTGTGCTTCCTTAATGTACGTTCAATGACCGCATTTTTAGCATCTGTGTCAGGATTAATATTGAGCGCATCAAAATATTCTGGGTATTGTTGGTATTCAAATGGCAAACCCAATTTACTTTTCGTCATTGTGTTTTTCCTTTGGAGTTATACGACAATATAACACATTGATATATATGGGTGTGCTGGGTCAAATTCTTTCACCTTCGAGATTTTGTATAACAGTTCTTTAAAAGCCATCTGAACTCCATAAAATAAACTTTAGCATAGCAATAAATTAATCTTTTTAGCTGACTATTGATTTGAACCCTCCAAAAGAGTAGTATGCCTATTAAAGCATCCCCAAAAGTATGGATGCTCCATCCTCACTCTTAGGTTGGCTTATGGAAAAACAAATAGTTGAGCATTTATTTCAACACCAGCGCCCAGTAAGCCGAAAGAAACTGGTTGGATCTAACGAGCTCACAGCCCCTCCAGTGATAAAACCAAAAGATCCGGCGGAGCTTAACCAGTCAATAGCTCTTCAACTCCTGGATGCCATGGGAACACCCCCAGCCAATTTAATTACTGAGACAATGAAAAATACTTCCATTGATACTTTTAAAGCGGGTATCATCGAATCCTGCGCCAAAATTATTGAGACATCTGGACCAAATAAAGAAATTTATTCATCTATTCACAAAATGTTACAAGCGGTTGCAACTTCAAGTAATAGTACACTACCCATAAAAGAATGCCCTGAGAAAAAAATCAAGATGCGTTTTTCAAAAAATCTATCTTCGCTTCCATGTTCAACCCCCCTCATTTATGTGGTTAGTGTAAGCAATTTATCTCAAACAGGCCCATATTTTAGCAGTTTCATTGAGCTAGTAAATTCCAATACACATGTGCTTGATAAACTTATTCTTATTGATAGTAGCTATTTAAACAGGCATTATGCTAATAGATACAGTGACAAAACGAAAAAAACTGACTGGCTTATCGCTCATGAAAAATATTTCAAAAATATAGAAATTAATTATCAGTTTTTTACTTGGGACTATATTATCAACCCTGCAAGAGAAAATGATATATTCTTTTCTTACTCAGATATGAAAAAATTAGTCCTTATGGATTTTGATGGCTTTGAAGATAAACAGCCAGACCCTATTTTTACTCAAATCGTTAATGAGTTAGCAAATGCCGCTTATCATGAAAACATAGCGCCCACTTTAGAATCTGCTCGTAAATACATCATAGAGGAATGCGCTGCCGCATTAACTTTTAACGGGGTTGTCACTTACCCTCGATCTTTCAATCCAGCAATTACATATGTTGTTGAAAAGCATAACAAAAATCTAATTTTGTTAACGCATAAGATAAAAAACTAAGCGTTTATTTTCATCTAGACTATTTATATCTTATACTTTCGTAAGCAATATCTTAGAAATTACTTTCAAGGTCAGTAAATGAACAAAAAGAAAGAATTGACGCTACCCTCAGATCTGGTGGCCGACATATTTTCAATGATCTCAAGTTATCTGGATATTAACATTTTTGCTGTAAAACCTAATGGAGAATACCTTTTTCGTAATGAAAAATTAAAAAACATTATGGGTGATATAAACCGCATGGAGGAAATTGACACTCATGCTTGGGAATCATGCAAAACAGTTATGCAAACTAAAAAAGCTATTTCTGTAGAAGAGTGTCATGACAACACATGGTACCTTTCTGTAAAAAGTCCCTTCTACAAAAACGGGATTGTCGAGGGAGTTATTGGGATTGCTGTTGATATTACTGATCGAAAAGAAGCGGAGCAATTGCGTTTGGAAATTAAAGCGGTTGAAGAACGATCTCAAACTATTAAGCTCATTGCTGCAAGCATGGCGCATGAACTTAAAACACCCTTGCAGGGAATCAGTTCGGGAACGGATGGAATTACGCGGCAATTACCGTGTTTAATCGAAGGATACAAAATGGCTGAAGCCGCCAACATGGAAGTTCCTTACTTATTTGATGAAGATATTAAACGTATTCCAAAAGTCTTAGATAACATAAAATTTGAAGCTAAATCTGCTTTTTCTGTTGTCGATATGTTTTTAGTAAAAGCAGGACTTGCGCCAATAAAAAAAGAAGCCTTTACAGAATGCTCTATTAAAAAATGTGTTGATGAAGCTTTGAGACGTTATCCTTTTACAGAAGAAAATCGAAAGCTTGTGCATTGGAAGGAGGAAGACTTTGAATTTAAAGGCGATGAAATGCTGATGGTTCATGTTCTATTTAACTTATTTAAAAATGCATTGTATTACATCAAATCAGCACGCAAGGGAATCATTACCATGCAAGTGCAAAAATCAAAAGACCATAATATCCTCATTTTTAAAGATACCGGGCAAGGAATTCCACCCGATATACTTCCACATATATTCGAACACTTCTATAGCCAAACTCCTTACGGAACAGGCGTTGGATTGGCATTTTGCAAAATGGTGATGGAAAGTTTAGGAGGTCGAATCGAATGCAATTCGCAAGAAGGCGAATACACTGAATTTATGCTATATTTCCCAACACAATATCATTGAGGACACTGATATGATCGATAAAAAAGCTTTGGCATGTTATTTCCCAACTACAGTCATACTGGTTGATGATGATCCTGCTTATCTTGAAAATGTAGTTTCTTCTTTAGACAAAAAGCTTGCTATTTACAAAGTTTTTAGCGACCCTGTTGAAGCGCTTGAATATTTGAATAATAGGCATCAACGCGATCCATTTATCGAGCGTTGTATTTCACAAGAAGATGATCCTGATCTAGGACATCGAAATATTGATATGAGCTTATTTCCAATTATTGACGAGATTTATAATCCCAAACGATTTAAAGAAGTATCTATTGTTATTGCAGATCAAGTTATGCCTGAACTTAAAGGATTGGATTTTCTTAAACAAATTCAAGATAAAACCATTAAAAAAGTTTTATTGACTGGGATGACAACAGAACAAGAAGCCGTTCGAGCATTTAATAATGACATCATTGATCGATTCATCGATAAAGATACCGAAAATTTATACAAATCATTAGAAGCGCTGATCAAAGAGCTTTGCTATGATCGTTTCAAAGATATGACTTCTATTATCGTTGATAACCTGGCTTATCCTCGCGAAGGTTATGAACCATCTCCGCTTATTGATCCTGTTTTTTTAGATTTTTTCAATAACTTAATTAAAGAAAAAAATATTGTTGAATATTATCTATACGATGATAATGGCAGCTTTGTCTTTTTTGATTTCAATGGAAATCCAAGCTTTTTAGTAGTTAAAGTGGACGATGAGATGAAAGGTGATTTTTTGATGGCAGATGATTTAGATGAAGAAATTTCGCTGGATGTGTTGAAAGGCCTTGAGAATAGAAGTCTCATTGTAAAAACTTTCACACCAAAAGAATACCGAATGTCCCCAGCAGAATGGGAAAAACGAGGCATGTTATATCCCGCAAAAACATTACAAGGCAAAGAACAACTCTATTATTACGCTTATATCGATAAATCTGATGCGCATGAAATTGATAAAGCTAAGTTCATTTCATTTAAAGATTATTTGACAAAGAAGTGATAATGCGTTAACAATTCTCGCAAGCATAAACATACAACGCTTTGTCGATTTTATTACAAAGCATATGTAAGCTCAGTGATTGATAGGCCGCGTTTATTTCAATACCAACGTCATGAATAGATGTGATTTTATCATCTGCAAATTTTAATAATTGCAAAGCCCATGTGAGCGGATGATCATCGTCGCGGTAACGCACATGCCAAGATTGCAAGGCTCTTTCTAGTTTCTCTAGAGAAACAACAACCAAAAAATCATTCACGATATGTGCAGTATATTGATCAATACGTTCAAGAATCTCTTGTTTTTCATTATCTTTAAAGGCATTCCAGCTGATGACTTCATCGTAATGACGTTTACACCCCCGACACACTTGATCACCGTAAGTCGTTGAACAAATGCCAATGCAAGGGCTGTCGGTATTTGGCATGACTTCCTCTCTTAACAAGTTGATTATAGGTCATTTTTACTTGATAAAACAAACTGTTTCTGCCCATACTTAAGTAATGAGCAGGGTCATTTGTCACAATAATAGCACCGCAGCTTGGCAGGAGCTAGTTTCGGATGCGCAGGCGTTGAGTCAAACGCAACTTAATGAAGATCTCGAAAGCTACTTGGTCTTTATGTTGATGCGCTTTACCGATGAAATTATGGTAAATGATCGCCCTGTCGCATTGGATTTTCTCGAAACATTACATCTGGCTGGTGAATTGCAAAAAAATCAATTACGTGAAGTAGGTGATAAATGTTTATTATTTTCCGGGTTTTTCCCAGGCCTTGCACAACGACGTTGCGTTAAAATCAGTTATTATGTTGACGTCGGGCAAAGTGCTTATTACCTTCTTGCCAGTTTAAGTAATACAATGAATTGTAATCTCTTTGTACAACTATCCAAACGCTTTGTACCATTAATGGATGTGTTACAAACCATACGCGAAATGTCAACTGAAGTACCCTTGTTAAAACCGATCAATGCAATGGAATTATGGCAAGATACACAAAGCGAACATGCATTTAAAATTTTGCAAAGCTACACACACGGTTTCCCTCTACAAAATAAGGGATTTGAAGATATAGAGCATTAATCACTTTAAATACATCAACGCCGCAACAGATCGGGCTTCGGTAAATTCTGGGTGTTTCATTAATTCATTCAATTTATCTAAAGGCCATGAAACTACTTCCAAAGGTTCGGGTTCATCACCCTCCAATTGCGATGGATATAAATCGCGTGCAATTAAAAAATGTGTTCCTTGATTGGTATATCCTGGATTCACATCCAAGCTTGCAACCATTTGAATATCGCGTGCACCAAAACCAATTTCTTCCTGCAGTTCACGATTCGCAGCTTGTTCAGGTGTTTCACCTTTATCGATTAGCCCCTTAGGGAAAGCAAGTGTGTAATCTTCGATTCCTACAGCATATTCACGCACAAGCAGCAACGTATTATCATTTTGTATCGGTACGACCAACACCGCATAACGGCTCCCCAATAACCGTTCAAAATGGCGTTCCTGCCCATTACTGAATTGCAAATGAACCCGTTCCACTTTAAATAAGCGAGATTCTGCTATGAGGGTAGTACCGACAACTCGCGGTTTATTCGACATAATGGCTCCTTTCAATGCGCTTGGTATATGATACCTCAAATGCTAGAATGATGGGATGACTACATACCGGCTCATCATCACCTGCCCCGATGCTTTAGGCATCGTCGCAGAGGTCAGTCAAACGATTGCCTTGCAACAGGGTTGGATCATGGAGGCGAATCATCATTCCGATCATGATACCCAAAAATTCTTCATGCGTTATGAGATCAGCGGAACACAAACCCCCTTCGATCCTGATCGTTTTAAACAAGCTTTCATGCCCGTGGCTCAAAAATTTAACATGCAATGGTCGTTGATCGATAGCGAACGTCGTAAAAAAGTGATTATTATGGCGACAAAAGCATCGCATTGCCTTGTGGAGTTGTTGCATCAACACCAAAGTGGTGATTTATTTTGCGATATTGCATGTGTTATATCGAATCATCCTGATTTACATTCTATCGTAAAACCCTATAATATCCCTTATATTCAAGAAAAAAACTTTTCGGAAATAGCGAAACTTTGGAATGAACATCAAGCGGATTGCATTGTGCTGGCACGTTTTATGCAGATTATTCCGAATGAATTATGTCATCATTATCGCGGTAAGTTGATTAATATCCACCACAGTTTTTTACCGTCTTTTATCGGCGCAAATCCTTATTACCAAGCCTATATTCGTGGTGTTAAATTGATTGGTGCAACTTGCCATTATGTGACTGAACAATTGGATGAGGGTCCCATCATTGACCAAGATGTTATCCGTGTCACGCACAAACAAACTCAACAAGATATGATCCGCCTAGGTAAAGATGTTGAAAAGACCGTACTTAGTCGGGGTTTGCGTTACCACCTGGAAGACAGGGTATTAATCGATAACCAGAAGACTGTTATTTTTTCATAGGTATAGGTATAATCCGCGCCATGGCGATTAGAAAGATATTAACACTTCCAGATGCGCGTTTGAGGGTTGTCACCCGCAAGGTGACGAGTTTTGACTCACACCTTCAAACACTCATTAATGACATGTTTGAAACCATGTACGTCGCGCGCAATGGCGTCGGTCTTGCAGCCACGCAAATTGGCGAGGATTTACATGTCGCAGTGATCGACACGAGCGCTGATAAAACCGACCCCATCGTTCTGATTAATGCTGAAATCATTGAGCGAAAAAATATCGTCACCCTGGATGAAGCTTGCCTATCCGTTCCTGGCGGAGGCGCTAAAGTACAACGTGCCGATTGGGTAAAATTCCGGTCCCAAGACCGTCATGGCAAGACTTATGAACGAGAAGCCACAGGGTTATTGGCCGAGGTCGTTCAACATGAACTAGACCATCTTGAGGGTAAGCTTTATATCGACCAGCTCTCAAAGCTTAAGCGTGACCGCGTGATCAAACAAATGGAAAAATACCTCCGGTGGAACTCATAAACTACACACAATCCTGGCTTTCCATACTACCGCCTCTAGTTGCGATTGTGCTTGCCATCATTACTCATCGCGTATTACTTTCTTTGGGTGTGGCGGTCATTTTGGGTGCCTTACTGCTAACCAATTTTCATCCGATTCACACCCTTACTTACCTAGCAGAAATTTTTATCAGTCTTTTTTATGCAGACGGTAGTTTCAATGATTGGAACATTGCACTGATTATCTTCTTGCTGCTATTAGGGATATTAACCGCGGTAATTACCCGTCTGGGTGGAACAAAAGCATTTGGCGAATGGGCATTAACACATATTCACACGCAACGGCGGGCGCGGATGTTTGCCGTATTTATCGGTTTAATGCTTTTCATCGATGATTATTTTAATAGCTTGGCAACCGGACAAATTGCACGTCCCATTACTGATGCAAACAAAGTTCCTCGCGCAAAACTCGCTTATTTAATTGATTCAACCGCCGCCCCTATTTGTTTACTTTCACCCTTTTCGAGTTGGGGTGCCTACGTGATGGGTTTAATCACGGTTATTTTTCTTCAACACGAACTTGATTTTACATCGGCTTTAAGTGTATATGTTTCGCTGATTCCTTTTAATTTTTATCCGTTTATTGCATTAACCTTTGTATTTACCGTGGCTTATACCGGTTGGTCTTTTGGCCCCATGCGAGAACATCAACTCAAGGCAAGTCTAGGACAATTGTTTTCACACAGTAAAGGTCCTGTACCCGGTGAATTATCAAAAATTGAAATCGGTAAAAATGGCCATATACGTGATTTAATATTACCTCTGGTAACACTCATCGCCGTGACTTTACTCAGTATTTTTGTGTTGGGATATTACTCAACACTGGAATTGAATATGCCGATTACTGTTTTAGCGATCATGCAAAATACCAATGTTGCCTTTGCATTAGTGATGGGTGCTGCGAGCGGTTTAAGCGTTGCGTTAATATTATCTATTTTCGATGATTTTAAATTCAATGATTATTTGCAAACCGTTAAACGCGGTTCTAAAGCCATGTTAACGGCTATTTATATTTTAACCTTTGCATGGCTGATTATTGAAGTAACGGGTTCCATTGGAACCGGTAAATTTTTAGCGCACTGGATTAACGATGCATTACCGATTGCATTATTACCTGCATTATGTTTTTTGCTCGCGGGAATCATGGCATTTTCTACCGGCAGTTCTTGGGGAACCTTTGGTATCATGTTGCCCATTGCAGCCAATATTGCGATTGCGATTGAACCCAGTATGATGACCGTGATGATGGCCGCTGTTTTATCCGGTGCATTATTCGGTGATCATTGTTCACCAATTTCTGATACAACGATTTTAGCCGCAACAGGTGCGGGTTGTCATTTGATGGATCATGTATTAACGCAAATGCCTTATTGCCTGTTGAAAGCAGTCATTGCATTAATAGGCTTTCTAGTTTATGGATTTACATTATCACTGTGGATGAGCTTCGGCGTAATGTTATTATTATTTTTAATTGTGTTTTTTACGCTGCGAAAGGATTAATTTAGTACTGGATTCCCGCCTTCGCGAAAATGACGGTAATTTAATAATACTCTTTCCCCAATTCAATTCTGTCACGACCATTTTGTTCACGCCAATCATTAGTATCACGCAATGAATAAGCACAACCACAATATTCTTGTTTATAAAAATTCTCTTGCTTCGAAAGTTCGATCATGCGTTGTGAGCCACCATCAAAACGCCAATTGAATGTCCAATAAACCATGCCAGGAAAACGACTCGCAGCACGAATACCTGATTCATTAATTTGATCCATGTTTTTCCAACGTGAAATGCCAAGTGAGCTAGTAATGACATCAAATCCATGTTCATGGGCATAATGCGCCGTTACATCAAATCGCGTATCAAAACACATGGTGCATCGTATACCACGTTCAGGTTCGTGTTCCATGCCTTTCGCTTTGTTAAACCAATTTTTAACATCGTAATCCCCATCAATAAATGGCACATTCAATTGTTCCGCGTAACGGATATTTTCTTGCTTACGCAATTCATATTCTTTACGTGGATGAATATTAGGATTGTAGAAAAATACCGTATAATCGATCGCAGACTCTTTTAGACGCAACATAATATCACCACAACAGGGTGCGCAACACGAGTGCATCAACAACTTTTTTGTTTGATTAGGTAATGTTAACATAGGAGATAATTCTACTACATATGCTATGCTATATCCATGTCTAACATACCTGAATCCGATCAAATTCAAAGTTTTATGTTTGAAAATATCCCTGTCAGGGGAGTTTTTGCGCGCTTGCATGCGAGCTATCAATTGGCTGTTTCAAAGCGGCCCTACCCTCAAGCCGCACAGAAGCTTCTGGGAAATGCCCTCACGATCGTTTCCTTGCTTTCCAATACAATCAAATCCGAAGGCACCCTATCACTTCAGGCACAAGGAGAAGGACCGGCTACGTTATTGTTGGGTGAATGTAGCCACGATTACCATATTCGAGGTTTGGTACATTACAGGGAACCTCTAGAAGGCAATAACTTAGAAACCCTGTTTGGCCCTGGCACAATGGCACTCACATTAAAGTCCGCGCAAAGTGCCCAAAGTTATCAAGGTATCATCCCGCTCGGCGGACGTAATTTAAGCGAAGCTATTGAAGGCTACTTCCTTCGCTCGGAACAACTGCCTACACGCATTTATTTAGGTCATGATGGCTTACATGCATGTGGCTTATTGTTACAAACCTTACCAACTTCAGAATTAGAAGAAGGTCAACATGATTGGAACCACATCACTACGCTAGCCAATACGTTGAAGGAAGAGGAATTATTGAACCTCAGTAACCGCGAAATATTGCATCGCCTTTTTCATGAAGAAACCATTCGTTTGTTTGAAAGCCAACCGTTGAGCTTTCGTTGCTCCTGCTCACGCAACCGCATGGAATCCGTTTTAGCGTCGTTGGGTAAAACAGAACTATTATCCATCTTAGAAGAATACGGTAATGTCGATACATTTTGCGAGTTTTGCAATCACCATTACCTCTTTGACTCCGTTGATATTCATCAAATCCTTGCCGACCCTACCCATCATCATATTTCTGATGAGAAACATTAACCCATTGAAATATAAAGATTTTATTAAATAAAAACTCATCTATACTTATAGAGTTAGGAAACTAAGGAGTATTCCATGAGTAAAACAAAAGAAATCCTTGCAGGAATAGCATTGACCTTCACGCTCGTAGCATGCAGCAACATGTCTACCAATGAAACCGTTGGCACTGTGGGTGGTGCTGTAGCCGGTGGCGCCCTAGGTTATGCCGTGGGTGGTGGCACTGTTGGTACGATTGCAGGTGCGGCCGTTGGTGCTGTCGCAGGACAACAAATCGGCAAAAGTTTCGACGACTAACCAAGCCGTCACTTCAGTCCTGATTTGCGTCTCTTTATCTAAAGGGTATACTTGTTAAGAACATTAACAAAGTAACTCCTCATGTTAGATAAAGAAAAGTACATTAAAAAATTTAAATATTTTTCCACTTGGGCTTGCCAAGAAAAGCAACGTCCCTATACCATTGTCGCTACCGTTGTGGTGCTTGTTATTTTGATGGTCCTCAACAAACCCAAAGGCGAATCGATTGATCATCCCGAAACGAGCTTTGCCATTGAAACCTCCATAATACAACTCGAACCCCTCGCAATAACGTTGTATTTATTTGGTACCATCGAATCACCAACGCGATCACAATTGGTTTCAACCGTAACCACCAATGTTTTAGAAACTCCCGTACGTGAAGGTGATATCATTCGCCCGGAAGAACCTCTGATTATTTTAGATCCCTTTGAACCTTCATTAATAGTAAAGCAACGGCAAGCCGA
The DNA here is from genome assembly GCA_964443025.1 of uncultured Gammaproteobacteria bacterium. Lineage (GTDB taxonomy): Bacteria > Pseudomonadota > Gammaproteobacteria > JABCZS01 > JABCZS01 > JAJFKJ01. The sequence continues at coordinate 1,440 of CAYUEL010000018.1, read as the reverse complement.
TGTGTTGGAAATGAATGGACAAATCCAATCAGAAAATAATCGTCAAGCATCCAATTTAAAAGCATTGGAATATGAAAAAACATTACTTGAAATTTTTAACCGTGCATTAGCGCGTGAAGAAAAATTAGTAGCACAACAATTACGTTCCCCCGCTGATCGGGATCTAGCGCAACAAGCAGTAGAACAACAAGCGTTGGTTGTGAATGCACGTGAACTTGAAATTGCTGATCATCCTGCACGGTTAACACAACTACTGGCACGTTTTGATAAAGCACAAGCCTTATTTGATCTTGCCGCATTTGATTTAGCTCGAACAGAAATCACAAGCCCATTTCATGGGCGTGTTGCAGAAATTTATGTGGCACCGTTAGATCGCGTTACACCCGGTTCACCTTTGATTGATATTTTTAATAGTGAAAATCTCGAGGTTCGTGCACAAATCCCCTCAAAATATCTTCCTCAATTGTATGAAAATTTAAATAATGACGCGGTCATCATGGCCAATGCAACCGTAGATGGCATACCCATTGAAATGGAATTGGTTCGACTAGCCAGCGAAATGCAAACGGGCGGTGGCGGTGTTGATGGATTTTTTAAAGTAACACAAGGTTCTCAAAATTTAAGTTTAGGACGTCCCGTTGAACTGTTACTTTCTTTATCAAATCAAATTCCCGTTGTCGCCATTCCCTATTCTGCATTATATAGTTACGATCGTATATTTAAAGTCGTTGACAACCGTTTGCAAGGTATTTCAATTACACGTTTTGGCGATCGCGTAAATGATAACGGTGAATATGAACTCTTAATCACCAGTGATGAATTAAATAACGGGGATATTATCATGACCAGTTTATTACCCAATGCGATGACGGGTGTATTGGTGCACGATGTCAATGATTGACCACCTTGCGAAACATCCTGTTGCCGCCAATTTGATGATGATCATTGCATTCGTTGCAGGAACATGGGGCCTTTCAACGCTGAATACGCAATTTTTACCTCCCTTTGATTTCAAAGTTGTGACGGTTCGAACTACTTGGGTGGGCGCTAGTCCTGAAGATGTAGAACGTAATATCACCGAACCACTTGAACAACAACTTCGAACTCTCGATTTTTTATCGGAAATGACATCGACATCAGCGCAAGGTGTTTCCAATATCACCCTTGATTTTAATATGAATACAGATATTTCCTCTGCTTTAGATCAAGTGAAAGAAAAAGTAAATCAAGTTGACACCTTGCCCGATAATGCAGACATACCCATTGTTTCCCAAAAACTTTTTTATGAGTTGATATCTACATTGGTTGTATCTGGATTTCAAGATCTAGGTGAAGCGCGGCGATTAATCCGCACTATGGAACAAAGTCTAATCGATGCGGGCATTGCCAAAGTCGATATCCGTGGTTTACCCGAAGAAGGAATTGCCATTCAAATCTCCA